>JALLOO010000009.1 GCA_027717985.1 Patescibacteria group bacterium AH-259-L05 | reverse complement strand
GCTGATCCAGAAAAAAAATTCCTGGAAAAATTTGGTAAACTTGCCATACTCATATCCATCCATTTCAAAGGTGTGTTAGGAAACGATACGCTTTCTCATGCAAAAGAGTGGATACAAAATTTTATTGACTTCACGTCAAGAGAATTTTATAAAACGTTGCGGACGGGTAATGATATTGAAAAAGAATTTGAGGATTTATTGCAATCCCTTAATAAATGGATCTCAAAAGAAAAAGCTCACTCCTCAGAATTGTTTGAAAAATATATTGATGAACTTGATATTGAAGTCATTGCACTGAAAAATACTACTGTTTATTTTGCTCCTATAGGTGAGATTAAAACGTACCTTATGTCAGGGACTCCTGAAGGGAAATTACAAAAACTTTCGGCCGGCAAGAATAAATCAACCAAATTTTCAAATTTAATGAACGGATCATTAGAAAAAGACAATGTTCTGCTGTTTGCATCACCAAATTTATTTGATTATTTCAGTACTAAAAAAATTATTCAGGTTTTTAAAGTTCAGCCGCTTAAAAATGCTACTGATGAAATAAAGCAGCTTTTATCAGATGATTTAAATAGAATCAATGTACTCCTTTTAGCTATTTCTCATCGCGACGAATCACTCATAATACAATCACCAGAGGATGAATCTGAACACCTTGAATCAAAAGAAGAAAAAATAACTGTTGAAGTAGATAAGGAAAAAGAACCTGAAGAAGAAATACTCCCCACCATTGTATCTCGCTCAACACGCATCACAAAAATATTTATTACCACAAGGCAAAAAGTGCTCACCGTACTTACAAAAATATTTCAAACAATAAAAAAATTAAGCACTCAAAAACGTTCCCTCAAGCTCAAAGCGCCAAAGCAAGTAAAAACACATGGAGGGGTAGTGAAACTTCGTTCTACGACCCCCCGAGGTATTATGTGGCAAAAAACATTATTTATTATCCTGATTATTTCTGGCTTTTTATTTGTCATCAGCATTGTTATCTTAGGAAGTCAAGAATATAAGGCACAGCAAAAAAGAGAATATGTACAAACCATACAAAACTTAAAAAAGATAGAATCAGAACTTTCTATTGCCTTAATTTATGAAGATGAATCAAATTTACAAACATTCCTTACACAGATGAAACAGCTTTTAACTTCTCTCCCTCAAAAAACAAAAGAACAAAAACAAACCTATGAACTTTTTTATACCAAATATAGTACTACGTTAAATAAATTTTATCGCATCACTACCATTGATGAGCCCGATCTCTTAATTGATCTTGGACAACAGTATAAAAATATAAATCCATCGGGGATGACAAACCTGTTTAATGACTTTTACATTTTTGACGCTTCAAATAACTATATCTACCGCTTTAATGTAGAAACAGCTAGTACTGAAATGGTTAACAATACTTCAACTAACGTGGGGCGATTAGAAAAATTGGTCCCGCTTGACAATGATATTCTTATTGGATACGACAATAATCAAGGAATTGCAACCTTTAATATAATTGATGCAAAATTAGAGCCTATAAAACTTGCCCGTGAACACGACATATCAGAGATCACTGATTTTTACCTTTATAATGGCCGGCTGTACCTGTTAGAAAATGCTCAAAATCAAATCTATAAATATTCAAAAACCATTGATGGGTTTGGTAAAGAAGAAATATGGGTTAAAGATGGCACCAACATTGCTGATACACTTTCATTCACTATTGATGGCTCTATCTATATATTAAAAAAAACAGGAGAAATATATAAATTTTTCAGAAATAACCGCGCAGCATTTGAGCTCGATGATATTAAGCCAGCGCTTTCAACAGCAGATCCTAATATTATTACTCTAAAAGGGAATATAAAACTCTTTACTACTACTGATATGAAATATCTGTACCTTTTAGATGGACCTACCAATCGATTAATTAAATTCTTGAAAGATGGAAAACTAATAAAACAGTTTACGAGTCCTCAATTTAACAATCTCATAGACTTTATTGTAAGTCGTAACGAAAACATTGCCTGGCTGCTCAATGGCACAAAGATATACGAGATAGAGTTATAAAAAAACCGATGCCAATATAAGAACCTGACTTCGTCAGAACCTTGAAGTTTGAAAGGAGTGAGATTTATATCCAAACTATAAGAACCTGACTTCGTCAGAACCTTGAAGCTTGTAAGGTATGATATTTGTATCCAAGCTTTACGAATTGATTCTAATGATACGAATATTAGTATAATTCGTATGCATTAGTATATTAGCATCGCGTTTTTTTATTTTAACGTTACTTTGCCGCCTGCTTCCTCAAGTTTTTTCTTCATAGCTTCAGCATCTTCTTTACTTACACCTTCTTTTACCACTTTTGGCGCAGTATCAACTAGATCTTTGGCTTCTTTTAACCCAATAGAAACAAACTCTCGAATTGCTTTAATAACCGCGATCTTATTCCCCCCCGTTTCAGTAAGCTCAACATTAAAACTGCTTTGTTCTTCTTCTGACTCTGCACTTGTATCAGCAGCTGGCGTAGCAGAGACCGCAACAGGCGCCTGCGCTGATACACCAAACTTTTCTTCTAAAACTTTTACGAGCTCTGATAGATCTACCACGCTCATTTTTTCTATTTGCTCTACAATATCTTTAAACTTGGTTGGAACCTTGACTGGTTTCTCTTTTTGTTTTTCGTCTTTATTTTGAGTTTCTTCAGCCATATATTTTAATTTAATGAATTAATAACTATTTGCTTATAATTTAGCAATAAAGATAATAAACCTTTTAAATTTCAAGCTTTGCTTATATTTGCTAATACATATACCAACCCCCTTATATTTCCGTTTAATACACTAACAAAATTATTGACTGGCGCCTTAATAACGCCAACTACGTGTGCTCGTAACTCTTGCAGTGATGGTAATTCAGCTAATATCTTGACTGTATTTGCATCAATAAATTCAGTATTAAACACTCCTCCATGAATCTTCATTTGTTTATGTTTTTTCATAAACTGAGAAACAACGTTAGCAGGAGCCATCTCATCATCTCTCCCAAATACGACCCCAAGCCCTCCTTGCATCGAATCTATATCAATATTTTTAAGGTCTGCACTATCGAGAGACCGTTTTAAAAGTGTTTTTTTCCCAACAATATATTTACATGCTTTTTCTTTTAAGAGTTTACGAAGCTCATCAACTTCGCCAACATTCAATCCATAATAATCAACAAATACTACACTTTTTGTATTCTCAAATTCATGGGTAAATTGTTCTACAATAGCTTGTTTTTGTTCACGTGTCTTGGCCATAGTTTAAAATAAGAACCTTCCTCGCTTCGCTCGGAAGAACCTTGTTATTTGCACACTCATAATAAAAACTGCGTATTACCGCAGACAATAATTAATAAATTATCACTTTTACCTCGGTAGGCTGTATTAAGTCCATGTCGGACACCTACGGTCTGCGGCAATATTATATTAAAACTTTAAGAAAATTTGTCAAATCACTTTATCCACAGTTATTCTATCACTGTTCCTTTGAATTTTTTGCCCTGCATATAATTTTTAAGATTATCTAAATTTTTGCCATTTACAATTACTACTTTTATTTTTAACTTCTGAGCTAACTGTGATGCAATAGGGTCAAATGGCCAATTGCCACGCGGTGACCATTTTTTTCCAACTATACTAATAAACTCACTCCACGATATATTCTTGATTGGTTTTACATTTTTATATACATCAGGGTCTTTATCATACACATAATCAATATCAGTTAGGTTAATTACTTCGTGTGCCTCAAATCGTTTTGCCCACAACACTGCATCTAAATCTGATGAGCACCCTGGTTTCCATCCCGAGGCAATAATTAATTTCTTATTAGTTTTAATATTGGTATGTGGATTGTCAAGAACTGTTTTATGCGCATATTGAGAAAATATAACCCGAAGCAGCTCTGCATTTAATTTTGTTGCAGCAATTCCTAACCAATCTAAATCCTCATCTTTAATCTTATTCCCTTCTCCTGTCATCCCGCCTTTCTCTTTTGTCATTCCGCCCGAAGCGCGGGATGACAAGGGGGAAGCAATTTTCTGTGAAGCTATATTATATTTCTTATTTATCCCTCCGCCACCAACAACAATAACAATTTTACACCCTCTATTGAGGAGCGGCACGATAAAATTTTTAAATACTCGTAAAAATAAAACATCTATCCTTTCTCCGGGAACAATAAGTGAGCCTCCAAGAGAAAAGATAAATGTTTTGGGTCTCATAATTTTTTTAAAGTCTGAATACAAATGACACGAAGTGTCATCCCGAGCGAGCCCGAATGGCGAGTCGAGGGATCTCATTATACTCCGTATACAAAGGTGTAAGATTTCTCGCTACGCTCGAAATGACATCAAAGATGTCCACTTCAAGGTTCTGCGAACGGAGTGAAAGGTTCCTATCGTGCTACCCAAATTTCAGTCGTATTTTCAGATTCACATGCTCTGACGGTGACAATACCTGTTGCATCACGCTGAAGTGTATAACCAGAGAGCGCCGCTGTCCATGTACCAGCCCCATCAGGACTAAGAGGAATATCTCCAAGATATCCTTCAGTAACCAAACCTACTAAATCAACACAGTGATCACCTGCAACTACTTCTGCAGTCACATTAGTATCACAATTAGCATTTCCTCCATCACAATCAGTGCCGCCGCCATCAGTAATCATGTATACCTCTCCTGCAGTCATACTTGTAATCGCACTAAGGTAGGTGCCGTCATTATCAACCTGATCGATTTTTATAGCACTTAGAACTTCGTTAACATCCGACCATCGAGAAGAATCGCGTGCATCTCGAAACCTGGTCAGTGGGTCTAATGCAACAAATACAACACCAGCTAAAATAGCAATCACAGCAATTACGATTAAAAGCTCGATAAGTGTGAATCCGTTATTATTTGCTTTTACCATATTTTTTTTATTTAACACGTAAGACCTTTTTTGTGCACTTGTGCACTCTTAAATAATTATTTACTCTTTTGTAGTATAGATAGAATAAATCCATCCCTCCGTAGTATCATCTATCTTTATTTTATACCATAAATCTTGTTCCTGCAACTGTGGATAACTTTTTCCAGGATAAACTCTTCCAACTTTATCATAATTTGTTCCTGGACCTGATCTAGCATTTAAATACGCAATGCCTGTTTCTTGAATCTTTACCACTTCTTGCCCAATCACTTCAGGTTGTTTGTCTATCTTTTCCTCTCCCGTTTCCTCTGCGCTTTCTTCTTCTGGCTCCTCAATCTCAATCAGCTGATTTACTGAAATCGTCACCCTGCCAGTAAGAATATATATATTTTTATTGTCGCTTGGCTCAAGCTTAAGCTTAACAATATTGTTAAGTGCATAGTCAATATTGTTTTTATTTAATTTGTCTACTTCTTTTATAATCAGATCATTACTATCGTAGAAAACATAGGCGACCCACTTAATTATAAGCGGAAATTTTAATACTTCAGACTCTTGGCTTATTGGTTTTTGCCACAATACTTCTCCTTGCTGTAATTCTTTTTCTGCTTGGATACGAGCACGCGCCACTGCCTCATCATACGTTTGAGCTCCTAAAATAGTACTGGTAATGGCTCTACCTTTTGCTCTATCGCTTGTATATTCACGTTCATCTATAGCAACGGGGATGTCTATATCAAATGATTGGGTGGTGCTATATTGCAAAGCCTGAGACTGTATTTCTTTACGTTGCTGTATTTTTTCGCGTTCACGATACGTATACGCAGCTATGAGCAATCCTATCCCCCCGATAACAATAAGGGCGAGTATAATCTTTTGCAAACGAACTTTTTTTTGATGTAGCCTTTCCTTAGATCGAAAGGATTTGATTTTTTTTTGTTCTTGCGTCTCTCTTGATTGATCACGTGACCTAATCTGCTCTTCCTCTTCTTTTATCTCTTTTATTTTTACATGCGGTTCTCGTATTAAACTTATTTGAGGATGCCGATCTTCCCATTTTTTAGATAATGTGCGAAGTGCCATGCCAAGAGCGCCAATATAAAAAAGATTCTTCTCTGACTTTTTTTTGCCAAACGCAAATGCTAACTCTCCTATTCGTACTGGCATACCCGCCTGTTTTGTAAAATAATCAACCAACCCGCGCAATCGAGAAGAACCGCCAACTAAAACAATCTCGCTTACTTTTTTTTGCCGCTTAGCCTCATAATATTCGACCGACTCTTTTATATCATGTACTATTGGATCAAGCGTTTTTTTTATAACCTGCGCAATGGTCTTATCTCCTGTTAAGCCATTTTTTATTTTCATTTCTTCTGCCTTATCTGTTTTAAGTTTTAATTCTTGTGCGATAGCAGCGGTTAAAATATCGCCGGCAGTATATATTGAATATGAAAAACGCAAATCAATCTTTTCAAAAATAGCAACCGTTGTCGTGACCGCACCTATATCAATAATGCATACCGGTTTTTTAACTGGCTTGGGAAATAAACCACGAAATACTGCCAATGCTTCAATATCAAAAAAATCTATATCTATTTTAAGGTCTTTAAAAAACTGCTGCCACTCTAAAACTACCTCCTTATGTGCCGCCACCACAACGCTCTCTACGTTAATGCTCTTACGATCTACTGCTCGCGCACCGATCACCCGACTATCATATACAATATCTTCCTTGGGAAGCGGGATGGTTTTTTGAATATCCTCTAAAATCAATTGTCTTCGCCTTTCAACAACGCTTCGTGCATTTATATCTTTACCATATAAAACCGTATCAAAAACATGGGTATATACTTGACTTTCAGGAAGTGCACAATATACCTTTTTTGTAATAATAGGATTCGGCTTGGCAGATAATAACACCTTTTTAACTGCAGTAACTAATTTTTCTTTATGTTTAATCCTTCCGCGCGTAAGTATGCCTGGCTCTAATACGAGACGCGATACATTTACTACTCTTGTCCCGGCTCCTGTTCTTATCAACTCAACTGCCTCAATCGTATGATCAGCAATATCAAGGCCAACAGATTTTTTTTGTAGAAAAGAAAACATTTATTTTGATTTATTGTTCTTGGGTATAACGATATAAAACGTAGTCCCCTTATTTAACTCTGACTCAAACCAAATTTTTCCTCCAAGAGTAGTAATAAGTGTTTTAACAATATAAAGGCCGAGACCAGTTCCCTCAGGCTTTAATTTAATCGCATTATCTGCTCTAAAAAACTTTTCAAAAATTCTATTCTTGTCAGCGTTAGAAATTCCAACGCCAAAATCTTTAACACTAATCGTATAATCTTTTTTCCCTCGCTCAAGACAAATCACAATATCTCCTCCCTCTTGCCTTGAATAATGAATCGCATTGGTTATTAGATTATGAAGTATCTGGCGAAGAAGTCTTGGATCAATCAAAACCTTATCCAATCGCGCCTCGGGTCTACTAAATTTAAATCGGCAGCCTTTTACATCAGCCAGCGGCTTTGTCTCTTCAATTACATCAGCAACAAGACCTTCAAGGCGAGTCATTTGCGGCCTGATGGTCAGTCGATCTGATTCAATACGAGAAACATTAAGTAAGTCTCCCACTAACTGAATCATTCGCTTGGTAGAATGATAAATATTTTCTAAATATCGTTTATTCTGATCACTCAGTTCTTCTTTTGCAGAATCTCTAAGCATTTCAACAAATAATCGAATCGCGGTAATCGGTGTTCGCAATTGATGTGAAGCTAAAAATACAAATTCACTTTTCATTCGCTCAACTGCCCGTTGCTTGCCTGATAAATATCCACCAAAATATGCTACTGCAAAAAAGATAAGAATACGATTTAAAAGAACTGAAAATGCGATATAAAAATTATCGTCCCACGTTAAAATTCGTACGCCGAGAGATGAAATATGGGGAATTATCTCATACAATTCCATCATCGTGAGAGATAAATAGGCAAGGCTCGAAAGAACTGCCATGCTCAATCCCGCACTTAAAGAAAATAACAACGCCGACGTTATAATAGGAACAAGATAGAGAAAACTAAATACAGATGCAAACCCACCAGTATAGTATACAATTAAGCTAATAATCCAAATTTCTGAAAACGGCCACAGCCACGTACTACTCTCAATAAATATATTTTTTTTAACAAACCAGCTAAATAATAGATTAAGAGCCGCAGCAGACGCTAAAAACAAGATTACCATTTGCCAGGAAAAAATAAGCCCCATGGGCGCTAAAAATAATAAAATAGCCAACACAAAAAACATAGAGAGCCATGAGACGACTGTCCGTTTTTGTAGTCCTGTTATGATATCACTTTGTTTCATTTTAATCTGTGGTTTCTTGCCACGTATCTATAGTTATAGGAGTACTGCTTAACGTAATTTCTGTCTCTATCTTCTTATTATACACTCCACTTGTGCCCGTAACAACTATTCTTCTTCGACTGCTGCCAAGATCCGACACTTGTATTGTACATGATCCATTAGAAACTGTTAAGTTAATTAATCCTGCTCCTATGCCATAATTACTATCAAGGGTAATCCTTCGTAATGTTTCTTCAACACATCCATCTGCAACTGAAAATGCTTCCCCACCACGTTGTGCAGTATATCCTATATCAAGCTCTCCTATCCCAAGAATTGATGCAGAATATGCCATAAGAAGAGCAACAGCACTTATAATGATAACAATCAGAAGAGCTGCAACAGCACTCTTGTGTGACATGTGACCTTTGACATTTGTCCTTTGACATGTGTGCTTTAACATACTTTTATTATCTATCGGTGAACCCTTGACATGTGACATTTTGTCAATTGTCAATGGTTAACTCTATGAGTTACTGACGTAAACTAACTGCTGTTTGTAAACTATATGAATAATTGTATTCAACATCACCCCCGGTAGTATTATAATCAACGGTGATCTCAATTCTAATATTTTCTCGGCTTATATTTGGTGATGTTAAATTGGTAAATACTAAATTTACTACACGTACCTCATCACTGGTGATTATGACCGGACTATTTACCCCTTCGGTAATACGCAACGATCCATCATCAGCAGTTAAATCAATAATCGTTGGATTTCTACTCGTATCAGCAACCTGCAAAGACAAGATACCCGGATCAGTATCAAATGTTGAAGAGCCTATAGTAACATTATTCGCCGCGTGTATTCTTTGACGTATCACCTCCAAGGCTATACGTGCATTTTCCTGTACCTCAGTAGTAACATATGCTTTATTTCGAGAATTTGAAATAGAAATACTAAAGGTTACAAACGAAACGATTACTATACCAATGATAGCGACATAGACCAAAGTTTCTATGAGGGTAAAGCCTGATCGTAATGAATAACGTATAACACGTAACGAGTAATTCTTTTTATTTATTTTTAACATATTTTACTGGGTACGGGTTACTTAGTTCTACTAATATCCTGTCCCCCCTCTGGACTGCAGGCGATAACATCGATCTGCCCTGCGGGCCGACGACGCAGTGCATAGTAGGATCTCGCAGCGCTACCATCAGAAGGATCTTGACCAATAGCAGATAATTGCGAACTTAAAGTAGAGGATAAATCAAGACAGGATGGCTGTGTTGCCACCGCCCCGCCAGATTGATACTCAACAACTAACAACGGTGCTTGTGCAGGACTCCCATTATATGACTCTGCTGTCCGCTCTCCCGTACCATCAACAACAATGACGATTGCATTACCGCCAATCCACCCAGACCTATTAACAATCTCTTGAATAATAGAAGCAAGACTAGGGGTCTGGTGGGTTGCACCAACTGAAGTCCATGCTGGCACATTATTCCATGAAACACCCGCCGATGTCTTGGATCTGTTCGTAATATCCCCATCTGTACTGGTAAATGCAGGAGCATTATCAATATCTTCGCCGTAAAACGTCAGATTGGTCGTGCCTGAATCTGTTTCATCAACCGTGAACTCAATATAGGCATTTGAAATCGTATCGCTCTGGGGAAGAGTCATATTTAAAAAACGCATACCAACTTCTTGGTCTACGGTACCGCCTTCTACAACCAATTCAAGATCAGTACTTGTTATATACATATTTCCATTGGGCGGATTTTGTTCCTCAGCATCATCATTGCCATCTGCCACCCGAGACAAGACCGTAGTGGGTGTCCCGCTAAATCCGCAGGTAACATTACAGCCCGTGGTATCAGTTCCTAACATCCTCCAATTTTCATCAATCCCAGCAGGTACTTGACCAGCATTCACTATTTGATAGATTCTTATCGCATCAGCAATGGCACTAATATCCTGTCTGCGTTGAGAATCTCGAGTATCTTGAAAACGCTGTAAAGGATTGAGTGCTACAAAGACAACTGAGGCAATGATGGCGATAACAGCAATAACAATTAAAAGCTCGATAAGGGTGAATCCGGCTTGTTTGGAATTTGTAATTTGAAATTTCATAAACTACTTATAGTTTATGCGTACTTCTTGTAGAACTGCTGTATTAAGCCCGTCACCGATTAACTCTGCTCGATACTGCACCCATTGATTGCCATTAATATCTGCTGAAACAATAGTGCCATTGGCATTTGTAAAATAAGAGCCGGCGCCAGTCGCTCCATACCAAGATGTCCAGGTACCGGGTGAACCGCTCGCATCTGGCGCAGTACGCAACTGAAATCTAACCTCACAACTTGGTGAGCATGTTGGAATTATTTGATCCCATGCAATAACTTGGACAGGCGACGTGTTACCCATATCAAATGCTGAAGAAATAAGCCAGCCATTTTCAGCATATAATCCTTCAGTGGTCAGCTGGAGTATAGTTCCGTTATTGCCTACGGCCCAACCATCAGCCGTATCAATCATTTCAATACTTTTAATACGCCGAGTGGTTGGTGATGACGCGTTTGTCCAACTGTTCCCATCAAAATGATATAATTCTCCATTGCTCCCTCCTGCCCAACCATCAGCGGATGAGACAAGATATACAGTCCTCCAGTTTGTGCTCCCGGTATCTATAAACTCTGACCAACTAGTCCCATTATAGTGCCAGATTCTGCCGCTGTCACCCACCATCCAACCATCATTGTCACTTACCATAAAAATATCATACCAGACCTGATCCCCGGTATCTGTAAACTCTGACCAATCCCCATCATTAGCTTGTAATACCTTACCATCCTCTCCAACAGCCCAGCCATCGTCTTCATCTGTCATAAACAAAGAATTAAGATGTTGATTGGTTGGCGATGAAACTGATGACCAGGACTCATCATAATAAATAATTGTCCCGTTATCACCCACTGCCCAACCATCATCATTATCCACGATAAAAACATCATTTAAATTTTTGTTTGTTGGTGAAGACCCAGATGACCACGTAGTACCATCATAATGAAACATTTTTCCTCCTTCGCCTACTGTCCAGCCATCACTGGCAGAATCCATATCTATCGCATAGATCTCTTCTCCTCCCAGATCTATAAATTCTGACCACGTAGTGCCATTATAGTGCAACACTTTGCCGCTATTCCCCACTGCCCAAATATTTGATGAGGATACAATACTGATATCATTTAAATTCTTAGTGGTTGGCGCGTTATAGATAATCGTAATATCATCTAACTGTGGTGTTGCGCTCGCACTATCTCCTCTAATAAGCGTGGCTCGATACTGGAAATATCTGCCATCAGGAGAGGAGATAGTAGATGAGTCAGAATCAGTTAATTCCGCACTAAATGCTGACCATGTTTCATCCGGCGTACTTGTATTACCCGTTCTCGTCGCAATGGTTAAATCTGATCCTGAAGGAAGGACTTCAGTCCAGTACGCCTGATCCCATGAAGTATTTGTATCACTACTGTCAAATATTCTTGATAAAAATGTTCCTGAATTGAGATAAAAACTTCCATATTGCAATATGCGGCCATTCTCTCCAACTGCCCAGCCGCTTGAAAAAGAGCTCATTTCTACCGCAAAAATATCATTAAAAATGGGTGATGTAACCTCTGACCAATTGATCCCATCATAATGAAGTGCAACACCGCCATCGCCAACTGCTGAGCCGTCTGTGGCAGATGTCATGGAAACACTTTGTAAATGAAGACCTGTTGGCGAAACAACTTCAGTCCAGCTGTTACCATCATAATGAAGTACTCTCTTGTCTATATCACCCACTGCCCATCCGTCAGTGGATGAAATCATGGAAATACTATTTAAATTATCCCCCACCGGAGACAAAACTTCTGACCAATTGGTGCCATTATAATGAAGAATCTTCCCGCTTTGCGCCACTGCCCATCCGTCAGTGGCGGAAACCATATCAACGCCATACCAATCCTCGCCGCCCGTATCCATAAATTCAGTCCAATTTGCACCATCATAGTGATATATATATCCGCTCTCACCAACTGCCCATCCGTCAGTGGCGGAAACCATATCTATAGAACGCCAGGTCATAGAGCCAGTATCTACAAACTCGCTCCAACTCGTACCATTGTAATGATATATTTTACCACTATAACCAATAGCCCAACCATCAGTACTTGATATCATATCTATTGCAAATATCTTTGGTTTGCCCATATCATCAAATTCTGACCACGTAGTACCATTATAATGCAACACTTTGCCGCTATTCCCCACTGCCCAAATATTCAATGAAGATACAATATCTAAATCGTTTAAATTCTGATTGGTGGCTAAACCGCTGTCAGCATGTTCAGTCCATATAACACTTTGAGCCAAAACAATACTTGCGCCTACACCTGCTCCTGATATAGCTGTATCATCAGTCGTATCCCCGCTATTAAAATCACTATCAGTGGTATCAATAACCTGTACGCCGCCAGCGAATATCCATCTGCCAATTGAGTTATCAACAAGAGTAACTTGACCAGTTACCGTACTATAATCAATATTGCTGTCGTCTGAATCATACCGGGTTGTATCAGACCAAATACTCTGCCCTGAGCCGCCATTCCAATCCGTTTGTGCCCACTCAGTTGAATCCCAGTTGGTTAAATATGCTGTTTTTCGTACGGTATTGGTAACTCCTTCTCGTGTTTCCCAGTTCACGGTAACTACAACTTGTGTACTATGAATATCCACATACGTGCCAGGACAGGTTGCAATTTCATCTAATGCATCACGGCATACAGAATTAAATATAATCGCTCGTGTATATTTATTATTAATTAACTCTGAAGCGCCGCTTGATATAATCCACTGGCTTCCGCTTATAGAAACAACTGCCGGACTTGGTATAAGCTCGTTCCATGCTCTATCACGAACAGCACGAACTGCCTCAATTCCTTCACTCGCCAAAGCCTCTGCCTCAGTTTGATCACCTCCTTGCTGTATCCCTTGAAACCCGCCGGTTATAAACGATACCATAACCATACTAATTAAAGAAAAAATAGCCACCGCAAGTATGACCTCTAGAATAGACTGTGCATTGTTATATTTTATGTCCGTCATGTGGCTACAAAGAATAATTTACCACCAGGTATGGCTGATTTGTGACCTCGCGTGAGGCGAAAAACCAGTATGCCTCTGATGTATCCTCAGTATTGTCTTTTATAAGCCAGCCATAATTGGAGTACGTGTTATTAATAAATTCACCAACACCAGCGGTAACATCCCAACTATCCCATTTCAATGCTCCTGTCCAAGTTATAACAGCAGTAGCTGTTGGCGTTGTATCGTAGTCACCACCAGATAAAGTCCACGAATTTGTTCCATCATAGCTAGCCCACGTAACACCGCTCTCCGTCCAACCCTGTGTCAATCTATGAATGGCGACCGTTCGTGCAAGCCCATATGTTTGTGCTTCGTAAAGATAGAGTGTGGCTGAATTAATCGTCGCACCCCCTGGTATAGAGGAAAGGTCAAACCAAATAAGCCCTCGTCTGTTGTATCCAATATTTCGAGGGTATTCTTGAATCTGGGCATCAGTCCCATAATTTGTACTAGGTACTCCCTGGCGCATATATGAATCTCTACCTGCATACAACGTTACTTCGCTTTCAGGGACCACCTCTTCAACAATACCAAAACTGTTAATACTGATCGCCCTTGTTCCTGTCGTATCATGAGAAAGAACAATACTTCCGGTTGTATTGGGCGTTCCTAAACTCCTCGAAAAATTAACTTCATTACCACTGAGCGTTGTTGCTATATGAAGAGGGCTATCTAAGGTAACCGTCCTATCATAACTACTATCTCTCGTACTATACGACGAACCTTGATATAAAATGTATTGATCATTGCTTGAAGGATTTATTTCAAAGCGTACGCCGTGTGAACTGTCATTGACCCTCGAGACGCTTCGCTGATGCGCTGTTCGTATTGTTTGAATAATTTGATTCGTATTTTCATTTAGCTGACTCGTTACCTGTAAATTACCATAAAGAGGCACACCTGCGGCAATGACAATCACCATTACACTGATAACGATAAGAAGCTCGATGAGAGTAAAAGATTTCATATTATCGTGCAATTCCCCCGGTAATCTTATAAATCGGCGTGATAATTGATAACGCTAAAAAACCGACAATCAAACCAATGCCAATAAGAAGAATTGGCTCAATAGCTGTTGATAATGACTTAACCGAGGTATCAACTTCGGTCTCATAAAACTCAGCTACATAAAATAATACTTCTTCAAGCTTTCCTGACTTTTCTCCCACCTTAATCATTTTTACCACTAAAGTGGGAAATAAATGATCAAATTCATCAAAGTTTTCTGAAAGCTCTGTTCCCTTACCTACTCTTTTACTCACGTCATCTAATGCCCTTTGGTAATAATAATTGCCAACCGTATCCTTAGTAATATGAATTGCTTCATCAATATTAATGCCGCTTCTTATAAGGGTAGCCAATATTCTTGAAAACCGGGCTAAATTAGTATTCTTGACCAATTTTCCAATGACCGGAGTATTTAAGAGCAATAAATGAGTCACGGGCCTGCTCCATTTTTGCCGTATAACCCACGTCAGTGCTATTACCAATATAATAATGGCGATAAATAAAATCAGTCCATGCGCTTGGACAAAATGTGAAAACCATATTAAAGCTTTTGTGGTTGCGGGCAACTCTGTTCCTAAACCTTCAAAAAGGGGTATAATCTTGGGCAATATTAAAAAAGAAATAACCATGCCTAATATAAACGCGGCAATTAATACCACAATCGGATAAAGCATTGCTCCTTTTATTTTTGAAACGAGTTCGCGCTCTTTTTCTAACTGTTTTGCAATATTCCCCAAATTCTTTTCTAACGTTCCTGACTGCTCACCTGCATACACCGCATTGACAAAAAGCCCTGAAAATACACGGCCATGATCTTTCAATGATTCGGTAAATGAACGGCCTGAACGAACTGAATGCATTACCTGAGATAATATTTTTTTAAATTTTCCTGTTGTAGAATCCTTTGCAATCTCCAATGCCTCAATAATGGTAAGCCCTGCCTTAAGCATTACTGATAAATGACGAGCAAAGATTGCCTTATGGGTTAATGTCACACCACCGATAGCAATCTCTTTCTCAAATAATGATTTCTTTTTTTGTTTCATAGATACTATAGCTTATTCGCGGGTGACGCGAAGCACTTCTTCTATGGTTGTCATGCCGCGAAATACCTTTTCAAGGCCGTCATAGAGCATGGTTGTCATGCCGTTTTCCTTAACTGCTTTTTTCATAAGTTCATTACTCGACGCATGCCCTAAAACCAATTCCCTTATATTCTCTTCCATTTCCAGCACTTCAAAAACGCCAATACGCCCCTTATACCCGCTTTCGGTGCATGCCTTGCATCCATTGCCCTTAAAAAGAGTAATCTTATCTAAATTTTCATGTCCTAATCGTTTTAAAATAGTAATAACTGCTGGCTCAACAAGAATATTTGCTTTTTCTTCTTTGGTTAATGTATATGAAGCACGGCACTTTTCACAAATTTTGCGCACCAAACGCTGTGCAATTACAACATTAACGGTTGAGGCAACCAAAAACGGCTCCACCCGCATATCAAGTAACCGCGGCAATGTGGTGGCTGCATCATTGGTATGAAGCGTAGAGAGCACCAAATGACCGGTTAAGGCAGAGTTTACCGCAATCCCGGCGGTCTCTCTATCCCTAATCTCTCCTATCATAATAATATCAGGATCTTGACGTACAATAGCGCGCAACCCTTTCGCAAACGTAAGATTAGTCTTAGGATTGACTTGGATTTGGCTCACACCCTCTATATCATACTCTACAGGATCTTCAATAGTTGAAATATGAATATCTCTGACATTTAAAATTTCCAACACCGCATACAATGTTGTTGTTTTTCCGCTCCCGGTAGGACCGGTAACTAAAATCATACCGTGCGGCCGGCGGATTGCCCGTTTTACTTTTTTTAAATCATGCCCCAATAAACCAAGACCAACAAGATTAAATTGGCGTCCCTTTGCAGATAACAGACGCATTACTGCATTTTCCCCCTCGGTTACCGGAACAACAGAAACACGCACATCAACAAGTCCTCCTTTTGTATTAAAACGGAATTTGCCGTCCTGTGCTGCCCGATGTTCATCAATACGAAGTTTAGACAAAATTTTAATGCGCGTAATAATAAAATCCAACAGCTCTTTAGGAATCTCTAACACATCATGCATCACTCCATCAATCCTGAAGCGTACCATAACTTTATTTATATACGGCTCAATATGAATATCAGATGCTTTATTCTCATATCCATATATAAGCAGTGCGTCAACCATTTTAACGATTGCGTCATCCCGCTTATCTCTTGGCAGATCACTTCTCTCCAGTTCTTTTAAAATGTCTTCAAAATCTTCTTTTAATGATGGCTTATACTTAAAAAGCGCTTCATTTAAGTCGCGCTTGGTGATAAATCGCGGCAGCACTCTTTCCCCGATGCGCTTTTCTATTAAATGCCGCACCTCTAAATCATCTGGCATAACCATCCCAACTTTTACCCCTTCTTTTGTATGTTCATACGCAATCACTCCTTTTGATTGGGCAACCAGCTCAGGAATTAAATTAAGCACTGTTTCATCTATTTTCTCTTTTCGCAGATTAACAAAAGGGTACTCGCTCTCTTCAGCTAACAAACGTCCCAACTGCTCATCCTTAATTAAATTGTTATCTACTATAACATCGGCAAGATCTTTTTTCCTCTTCTTTGCCTCATCAACAGCAGCTTTAAACTGTGGTGCTGAGATATGCCCTGGATCAACCAGAAGTGCTTTTAATTTTTCAGGTGTAATTTTCATCTATGTCTTAGTTACATATTGTTTTATTTTTTCAATTACTTGCCTCATACTTAAATCAGCTTTTACTAAATAATCAATTGCCCCCAGTTCTTTGCCTTTTTCAATATCTGATTCCTGTCCTAAATTAGACAGGATAACAATAGGTACCTTCCTTAATGCCTCATCCCCTTTTACCTCTTCTAAAACTTCAAAGCCATTTTTGTTTGGCATAATTAAGTCAAGCAAGACCAGGCGCGGCTTTTCCGTACGAATTTTTTCCAATGTCTCTTGACCATCTGCCGCAGTAATAACCTCAAACCCCGCCTGTTCAAGCCCATCTTTATATGCACGAGAAATAAAAATATCATCCTCTGCAATAAGTATTTTATGTTTTTTGTCAGCCATAAAACTCTAGTAACCCGTTACTCGTTACTTCTTATATTATATCACATCTCATCTAAAACATCTATGCCCAGCAGATTAAGGCTATTTTTAATGACGTGGGCAATCGCAGAGATTAAAACTAATCGCGCATGTCTTACGTTGTCTTTTGCCTGCAAAACATGGTGTTTATGATAAAATTTATTAAACGTTTGTGATAATTGTAATATATACGTACATAAATACGCAGGATTATACTCATCAACACAGCGAGCTAAAATATTCTGATATACAAACAACTGTTTTAATAACTCAATTTCTTCATCATTTCCCAATTCTGAATAATCAATCCTACTATCAGTGCCGGGCTCTGATAGTTTAGATTTTCTTAGGATGGACTGGATGCGCGCATACGTATATTGCACATATGGCCCCGTATCTCCCTCAAACGAAAGCGATTCTTCTGGATTGAATTTAATATTTTGCTGAGGCGTAAATTTTAAAAGATAAAATTTTAAGGCTGATAACGCAATCGCTTCGGCTCTTTTTTTAACCTCATTGTTATCTAAATCCGGGCTTCTCTTTATAATCTCTTTTTCTGCTAAATTTTCCATCTCTAAAATAATATCATCAGCATCAACAACCTCGCCTTCGCGTGACTTCATTCTTCCCTTGGGTAACGAAATCAATCCATAGGAGAGATGATAACAGTTTCTTGCCCATTCAAATCCAAAAACTTGTAATATTTTAAATAAGGCCTTGAAGTGATAATCCTGTTCTGAGCCAACCACATAAATACACGTATCTGGCTTAAATTGTTTATATCGTAATTGGCTCAGTCCAATATCTTGTGTTATATATACACTTGTCCCATCTGCTCTTAACAGCACTTTTTTATCTAATCCATGTCCCGTTAAATCAATTTCAACTGCCCCGTCGTCTCGCACGTAACATAAATCTTTTTTCAAAGCTTTTAATATAATGTTTTTACCGCGTTTATATATTTTGCTCTCATAATAAACTTTATCAAAACGAACGCCTATTTTTTTATATGTTTGATTAATCCCATCTAAAGCCCGGGTATTCATTTCCTTCCATAGTTTGCGTGTTTTTTTGTCACGTTTTTCCCATTTTTCTAACAATTCTTGTGCTTTTTTTAAAAGCTCAGGATTTTCCTGAACTTTTTTTTCAAACAGCACATAATAATCACCGACAAAATGATCGCCCTTTATGTTCTCTGATTCAGACGTTTTATTATTTCCCCATAACTGATATGCCAACATTGATTTACAAATATGAATACCTCGATCATTGATAAGATTAACTTTAATAATTTTATGTCCCGCTGTCTGTAATATTTGTGCCAGACTCCATCCTAAAAAATTATTACGCAAATGTCCTAAATGCTGCGGCTTATTAGTATTAGGGCTTGAATACTCAAGTACAATTTTTTTTTCTTTTTCTTCTCGTATATTTCCAAACCTTTGTTTCTGTTTGTAAATCTGTTCTAAGACTGATTCAAACCATACATTTTTCTTAAGAAAAAAATTAATATACGGCCCTACATTCTCCACCTTTTGTATTATAGAATTAGCTTGGACTTTCCTAGATATATGAGCAGCGATTTTCTCTGGTGATTGGCTTATATGTTTCGCAATTTCAAAACATGAGATAGATACATCACCCATTTTCGGATCAGGGGGCAAATCTAAATCTAAAACAAAATCAGAAGGCAAGTCTAAAGCCTTCTGCACGGTATTTATAATGCTTTTTTTTATATCTTCAATGTTCATTGTTAGGCCTTAAATCTTTTCCCCTATATATTCAGCAAGCTCAACATATCGGCACGCATATCCCCATTCATTATCATACCACGCTACCACTTGAACAATATTGCCGCCCTGCATTGTCGTTAATGAACAATCAACAACTGCAGAATGAGAATCGCCAATAAAATCAGATGAAACTAATGGCTCATATGTTATACCTAAAATACCTTTTAAATCGCCCTTGGCTGCTACTTCAAACGCGGTATTAATATCATCTGCAGTGGTTGACTTTTCTAATACACACATTATATCGCTTAATGAAGTAATAGGGATCGGAACACGAATTGCTGAAGCACTAAATTTCCCTAATAAATCAGGAATTGCTGCACATACTGCTTTCGCTGCGCCTGTACTGGTAGGAACAATATTAACTGCTGCAGCGCGGGCGCGGCGCAAATCTTTATGCGGCAGGTCAACCAAGCGCTGTGAACTCGTATATGCATGAATCGTGGTTGCGAAACTATTGCTGATCTTAAATTTGTCATGCAATACTTTTAACACCGGCGCCAAGCAATTGGTCGTACACGACCCATTAGAAATAATAATATCTTTTTGCGGGTTAAATGTTTTCTCATTTGCTCCTAAAATATATATAGGGACATCATCACTTTTTGGCGGTGCGGAAAGAATTACTTTTTTTGCACCAGCAGTAATATGTCTTTGAGCCGCCTCTTTTAATCGAAACACACCAGTAGATTCTAAAACAATATCTACGCCAAGCTTTTCCCAGGGCAAGTTTTCTGGCTCTTTCTCGGCAAAAACTGGATATTTTTTGCCGTTAACAATTAAGTGATTGTCATCATAGCTGACTTGTTTCTCATATCTGCCGTAGATAGAATCATATTGAAGCAGATGCGCTAATGTCTTTATATCAACAAGGTCGTTAATCGCCGTAACCTGTAATATCTTAGATGAGATAGCGTGCCGAAACGTTGCACGGCCAATACGGCCAAATCCATTGATTGCTATGTTGGTCATAAATTTAACTTTTTAACTTTTTACTTAAAGTTTGGATACAAATATTATTCCCTACAAACTTCAAGGTTCTTCCGAGCGGAGCGAGGAACGGTTCTTATTTAATACTTGCGCTATTTTTTTACCAAATGAAGAAGCTGATGCAGGCCCATTTGCGGTTATAATATTGCCATCAACAACTACACTTTGATCAACATAGGTTGCTCCTTTATTACTTAATATCTCAATGCCACTTTTATCTAAGGGGTCGGACCACACCGTGGCTTTTTTACCTTGAAGAACGCCTGCATGAGCTAAAATAGTTGACGCAATACAAATCGCTCCTAATAGTTTCCCCTGATCCAACGTTGCTTTTGCCAGTTCATGCGCGCGAGCATTTTCCATATAATCCCGTGCTCCAGGACCGCCGATAAAAATAATCGCATCAAAATCACTAACATTTACTTCATCTAATGTTATATCAACCTCAACCTCACCACCAAACTTCCCTACTGCTGTTCCACCTCCCGCACTTGCGACACTTATCACAATATCATTTTTCTCTAATACTTCTCTTGTTTTACTGTACTCAACGTCTTGAAATCCCTCCTGCGCAATAATAATAACTGCTTTTCTTTGTGACATAATTGTTTCAAAATTAACATCTTGGGCATCAGTTTTTACACAGCCAGATAACACAACTGATACAATTACCAGAAGAATAACACTTAAAAATTTACTATTCATAATGTTTTATCCCCTTTTTGTCATTCCACATTTCGTGCGGATGACACCTATTCCCCTTATCATTCCGAGAGACGGAATGACAACCTTTTTTTGTCATTCCTCACAGAGTGAGGAATGACAAAGGGGATTTATAATGAAAATCGTACAAATTGCTTTACTTGTATATTTTCTCCTAACGTTGCAATTTTTTTCTCGACTAACTCGCCAGTCGTTATGCTGTCATCTTTAATAAATGGCTGATTTAATAAACAAACCTCAGTATAAAATTTTTGTAATTTCCCTTGAATAATTTTCTCTTTTACCTTTTGATCTTTGTGTTTATCAATACTTTCAAGATATACTTCTCTTTCTTTTTCAATCACATTTTGCGGCACATCTTGAGAGCTCACCCACATAGGATTTGCTGCCGCTACCTGCATCGAGAGATCATGAACCAACTCTTTAAATTCTTGATTTCTTGCCACAAAATCAGTTTCGCACACTACCGCTACCATGGCACCCATTTTTTGATTTGAATGAATATATGTATCAATAATCCCTTCATGTGTTGCACGAGAACCTTTTGCCTGAGCCATTTTTTGCCCTTTTTTTCGCAAAATCTCTATTGCTATATCAAAATCGCCTTTGGATTCCTTTAAAGCTTTTTGACAATCAAGAATCCCGGCTCCGGTAGTCTCTCGTAATTGTTGTATTATTTTAGTCTCCATAAACTACAAATTGAAGTGAGGGTCAAAAGAAAAAATTTATTTTTTCTTTTGCGCCCGAGCGAGATTTACAAGGTCTCCTTATTTTTTGTCTTTCTTGGTTGTTATTTTTTTCTCTTGTTTTTCCTTTGTTTCGCCCTTCTCCTTTATTTTCGTCTTCTTCCTGCCTTCCTCAATTGCCTCAGCCACCAATTTCGTAATTAATTCAATTGATTTTATAGCATCATCATTTGCCGGAATAGGCCAATTAACTAATTCAGGATTGGCATTCGTATCAACAACGCCTACCACGGGAATATTCAAGCGCCGTGTCTCACGAATTGCTGTTTTTTCATTGCCAATATCAATAATATAGAGCAGATCTGGCTTCTTGGTCAGGGTCCTGATGCCACCTACCATGATCTCTAACCGATGCAATTCTTTATCCAATTCATGGCGCTCTTTTTTAGTATACTTCTCCAATGCCTCACCTTCTTTATCACTTACCATTTTGTTAAATTTTTCAATGAGTTTTATAATGGTTTGAAAATTGGTCAAGGTTCCACCAAGCCATCGCTCAACTACATAGGGAACCTTTAGTTTTTCGGCTTGTGTTTTAACAATATCTTTTGCAGGCGCCTTGGTGCCGACAAATAAAATGGTTGCTCCCTCACTTATTTTCTCAATAATAAACTGAAGCGCTTTTGTAAGCTCTTCAGTTGTTTTTTCTAAATCAATAACATGGATGGTATTTTTTATCCCATAAATATAAGGATCCATGTTTGGATGACGCTTGGTAGTCCGATGTCCTAAATGGACACCGGCTTTTGCTAATTCTGTTACTGAAGGTATTTTTATCATAAACAAAATAATTTAATATTCATATTATACCATAATAATAAAAAAAGGGAAAGCTATTGTCAAATAAATAATTTGTGCTATAATTTCAAGAGGTGAAGCAAATAAAAAATTCATTTTTTAATTTGTGAAGCTCGAAGAAATTTCAAGGTTCTGACGAGCGAAGCGAGGAGGGTTCTTAAAATAATACTATATGACAAAACAAGATATACATCCACCATATAATCAAAAGGCAAAAATTGTATGCGCCTGCGGCGCCGAATTTACTGCTGGCTCTACTGTAAAATCAATGGAGGTAGAGGTTTGCTCCCATTGCCACCCTGTTTATACAGGCAAACAAAAATTTGTTGATACTGCCGGCAGAGTAGAACGATATGAAAAAATTCTTAAAAGGTCAAAAGCAATGCAGCCATCCAAGAAAAAAGGGAAATAAGAACCGTTCCTCGCTCCGCTCGTCAGAACCTTGAAGTTTGTTAAGGAGTAATATATGTATCCAAACTTTAATTATGAGCGTCGATGTCGAACAACTTAAACAACAGTTAACTGAATTAGAAGGTCAACTCCAAGACCCTGAATTTTATAATACGCCGGAGAAATTAAGCCAAATCTCTCAAAAATATAACCAGGCAAAAGAACTCCTGCGATTAGTTGAAGAATTGGGCGAGATAAATAAAAAATTAGCTGAAACACAAAAACTGCGTGAAGTTGAGTCAAATGAAGAAATGGTTGATCTGATTGATTCAGAAATACAAGCGTTACAGAAAAAAAAGAATGAAATAGAAGAAAAAATTACTCACAATACCAAACAAAGCTCAAAGCTTGACACCAAAGATGCAATTATAGAAATCCGCGCCGGAACCGGTGGTGAAGAAGCAGCGCTATTTGCTGCAGATCTCTTCCGCATGTATCGGAGATTTGCAGAACAAAAACAATGGAAAATAAACCTTATTTCTTCCCATTCAACCAACATTGGCGGATTAAAAGAAGTAATATTTGAAATTAAAGGACCAAATGTATATGGCACACTTAAAACTGAAAGCGGCGTTCATCGCGTCCAACGCATACCTGAAACAGAAAAAAACGGCCGTCTTCATACTTCAGCCGCATCAGTGGTGGTATTGCCAGAAGCACAAGAAGTTGATATTACCATTGACCCCAAAGACTTAAAAATAGATACCTTTCGCGCTTCTGGACATGGAGGCCAGAATGTACAAAAAAATGAAACTGCCGTAAGAATCACGCACCTTCCTACTAACCTTGTGGTTTCATGTCAAGATGAGCGAAGCCAGGGGCAAAATAAAGAACGGGCTATGACGATCCTGCGTTCACGACTTTTAGCACAAAAGGAAGAAAAAAAACAAAAAGAATTAAAGCAAAAGCGACAGACACATATTGGCACGGGCGATCGTTCAGAAAAAATTAGAACCTATAATTTCCCCCAAGACCGGATTACGGATCACCGTATTAAAAAATCATGGCATGGTTTAGAACAAATCTTAGACGGTCACCTTGACCCCATTATTGCGACACTCCAAAAAGAAAGAAGCAAATAAAATAATTATTATCTAAAATTCAAAAGTGTTGGATTGACAACAGTAATTTGCGGCCCCAAAAACTTGACATACTTTTAAAACAAGTTATAATAAAACAATAAAGCATTATAATCAAAAATCATTATTACTATGACTATCAAAACTACGAAGGTTAAAAATGGTTCTATTACTCTTCCAAAAGGGCTGCGCAAAAAATGGAGCGGCGCAGAGGTTTATATTAGTGATGAAAAAGATATGATTTCCATTAAACGGTTGTCCATGCCGTCACTGACTTTTAAAAAAATGTTAGATGAATTTAACAAAGCTGGTAAAAAAATATCTCGTAATGAAGTTGAAAAAGTAATCAGCGAAGTCCGTTCTGACAAAACAAATGTAGCTACTAAAAGATAATAATCGGGGCTCGGAGCTCCAATTTTATTATAAAATTCAAAAGTGGTTAAAGTTTGACTTTAACCACTTCTTTATTTCTTTGACCGTGTTATGCAGTATAGATAGGCGTAGATTCTTGTCTGTTGCCAGGAATGCTGTCTTCATATTCATCTTCAAGCCAATCAGGTACAGAATAGATAGCTCTACGCAGCTCATCTTGTATATGATCGGGTAACGTGCGGAAGACATAATTGTCTCTAAATTCCAGCAAAAATGGATAACCTAACAAGAGATTCCCCATCTCTTTCACCACACCATCTTCACTGCGGCAAACAAGGTTATGGAATTCATCCTTGCCAGTATATATCTTCATTTTGCTCATCCCATCATCTGTTCTACCATACCAAAGTTCTAGATATCCGCTTTCCTGACTCCCGAACAGATAGCTTTCTAACCAACCATTAATATTGATATTGGCATGAACTTTCCATTCCCATGACGATTGATCATCTGCTGGCAACTGATTTCTGTTCCAATGCGTTCCCTCCCACTGCGGTTCCTGCGATTGCTTATCCGCATACCTGATCGACCAACCAAGGAAAATCAGAACGGCTACCGCACTTGCTATATTCACGGCTCCTCTTGTTCTTTTCGACATTTTCTTCCCTCCTTTTTCAAAGGTTTTTCTCAATACTTGAGATTATATATAGTATAACATATTTTTTTATCCTTGTCAAGAGCAAAAATTAGGCTTAGTTAAGCCTAACTTGGGGACTCGGTCCCCAAGTTTTCCAAGGTGACAAGGGTTAATAAAGAATGCGGTGATCAGGCGAAACAATGTTAATCCATATATTTCCTAGGACAAATTCTATTTCCTTACCATTTTCATCATAAAATATAGTACGAGCAGATTGATCCTGTCGTATCCATGTCCCTCTTATGACTATCCCCTGCTGGAATATCAATGCATTTCCTGCTCCTGTGGTTCTAATCGTACGCCTATCAAGCGAATCTATGGGAACAATATCAGTAATTTGTATAACAATATTTTTTGCGTGTACCTCAGAATTATTTTCGCCAACAAAAACTTCACCATTTTGATGTCGCACATACACATTTTCAACTTCCCGATACTGCCAAATCACTGGCTCACGATAATCAATTTTAAGTATTTGAGATAACCGTGGTAATTGTGAAGGCTCAATCTCATCAGAAGTATATTCTAATGTCGGATGTCGGGACTCTGATTTGAATGACCAGGATTTAAAATCTGATCGAGGTTCGCTGATAAGAGTTTTTTGCTCTATTACATTGACAATTAACTGCGCTGACGTATAGGTATTGTGCGGCATGGATCGCTGCCCATCACGCCAAAAATAAATTCTATGAGAGCTCATCTCATTAATACTATACGGAATATATTGACTTTGCCGAAGCGTATCTAATCCTTTGGGACTACCGCCCACATGAACAAAAAGCGCACCATATTCTTCTGCCCACTCAACAAAATATGGCCGGGCTGATCTGATCGGCCCAATCTTATCCGGCAACGACTCTTGATTATAAATACCTAAAAAGCGGGTGATATCACCTTCAACCGGCACTTCATATATAATAGAAGCGTTTTCAATGCCGCTTAACGGCCGAGCGTCTTTAAAATTATCTAGTACCATAGAGATAGGAAGCTTTAAAAATTGCGGAGTATACGCTTCTGTGTCCTGCTGTTTTTGGACCATTGATGTATCCTTACCGCTACGCGATACGAAAATAAAAAGTATTATTAAAAAAAGACCAGCAATAATAAGGATGGTCTTTTTTTGTCTTATCAAATGCATAAATAGGCACTATTTTACCTCAGACGCTCCTTCTGACTTTTTCTCTTCTTTTCTCCCTTCTTCAGATTTTTCCTCTGCTTGTTTTCCCTCTTCAGCTTCTTTTGATACTTCTTCTTCAGGTTTCTCTCTTTCTTCTATTTGCGGCTGCTCAACTATAGTAACTACTTCTTTCAGATCCTGTAATATCTTCACCTTTGAAGGTACGTTTAAATCTCTGACCCTGATTGCATCGCCAAACTCCTTTAAGCCAGATATATCTACTTCGATTTCACCTATTAAATCTTCTGGCAAACATTCTATCTCTACTTTACTCAAGGGTGTCACTAAGGTTCCGCCTAAATCTTTAACCGCTGACGATACCCCCCTGAATGTAAGCTCAACTTCAACCGTAATCTTCTCACCAGCTTTTATTTTATAAAAATCAACATGAATAATTTTATCAGTGAGCGGATGGTACTGTAGTTTATAAATTAAACTTTTAACAGGTTGTTTATTTTTTATCTCTAACGTAATTAAACTGCTCTCCCCTGCTGCCTTATACACCTTTATAAAATCAGTATATGAAATCTCAATAGGCAATGAATCAAAACCATGCCCGTACACGACCGCGGGGATAATTTTTTTGTTCCGAAGAAAATTTGTTTTTCGTCCTTTTATTTTTCTCTCCTGTGCACTAAGTGTTTCCATAGACAATTGATTATATCACATACTTATGTTTTTGTAAATGGTTGATGCATTACGACGCTCTCCACTAATGCAACCGCTATCATACTAATCAATAATGAACTCCCCCCGTAACTTACCAATGGCAAGGGAACCCCGATGACGGGAATCAACCCTATATTCATGCCAATATTAATTCCCATTTGTAAAAATATATATAAGGTAATACCCAATACGAGCACTAAACTAAAATTACCATATACCACTTCACTAATTCGTATCAATCGGTATATCAAAAGGGTAAAAAGCCCTAAAAGTAATAATGACCCCATAAGACCAAACTCCTCAGCTAATACCGCAAAAATAAAATCAGTGTCTGGTGCGGGTAAAAAATGCAGCTGCGATTGCGAACCCAAGCCAAAACCACGTCCGATAATCTCTCCTGAACCAACGGCCACTATTGACTGCGTGATTTGATAACCGCGCCCTAATGGATCTAAATCTGGATTAATATAGGTAAAGATACGATCTTTTTGATAATCTTCTAATACAAACATCCAACTTAACGATGCAATAATAATAAGGATTACTAATAAGCCCGCAATATGCTTTTTATTTTTATCAACCAATAAAAAAATAGCAATCCATAAAATAATAATCATCGCGGCAGAGCCCAAATCTGGTTGGCGAAGTATTAAATATATACTCGGGAGAACAATAACAAAGCTTACCATAACATCTGTAATTTTGATGGGGCGCCGCGCTTCCTGCCAAAAATGCGCTAATACTAAAATCACGGCAAGCTTAGCTAATTCAGTCGGCTGAAAATTAAAAAACCCCAAACTCAACCATCCTTTGACACCACGAAAGGTCACCCCAAAAATCAACACCGCAACTAAAAGTAAAATGGTGATGATATATATCCAGTAAGAAACACTGCGAAAAAAGCGAAAATCAGTAACCGAAACCACACCAAATAATACCAATCCAATACCCGTAAAAATCAGTTGTCTAGAAAAATTGCTCATCCCCTCATGCTCAAAAGAAAGGGATAAACTATAAAGTGTTGCTAGCCCCAAGGCGATAAGCAACACCATGAATATAAATAAAACAGTATCAAATCGTTTAAGAAAAGTAAAACGCTTCATTGGTTAACGTAATTAAGTAGCAGGCATGAACATAGAGGAGTCAAACACATTGATTTCCAATAGAATTTCTATCGCATCTGACTTTGGAGGGTTAAGCCATCGAAACTCAACTTCACGCTCCTGCCCTGCTATGAGTTCTTTTGCCGGAAAAACATTAATGCCTGAAATTTTATTACCACTATACAATACCACCACAAAATTAACCTGCCAAAAACTATATACCGATTGATTGTCTACGGTCCATGTTATCTTAGGAAGGGCAATTAATTCTTTTTCTGGCACTACATATTGTAACGCAATATCACGTACTTTAATTTGCGGCAAAATTTCTAATAGTTTCCTATCTTCGCGAACCCGTCTCCATCTAACATCAGAAAAAATAAGCTCGAGATTATTGGGTTTAGAATCTAAATTCCGTTCAAACGTAAATATCAGTTTATTTGAATTGGGTAATAAAAATGTTGTTTTTTCCTCACTTTGTCCTTCACTCCACATAAAATAATAAGCAAGTTGTCTTACCCGCCAATTTTGGTTTGAATTTTCAATATCTGCAACCAAATCATAGCCTGTCCCCTCATTATATACCACCATATATTTATTAATAACAATATCATGCGGAGCAAATAGTTTATGCATCGCAAGATAATCAATTCGTTCTTTAGTCAACTCTTTCAACATTTGCTCATGCGCTTCAGTGGTACTGATATAAAAAATAAATTGATAGAGCGCTAATGCCCACAAACTCACATTAATCACAACTAAAAAACTAATGAGTATATAGCGCAAACTCTTTTTATAGGTAAGATACCATTTTGCAAAACGTAATTGTTTTACGGTTAAATCTTCTGCCATAATATACACTCCTACTGAATTTGAACCGGTTGATGAAATGCTCGATAATCAATCCGCTCAACAGTCAAACCTTTCAGCATTTCTTCATGTTCTTGGGTAGTGCTAACATATACAACCAGTTGAAAAATCGTAAATCCCCATACAAACACAACAATCAAGACCAGCAAGGTCACCAAGCGGTAATATGATACATTTTGTTTTTCTTCTCCCTGCATATATTTAAATTGTTTAAAGTTTGGATACAAATATTATTCCTTTCAAAGGTTCTTTTATTATACCACTATTTTTTAATACTGTAAACCTCTTAAAAAAATAAGCGGATGAGATATCTCACCGCTTATTTTTGACTCAAAGGTACTATCCTGCCAGTAAAAACATTGTCTGCGAATCCATACGCTACTGCATCTTCAGCAGTAAAAACAGTTTCGTTTTTCCTATCAGCAAGCAGCCTTTCAAAAGGTTGTCCTGTTTGTCCTGAAAGCAATCTTCCCTCTATTCTGTCCATATTTCTAACTAGTAAGGGGAATAATACATGAACAATAAAATCTGTTTTAGAAGATGACCCGAAATGTCCGTTATGAATAAAAACTCCCGAAGCATCATATATAAATCGCTTTCCTTTTGTACCATTTGCGAGAACAAGTGCAGCAGAAGAAAAAGCTTTATAGCTCCTGATCACTATTGACTTTTGGGACTTCTTCATAGCTTTACAAATAGCATGACTACCCACAATACTCCCCCCGATTGAATCCAAAAGTATATTAATTTCAGGTGCCTCAACTTCTTTTTCAAGCCACATAATCTCTCTGATTACACGTATTACCTTATCTTCTGTAATCTCGCCCTCCATCACAACCATATTCCCTAAAAAAGGTTTTTGAACCCCTTTCTTTTTTGCTTCCTTTACTAACGAGCGAGCACTGAGCTCCATAAAAACTTTCGTAACAATATAGCTTTGCACAAAACAATACAAGAGTAATAAAAGTCCCGCACCTATCAACCAATACCACATTTTTGTCCTCCCTATTAATACGTTGTTGTTTTCCCTTAACAATGGTAATGTTCTCGCTTAATTATATCACAATTTTTTAAATCTGTCAACTAAAGAAGAGTATCCTTGACAACCTGTCTTAAAATGATATAATATTTAGTAACTGTTCCTTAAAAAGGAGGTCAACGATGAAACAAAAGCTATCTTCTGCTGAAATCATTACTATGTACAATCAGTTTATTGCCAACACGTATGATACATTACCGGTTAACTTGACACGAGGGAAAGGAATTTATGTTTATGACGCAGAAGGAAACCAGTATCTTGACTTTTGGGCTGCATATTCTGCCCTGAACCTAGGACATGGTCATCCGCAAATTCTCGATACAGCCAAGCGGCATCTTGATAGCGGGGCGTTATTGACCAGAGCATGTTATAATGATCAACTTGCTCTTTTAGGCAAAGAACTTACTACTCTTACTGGCTTAGACATGATGCTACCAAAAAATTCTGGTGTTGAAGCATTTGAAGCAGCAGTTAAAACAGCACGAATGTATGCATATCGAAAAAAAGAGATGAAAAGAAATACAGCAGAAATCATTGTATGCACGGATAACTTTCATGGAAGAACACTTGCCGCTATTAGCTGTTCAAGTGAACCACAATACAGAGATGATTTTGGCCCTCATACGCCAGGATTCAAACTCATTCCCTATAATGATCCTCATGCTTTAGAAAATGCCATTAATAAAAATACCATCGCATTTTTAGTTGAACCAGTGCAGGGAGAGGGTGGTATAATCGTCCCCTCAAATGACTATTTAAAAACAATCCGAGAAATTTGTGATAGAGAAAATATTCTTCTTTTACTTGATGAGATTCAAACTGGCCTTGGAAGAACCGGTGGTCTCTTCTGTTTTAAAGAAGCAGGAATTATCCCAGACATCCTGATTGTAGGAAAAAGTTTAGGAGGTGGCATCGTTCCTATTTCAGCTATTGTAGGATCGAGAAAGATTCTGCAATACTATAAACCTGGCGATGATGGAAGTACGTTTGGCGGCTACTCATTTGCATGCGCTGTTGCAAGAAAAGCGCTCAAAATCGTCCAAAAACAAGAAATTCCAAAAAGAGCACATGAATTAGGAATATATGCGATAGAACAATTGCGCCAGATTAAAAGTCCTTATATCAAGGTAATAAGAGGCAAGGGTTTAATGATTGGTATAGAGCTTAAACCAGAAGCTGGTGGCGCTCGTAGGTTTTGTGAAGCGCTTCTTAAAGAGGGAGTAATTTGCAAGGAAGCACATCATCATGTACTACGTTTAAGCCCACCATTGATTATTAGCAAAGAACAACTCTCCACAGGATTAGAGAAAATAGAAAAGGTTTTGACAACATAAATAAAGCGCGACAATTTCCGCGCTTTATTTGTTTCCTGATGAGAAAATAGTTAAGGCGGCGCTTTATCAGCACCGCCTTGAATATTCCTCTTTTAGCTACATCATCTTGATTGACACATGAGCTCATAAAGAAGAGGATCGAAGGATTTATCTCCCTTTGATGGACGATAAATGTTGAACACTTTTCGTATCTCTTCATCTCCATTATCGATTCCTTCATAGAAGACTTTCACAATATTAAGAACATCCATTCCTTTAGCCTCTTCTATGATACATTGTGCCCAAGAGCGGTTAGAAATGGATTTCAGGCGGACCACTTTTTCTACGCTAGTACGACTAACACGGGGTGGCCAAACGCACCGAATCCAGTATTCATAATTCATCCCGTGCCAATGTTTATCAACGCATGGTCCCGAGAGCGTGTTTATCAAAGACGAATCTGGATAGCCTGCGTAGATGGTATGCAGACCAAAACGCCAATGATTCATTAACGCCCACATCCAAGGAAAGTCACGATTAATAAGGCGTTTCTGTTGTTCAACCGTTTGCGCTCTTCTCGTTTTTTGGGTTAACATTGTTACCTCCTGGGTCATCCGACCCTTTGAGCCCATCCGGGCGCTGAAAGGTTCTATGTCATAGCGCCATGCCATGACTATATATAGTATATCATATTCTTCTGTTCTTGTCAATAGCCCGCATCAAGTCGTTTAAAATGTCACCGTGTCAACACCACTTTTCCCCAAAAATAAAAACTCTCCACGTTGGACGTTATGAGAACCTGCTTGGTTGGATTAAAGAATCATCCTCTATATGGTAACTAATCAATACTTTGTTTTACTAAATAAGGTCACTCATTGTTGGTTAATGAGTGACCACTATTTATTACTATCATCCTCTTAGAAATACCTCGAGAGACATGTACCCACCAAAAAGGAATAAAGTGACTCCTGGTACGAAAGTTGCTATCAGATCATGGGATTCTAAATATGTTCCTACCCCAAGACCGACAGAAATCAGCGTCACGATAGCGAATAGAACACAAGCATGAAATATTGATTTCTTTCGAAGCATGGTTGCCTCCTTTGTTTTTTTGTTTATTGTTATCTATATTATATCATATTTTTTCAC
>JALLOO010000008.1 GCA_027717985.1 Patescibacteria group bacterium AH-259-L05 | reverse complement strand
CATGGTCTTACATCAGGGCGATTTTGACTATGAAGACAGTCCTGATTTATGGGATGAACAAATTACCAATGTGTTGGGTCATGATTTTCCATATTTTGCATCAGTCGGTAATCATGATGTTGATAAGTGGTTAGAATATAAACAAAAGCTTTCTGCTCGACTGAACAAAATTGATAAAACAGAATGTTACGGAGATCTAGGTGTTAATTCAGCTTGTACATACAAGAGTATATTTTTTATACTTTCAGGCGTTGGTACGCTTGGAACTGATCATACAAACTATATTAAAGAACAACTTGCTTCAACTGACGCTGCATGGCGAATTTGTTCATGGCACAAAAATCAGCGCTTAATGCAGGTTGGGGATAAAAAAGATGAAGTAGGATGGGAGCCGTATGAAGAGTGCAGAAAAGGCGGTGCTCTTATTGCAACTGGACATGAGCACTCATATTCAAGAACTCATCTAATGGATAATTTCAAAACTCAAAGTATTGCTTCAACTGATAATACTTTAATTATTCAAAAAGGCAGGACATTTGCGTTTGTTTCAGGGCTGGGCGGCAAAAGTATACGCAAACAAAATGATGTATTAGCGCGAAAACCATGGTGGGCGGCCATTTATACTGCTGACCAAGACGCTGACTATGGCGCGCTGTTTTGCATTTTTAATCATGGCGGTGTTACCAATAAAGCTTATTGCTATTTTAAAGATATTAACGGCGCTATTGCTGATGAATTTGATATAATAAGCACTGTAGAATAGTAGTTGACCCACAAAATCATTGACTTTTTCTCAGTGGTGCAGTATACTGAAAATAGTGCACCACCGATCAGCCTAACTAAACATAATGTGTTTGTATGATAAAATTTAGCAAACATGCAGAAAATAAATATGAAAAAGAAAAATAAAATAAAAATTTCATACGAGCCAGAGGCTGATGTTCTCATGTGGGAAATCACCGATAAACCAATTGATTTCGCTAAAGAAATTGGTAATATTGTTATTCATTTTACAAAAGATAATGTTCCTGTCTTAATTGAAATCTTAGAGGCAACAAAGTTTCTTTCTAAAACGAAAACTCTTGTTGAAGGGGGCGGCAAAATCTCAATCAAAGAACCTGCCTTATCTCATAGATAAAAACTGCTAAAGAACTGATAAAAATACCTGCCCCGTAGTGAGCTTTGCTCTACTACTGGGGTCGGCTCGAAAAAACCACATTTTGTAAAAGAAAATTTTTCATATTTATTGAGGCAGAAATTTCTTCGAAATTTCTGTTTTTTGATGTGTCTTGACATATAACTAAAATTATGCTATACTTAATGTAGTTCTAAGGTGAGTCACAATGGCTCATAAACAATACATTTCATAAAAGAAAGGAGAAAAAGGATGACACAGAACACAGTAACAGAACGTCTTCTCCCCTTCGTCAACCAGCAGGCTGATGAGAATTCCGAGAAGGAGGAGGCTCTCGCCATGGCCGAGGCACTTCTGGAGGAGAAGAAGGCACAACGACTCAGAGCATTCACAAAAGAAAACCTGTTCGGAGAAGGGGGAACTTTTAGAGAACTCCCTAAAGACGAACAGAGGGAGCTCCTCGCGGTGGTCTTGACTTTTCTTGAGGAAGAGACAGAGAAATACATCGATGGAATCGGACAATATAGTAATGGCATATTTGGCGACAGATTCCCCGACGGGATCAGCTGGGAGCAGGCAAACCTTGAACCTAGGATGAAGCACCTTCTGGAAGCGGCCAAAAATGACATCTTTCTTTCAGATTGGAAGAAAAGAGTCACTTCGATCGAAAGGGCGACCCACTACTATCCCCCCATTTACAGCGAGAAAGTTATTAGGTGGAAGTGTGAAAAAATTCAGGAGACCGCGGTCAAGATCGAGCAGATGCTCGGCGAGACTCCGGAAGGTCTTACGGGGAGCGGACTTGAATTCGTGCCATCCAGTATCGGCGGTGGCCAGAAGGTCTACCTGAACGGCCAGTTTGTTACGACTACGGTCAACGCGCGGTTCAGCGATTCACCGACGAACGGTGAAGTCGTGGCATGGCTGGTTGTCGAACAAATCGACTACTGCAATATCAGGGGGGCCCAGATAAGTTGCAAAGTGTTCGCTTGGAAGAACGGCCTCGAAGAACCCGAGCAGGTCTTTGAGGATCATGCATACAGCTCTGAGCGGAGTTTTTCCGTCGACGCTCCGAAGGTTTCCAAGGATGGCAAGGTGATTGTGAGTACTCGGGTTAACGGTGAGGAGTCGACACGAGAAGTCTCGGTCACTCGCTGACTGACCATCGGTAACCGACACCACGTCAAAGGTGAAAGTAGTTCGAGCCTCATGCGGGCAAACCGTGCGAGGCTCTTTTCTTTTTCAAAATTTAAGAATAAAGAACTTGCCGCCAAAACAATAAATTTTTTCAAGCCCTTTTTTCTTGAAAAATTTACTGTAATGAGCTATAATTAACTCATTAGAAAAACTTGAAATTGTCAAAGATCGCGGCGGAGCTTTTTTTATAAAAAAAGCCGCTACCTTATCCCCAACACAGCTATTGACTTTTTCTATGAAGGTTGCTATACTATCTTAGTCAAGGAATGAAAGTCCTTTGACAAAAACAAAAAGGAGGAAAAGTTATGGATATAGTGACTTCAATTTTAGTAGTACTTGGAATAGTTGGGGCAATAGTGCTTTTGATGTCATTTACTATGTCTGAAAAGCCTATTAAAAACGCAACTATAAGGTTTGCCAGAATTATTGAAAAACTCTCGGGCGATTAATATCTTACCCTTGGCACTAACAAGGGAAAAATAGAGACTAATGTTGAAAAGATCAGATTGATCGTAAACCCTCAGGCTCAATACCAAATAGTTTCAATTACACAAAAAACAAACTATTTTGGACGTTATTCCACTGACTCTCCCGAAATAGATATTACCTTGCCCTCAGAAGAGATTAAGGAAAAATGGCAAAAGAAACTAGCTGTACCAACGCCACGATCAGATATTATCCCAGAACGCGAGTTATTGAGAAATTTTTAAGCAAGCAAAAGTGGTCCGTTTTCCATTGGATTACTACTACAAAGGCTCGGACCACAAATCCGAGCTTTTATCATTGTAAGGAAGTTCTGAAAGGTTCTTCTTTTTTAAAATTTAGGACATGTGCCTTCGGCCTTCGGACGACATAGTCGCCTACGGCCGACGAAGTCGGCACATAACTGACTGCAAAGCAGTCATCCCGAACAAAGTGAGGGATCCCTCAGACTTCGTCCTCGGGATGACACTACGTGAGAACTTGCTATTTTTCTTTGGATGTGTTAATCTAAAAATACAAATTTTAGTTCGTTCACAATAAAGGAGGAAGACATGGCTGAAGATGAACCGAGAGAGTTGGGGAAAGCAGGAAAATTAAAAGCAGTTTATTTCATGTCCTACGATATTACGGGCGTTTCTCGCCGTGTTGATATTGATTTGATAAACAGGAAAATCATATTAAATCGAGATCGGTCTTTGCTATTATCTGTAAAAGAAAAACAAAAACTTACAAAGCTGATTCATGATGCTCATTTCTTCCAGCTGTGTTTACTATTATTTGATCGATGGAAAGCTCGAGAAAAAGCTCGGAAAAAAGGAGAGGTTTTTCAGGATACATACAAATTTTTTTATGGTATAAACGTGAAAACCAATCTCTGCATCTATGGCACGCGTATCAGCGATACAGAACTTTGCGAATTTCCCAAGCTTCAACTATTGATAGAATGGCTGGCAGCAAAAAGTTTTCCCATCGGTAAAGTCAAGAAAATGCTTGCAGACGAACAATGGCTTATTGAAGAGGTGATAAAAGGAAATAAACCCGGATGCGAGGTTTATGTATCAGAAGAAGCACGGCGGTTTGCCAAAACACACGGTCTTGTGGTGATATCAGAATCAGATTTATTTGGAAGGGTAGTGGTAACGCCTGATAGAAAGTTGGTTGAAGAATTGAATGCATTGAACATCTCTCAACCCGTGCCGCTTTCTTCACTTCCGATAGTAGATTGGCTTCGTGATTTCTCTGAATTTCCTTTCGTACAGAAACAAGCTGAACGTCTTTTTAAAAAAATAGATTCCATGGTAATAGCACAAGCACTTGCATATCTTTGTGAATATCCAAAAATTACTGACGAAAGAGAACTGTTTTATAAAGGTAAGGTAAAGCCAGAAGTGGACCTCCTGTTCGGTCTTCTTTTTGGCTACCGGACATGCTGCATACGCTACTATCTTGCAACCCGTTGTTTTGGAAAAGAACGTTATCAAAACGAGAGCAATACCAATGAGCAAGGTTTTTATAACGGTGTCTTATGCGAGGAATGCACAACACATAAGAAAAAAGACTAAAAAGAGAAGAGGAGGGCATAAGCTCAAAGGCTCTCTGGAGTGAATCTAGAAAGCCTTTTACATTTCAGAATGTTTTTAATTTTTTTGAATTTGCCGCCAAAGAAAAACTTGAAACTGTTATCGGCACAGCGGAGTATTTTTTTTATAAAAAAAACCGCTGGCCTAAATTACCCAGCGGTATTGGGAGGATGCGTCACCGTGAAAAGGGATTAGTATCCACTTTCCCGGACCATTGATAATTATTCTTTTATCAGCCATAACGGCCTCCTTTCGTGAATAACGAACTATGATGATTGTTTTAGGGCAATCATCTAACCCTGTTCACTTTTCAGTGCACCTGTTCATAACGAATAGGGATTACATTACTATGATATCATATTTTAACGTATCTGTCAATAGTAATTGACGACTTTTTTATATGGTATATACTAAATACAGCTCATTACAACCCTTAAAAAGGAGAATAGAAACATGACAATAGAGCAACCAGAAGAACTTCCAGAAAAACAGCCCAAAAAGCGATTAGAAAAACACCCCAAACTCCAACCAGAAGAACTAGAAGAATTATGGTATGAGAAAGAACTTAATCAAGCGTCACTGCTGGTCTGTTTAGGAAAAAATAAGGCTAAAAGATTATTTGACGAGCTTCCTGACGGCTACTCTTGCGAGTTTGTAATATCGCCGCCTAATAAAACATATAGTGATTCTATATGTATTACCAAAAAGAAAATGCTAATTGCCTGCATTGGTGTGCCCGAGGATACTGAAAAAGGTGAGGTTATAATAAGGCCAGCACTCAAAAATATAAACAAATTAACGTTTGAAGATTTATTAGTAGTAATAGCTATGCTGAGCTCTATAAGCGATGATCTTGATATTCCAATAGATAGAGAAATAAGGATTTAAAAGTGTGTAAGGTAAAAGTGTTGACAACTTTTTATGGATTGGTATAATGGTATGTGTTGTTCTCAAGAAAACAAAAGGAGGAAAATATGTACTTTAAAATACCCACACTTTTTTTCCCTCAACCCTTTGAACCCGGTATTAAAGATGCCAGAGAAGAAGATGTCTTGGAAGCTTTTAAAGTATTAACGCGTACTGGTGTTCCATTTATATTACGCCCTGACTCTGATGTAGCAGAGCTAAAACTCAACAGCGGCCATAGTGAGTATAGAGGATTAGATGAAGTTAGAAAATTTGCTAAAAATCACCAAAAAAGACAGGTAGGATGGGTAGAGATGCAGAAGAAGCCGTTGGAAGAAGACGACGATCATTCCGATTGCGGCATAAATGGAGACTAAACAAAAAGACCCCAATAGCACTATATGGGGTTCTTTTTTATTCCCGTAACTTTCTATTAAGGTTTTTTCAGGGTATGGGTTTGTGCAAGCGTCGGAGCTTCCATGCCAATAGGGTCAGCAAAAAACACAATAGACCATCGAGCTACATCTTTACTATAATTTCTGCCTGTTTTAATGACATCATGCCAGGTGAGAGGAAATTCGGCCGAGGTAATTTTTTTGAAATTTAATCCTGTGGTAAATAAAACATCGCCCTCTTTGCACTCAACTGGCTTGAGATCTGAATTATCTGTCCCCATGCGCAGCCCTGGACCACTTTCAGTAATGGTCAGGGTACATCCACTTATATCATAATGGCCCCGAGCTAAAACAGTACCCCTTTCTATAACATTATATTTCAAAAATCGTAAATACAAATGAGGATATCCTTTATCAGGAAAAAACTTTTTATACATGCCAGGAAATTCAATTTCAAACGCTTGTATTACTCTCTTGATTGTTGCTTTTGCTGCTTTATAGACGTTTCGAGCTGAATCAAAAAAATTAGTAACAGGAGGAGTGCCTGAAGTAAGTAATTCTTTAAATGCGTCCTCTGCCCATTCATTATAATGGAATAGTTCCTTATCATCACCGCCATACTCTTTTTGTTTTCTCACATACCCAACGTTAGAGCCCCTATGTTTTGGATCTATGAGAAAATAAAATTGCTCTTTGAGCTCAGTTGGTAACCGTAAAAACTCAAGAAAATGTTCAGCAACAGAAGTAAGCTCTTTTTTTGAGAGCGAAAAAGAAACAGTCGCATACTTCTTCTGTTGTATTTGTTTTCGGATGCACTTGAGTAATTCGCGTCCTTGTTTTTGCTTGTGAGGTAATTTCATACGACTATGTTTTTATCTTTTTTGCACAAGTTTAATTGTCAAGACGTTCTCAGTGAAGAGAGCAATTCTTTTTTTGTTTTAAATTGTCTACATTGATATTGATAGCAATCTTGGTAGAATGTTCCCTTCAATTGCATACTATTGATCGGCACATCCTTCCACAAGAGTTTGTGAGGGGTATGGAGCTCATGATAGTTCCCTCTTTGTAAGAAAACCACGAGGTTATAAAAGTCGTTTTCCAAGTGTTGTTTGAAGCGAATTTTTGTCTCGTCTGATGCAACTCTTTGAAGTATTCGATGCGCTCTGAACCGAGCTAATTCCCCAAGGGAGATACCGGAAGGTGTCGGATGATCAAACGGTCGTGCGGGAATACGCTTAAAATCTCCACCTGCCCTGTTCATGAACCACTGACCCTGGCAACGAAACGATTCAAGCTTGGTAAGCAGTGTCTCTATTATTTCTTTCCCTTCCCCTATCTCTTCATAGATGTAGGTAGCGAGCAACAAGACGCTGGCATAATCTTCTAAAAACTCCTGCTCTTGCACTGATCCCTTACAAGAGCTATGTGCGAGCTTTCCGTCCCTGAAATGTTCACGTATGAGTTTATCAAAAAGCTTTATAGCTTTTTGCTTCGCTGACCTATGAGATGTCCAGCGAAACGCCAGGATAAGGCCAATGCCTGCTAATGCATTCCAGCTGGTAACGATTTTTTTATCAACAAACGGCTGCGGTCGTTTCTTTCTCGCTCCTAAAAGTTTATTCTCGATTGTATCTAAACATTTATGCTCTTTTTTAATCAAATGATTTCTTCCTTCAAAGTTTCCATATTGCGTTACGGTATAGAGGGCTCTCAATTTCTCAAACTCGGCGTTGGTGAGCACATCCTGTAATTCCTGATACGACCAGAGGTAGGTTGTGCCTTCTTCGTGGTCGGTATCAGCATCATGGGCAGAATACAAAAGCCCGTTATGCTCAAAGGTTTGCTCAAGACAAAGTATCAACATATCAACAACGCGCTTATACGCTGTTCGATTAAACAATTTGTATGCCATACTATAACTCATGAGGTGCATTGCTTGATCGTAGAGCATTTTTTCAAAGTGCGGTATGCTCCATTGACGATCAACACAGTACCGAAAAAATCCACCCTGGAGATGATCATGGAGGCCGCGCATTGCCATTGTATCAAGTGTCTGGGTAATCAAAGAAGCAACCGTATCATCACCAGTTGCCCCATAATAACTCATTAAAAAGAGTAACGCGTTATGCGGAGGAAATTTTGTGCTCTGGCCAAAGCCGCCATATGTTCTATCAAACGCGTGACCGATCTCAACTATTAACTCATCTATGGTACGTTCTCCCTCCTTGACTTTCCTCTCTCCCATACGAAATTCTGAAATATTATTTTTATTCTCTTTATACCAGCCAAGAACGCGCACCAATACATCCCGAAAACTAAGGAGCCCATGTTGGGACTCTACCGGAAAATAGGTACCCGCAAAGAATGGTTTCTGACCAGAAGATAGAATAACATTGAGTGGCCAACCACCAGATCCTGTTGTTTGCGTTGCAAACTCCATGAAATACTGATCAAGATCTGGCCGCTGTTCTCGATCAACTTTGATGGATACAAAATATTTATTCAAAATATCAGCAATCTCTGCATTAGAAAATGCTTCGCTTGCCATCACATGGCACCAATGGCATGTCGCATATCCTATAGAGACAAAGAGCAGCTTATTCGTCTTCTTGGCATAGTCAAGAGTTTCTTTATCCCATTCCTGCCAGTGGATCGGGTTGTCTTTATGTTGACGTAGATATGGAGAAACAGCACTATCTAAATTGTTTCTCTTAAAATTTGGCATTAAGATAACTTACCTTTCAAATTTCAAGGTTCTGGCGAAGTCACGCTAAGCGGGGCGAAGCCAGGTTCTTATTCTTATAGTTGTTGCAATATTTCTCCGAGCTTCTTAATCTCTTCTCCATAAGTAGCCCAATCACCACGACGCTGTGCATCAAGCGCATTTTCATAATGTTCTTGTGCTGTTTTTATCAAATCCTGCTCCTCTTGAATTTTTGGAAGCTCAACTTCCAAAATTGTCTCTTGAGCTTTTATTTCTAATGTACCGCTAAAAATTCTTTCTAAGGCACGATCTAATCTTTCTTCCATCGCAATCTTATTTTCATATGCAACAATAACCCGCTTTAACTCTGGAATTCTCCCACCTTCAGCGCGCAAATAAATTGGCTGGATATAAAGTAATGATTTCTCAATAGGAATGACAAAAAGATTTCCTCTGATGACTTGCGATCCGCGTTGATCCCATAAGGTTAATTGACTTGAAATCTCTGTATCTTGATTAATACGGTTAATAATTTGTGTTGGACCAAACACTAATTTCTGTTTTGGGAAACGATATACCATCAACTGCCCGTAATATTCACCATCATTTCTCGCCACCATCCACGAGGCTAAATTGTCTTTCCCACGCGGGGTAAAGGGAATCATTAAAATAAATTCTTCTGTTTGTTCTTCGGGAAGCTTCATAATCATATGGCGCATCATGGGGTCTCCCCTTCCCGTGGCAGCTTTGGTAGGAATTTCCCATTGATCTTCTTTATTGTAAAAAATTTGTGGATCACCCATATGATAGATGGTATAAAGCTTGGTTTGATATTCAAATAAATCTTCAGGATACCTGATATGTGTTTGTAAATACTCATCCATTTCATCTAATGGCATAAAAGAGCCGTTAAAAATCTTACTATACACTTGAATGATAGGATCATTACTATCAGCAATATAAAACGTCATAGAGCCATCATACGCATCAATCACTACTTTTACTGAATTTCGTATATAGTTAAGTTGTGAAACAATATATGGTTGAAATCCTTCATATTGACTATATACTCTTTCAGTTATCATCTGCGCGTAGGGATAGCGATTACTGGTCGTATACGCGTCGTAAATCCATTTCAACCTGCCTTCATTATCTACTACTAAATACGGGTCAGCATCAAAGCGCAAAAATGGTAAAACACGCTTTACCCTACTTTGTATATCTCGGTAATACATTATTTTAGAATCATTACCAATATCATTGGATAAAAGAATTTTTAATGTTCCAAAACGAAATGCAAACAATGCTTTTCTTATGACTGAACCGATTTCTATGCCACCATTTCCACTATAGCTCGTAAACACATTTTCATCTCCTGAGGGATAATCAAACTCTTTTGCATCTGTATTAACCACCACATACTCATTTGAAAGCTCGCCATAGTATATTTCAGGACGATTGATGGTTAATGATTCTATACTTGAAGTTGGCGGCAGGTCTTTTATAAGAAGCAAGGGCAATCCTTCGGGCGTTACTTCATTTACTGGTCCGAGGGTCAAGCCAAACCCATGCGTAAAGGTTAAGTGTTCATTAATGAAATTCCTTTGAGGCAAACTACTTGAATTAAGCTCTCGCGGAGAGAGCAATACCTGGCGATAATCACCATTTAACCTATATCGGTCATTATCAACAGATACAAAATCATAATAGGTGCGAATTTCTTGGATTTGGGAAAACGTATCAAGCAATGGCTCACGATCCCATAGTCGTATATTTTGAATGGTTGACTGATTATTATTAATATCATCCATATCTAACGTGGTCTCACCAGTCAAATTTCTTTCAACAACGCTATCAAGCCCAAATGCCTTTTGTGTTGCATCAATATGATATTGTAAATATGGCGTTTCTTTTACCAGCTCGTTTGGTAAAACTACTAATTTTTGGAGTAATGTTGGATATGCCCATACACCAATGACCGAGACCAGAATATAAAAGATAATGGCAAATATAATAGATTGAGGTTTGTTGGTAACAATATTGAGTATGGCAAACACCGCAATACCAAGCGCCACAATTGATAATATTTTAAGACTGGGCAATATGGCATGAATATCTGTGTAGCTTGCCCCTATAAGCGGCCCGGTAGTACTATATACCAAGGATGGGATACGAACAAAGTATATGCGTAAAAAGAGTACAACAAAGAATAAAGAGATCAACACCAGCAAGTGATTTCTAGCTGGTTTATCTATGAGAGATACCTTAAACTGCTGCAATGGCAAGGACCCGCGAATACCATAGCTAATGATTGATCCAATAAAAGAAATAATAATGAGCAGCAGTACAAAACTTAATATAAATTCAATAAAGGGAAGCTCAAACATGTAAAATGAAATATCCCTACTAAATATAGGATCAACCTCGTTAAAATCTACGGCGTTAAAATATTGCAATACCGTTTCCCAGCTGCCACTTGCCACAATCCCGGCTAACAATGCAATAACTAATGATCCAAGAATTCCAAATGTATGTGCAGTATGCCCATAAGGGCTTGATCGTGCAAATCTATGAACTAAAAAGAGGCTCATGCCCAATAGCGCAAATGTCAAAATGCCGACGATTATCCCAAGGATTATCTGGGTAGATAAAATTGTGGTAAATATACTTTCATAGTTAACACTATTGAACCAATACCAGTCAGTGATTAAATTAATAATCCCTGATCCAAAAAATGAAATCAGGATAAATAATACAAAAATAATTATAAGATATTTTTTATTCATCATATGTATTGTACCACATCAACCATGATATTGGCAATAATGGCATTAATTTTTTTAATCATATTATAACGAGGTTTTTTATTTTCCTCTAAATATAATCGTTTATTAACCTCTAAAACAATAGAGTGATACCCTTGACTTGGCCGGGCATATTGAGAAGTTATTCCTGTGTACCCCTTAAAAGGATAATTAACTTCAACTGCTGCATTAATTTTTTTAGCATTGGCACGCAGCGACTTTTCAAATACCTGTAATATTTTTTCATCGGCAGACATGCCGTCTTGCGTGCCAAGACAAAAATCCGGCCGCTTTCTTTGTTCTTTTTTCTTTCTCGTCGCAGGTATTTGATCTGCCATCGAATGTCCGTTTAATAAAAGTACGCGGCCATACTTTTTACGTATACTCTCTATCTCTTTTTTCAATCTCCTATGAAAAGGATCATAAAACTGTTTTAACAATAATTCTCTTTCCTCTGGTGAATACCTGTGTTTGATAAGTTTAGTCTTATCAAAACTGATCGATCGTATAACGCCTTCTTTGGTGTCATTGGTGCGCGCCCGATTAGGATCAACAACATCTCTGTTAATCATTGTTTTAATCACCACGCCGCCAATGTCAACTAAATCAAACAATATATCAGTATATACATCAGCATCGTGAAAAAATCGTTCACTTTCTATATTAAGATGCGAGAGACACATCTCTGGAATATATACACCACAGTGAGGAATACATACCACAAACTTTTTTTCTTTTGGCTCATCAACTATAACAACGTTTTCTAATTCTTCCTGTTTTTTTGTTAAAACGTTATAGTATACCATTATTTTATTCCTCCCTTATACTCAACAAGATAATTCCTCCCTGTCACCCCGCACTCAACAAAGTTGAGTGCGGGGTGACAAAAAAGGGTGACAAAAGGAATGACAAAAATAAATTATTTTATCTTCACTAAGGGACAATGTGCGTGATCATGCGGCCGTGCAGGGCAATACTTTCTTCCATAATCAATCATTCGATAGGTAAAGGCAAACCATTCTTTTTTAGGGATAATTTGCATTAAATCTTTTTCTATTTTATCTGGATTCGTTTCATTGGTAAGGCCATATAGTTTAGATAAACGCTTCACATGAGTATCTACCGCAATGCCCTCCACAATCCCATATGCATTACCTAATACCACATTTGCCGTTTTCCGTGCAACGCCCGGGAGTTTAAGCGCCTCCTCCATGGTCTTCGGAATTCTCCCATGGTATGTTTGTTTTATAATCTGAGCGCTTGCTAATATATTTTTTGCTTTATTTCTATAAAATCCGGTTGATCGAATATCTTGCTCAAACTCATGCAAATCTGCATGCACATAATCATCTAAAATTTTATATTTTTTAAACAATTTTTGGACGACCTCATTAACCTTTTTATCAGTACATTGCGCAGATAAAATTACGGCAACCAAAAGTTCCCAATTGCTTGAATACTTTAACGCTATTTTTGTTTGCGGAAATAGCTTTTTAAGTTCACGAATAATCTTTTGTGCTCTTTTCTTTCGTTTTTCTAATTCTTTTAAAGAAATATATTGCACCATATTTAAAAACCTTTAATATGTTCATGAAATAACTTCGTTACATATTTAGTATTCTCCCCTACGTTTCCGTTACCAATTGTTGTCGTATTTATTTTTATAACAGGTACAATTTCTTTATTGGATGCTGTGATAAATGCTTCAGTAGCTGACTTTAATTCTTTAACCTTGAGATCCCGCTCTTGAATCCTAAATTTGTTTTGAGCTAATTTTATAACAAGATTTCTGGTCGTGCCAATTAAAATATTATCTTTTGGAGTAATTAAGGTGTTATTTTTAAATATAAAAAAGTTGCTGGTCGTACATTCAAGTACGCTTCCCTGGAAAACATATAAAATCTCAAATGCGCCTTGTTTATTTTTTCGCGGCTGAGCGCGGATTGCGGTAATATAATTTAGGGTTTTAGCTTGTGGAACTTCACGCTGATACTCACACGAAATAAGTTTAATCCCTTTCTCGTATACTATTGACGACAAATTTTGAGCTACATCAGCTAAAATAAAAAAACTTGGCTTGCTATAGCTTATGCCGTCAGAAGTTGGACCGCCGGTTAAAACCAATCTGATTTCTGATTCCCTAAATCCGTTTTTCAACAATAATTTATTAATGATAATTGGTAATTTCGCCTGAGAAACAGGTATTTTAATATTTAATAACTTTGCAGATCGCTTAAATCGAGATAGGTGTTCGTTTAATAAAAATGGTTCGTTATTATACGTACGTAAAAAATCAAACACGCCATAGCCGCGCAAAATGCCCATATCATTCAGCTTTAACCCTGCTTTTGCTACTGGAATAATTTTTCCATTACAATAACAATATTTTTCTTTCATAGATTATTCCTCGTCTTCAGCTAAAATCATATCGATATACTCTTCTATATCCATCCCTCCTTTAGGATTATTTTTTTGAGGAATGACATACCACTTGGGGATATTATGTATTCTTCCTGACTCTCTTATAATAATTATATAATCAGCACTAGAATCTATATCCACTCCCCTTTCCTTATATTTTTCTACCAATCCATTAAAAAACTTGATGTCCTTCTCTGTTGGTAGACCATATTCTTTTTTAAATCCTTCGCCCATTTTTTTGTAATTATTATTTTTTATCTTTTAATATATTGTAATCATTTCATTCCTCTTAATGCCTTTACCCTTTCTTCCATTGGTGGGTGGGTCATAAACGCCTTGGTTAACCAACCACCTGCTTTTTTGCCTTTGAACGGGCTTGAGATGTAAAGATGGGCGGTTGCTTTATTTGCTCTTTTCAATGACGTAGGATATTGAGAAATTTTTTCTAATGCTGAGGCAAGTCCTTCAGGGTAGCGTGTTAAAAGCGCTCCAGAGGCATCAGCCAAAAATTCTCGCTTTCTTGAGATAGCTACCTGAATCAACATGGCAACAATAGGGGCAAGTATGGCAAGGAGGATACCAACGAGCATCATAATAAGGTGCATTCTTTCATCCCCTCTTCGTCTGCCACCTCTTCCCCATATGGTAAGCCGCAGAAAAAAATCTGAAAGCAGGGCAATAAATCCCACCAATATCACCACAAGCGTAGAAATGAGAATATCACGATTGCCAATATGACTCATCTCATGCGCGATTACCCCTTCAAGCTCAGTTCGATTGAGTCGTTCAAGCAATCCAGACGTTACTGCTACTACCGCACGCTCTTTATTTCTGCCTGTGGCAAATGCATTAGGCGCAGGATCATCAATCATATATATTTTGGGCAGAGGCAGGCCAGCAGTAATACAAAGGTTTTCAATAATACGATACAGTTCTGGATTATCTTTCTTTTGAAGCGGGCGCGCTCCAGACATCTTCAGTACAATCTTGTCAGAATACCAATAACTGAAAAAATTCATTCCCAAACTAAAAATGACAGCAATATACAAAATGATTGGATTATCATAAATTTGAGAAAATGCAAAACCAAGAACAATAACAATAACCAAAAACAGGCTCATCAAAATCCATGTCTTGCGAATATTTCTATCTTGTTGTGTATAAATACTCACAGCTCAATTTAGAAACTAACGTTTACAGGTCTTTTTGCCGCTTCCTCTTCAAGCTCGAAAAATTTCCGTTTCTTAAATTTAAAGCTTCGTGCAATGATATTTGCCGGGAAGGAATCAACCTTGGTGTTGAGGTCGCGCACATTGGTATTATAAAATCTGCGGGCAGCCTGAATTTTGTTCTCGGTATCAGATAATTCGCGCTGTAACTCAAGAAAATTCTCATTTGCTTTTAACTGCGGGTAATTTTCTGAAACGGCAAAAAGTGACTTGAGGGCTCCTGCCAACATATTTTCTGATCTGCCGTGCTCTTCAATACTTTGCGCATTCATTGCTTTGGTGCGCGCTTCAGTTACACGCTCCAAAACCTCACGCTCATGTTGTGCATATCCTTTCACGGTGCTGATAAGATTGGGAATCAAATTATATCGGCGTTTTAGCTGAACATCAATATCAGACCATGCCTCTTTGGCGCGATTGATGCGCCGGATAAAGCTGTTATAGGTGGCAATAAGCCAAAGTACCGCCACAACAGCGACAACTATAATAATCCACGATAGTGTACTCATGTGATTAAATTAATTTATTAGAGTGACACGTAATAGTATAGCACATTTTCTTAAAGTTTAGCAATAAGATACTATATTTTTTAAACTTCAAGGTTCTGACGAGCGAAGCGAGTCATGGTTCTTATGGAAGCAATTCGATAGTCTTGATAATTACATCGCGCGTTGGATGATCTCGTTCATTTGTTGCAACGCCTTCAATTGCATCAACCACATCCATCCCTTCATCCACATAGCCAAAATTCGTATGCTTGCCATCCAGCCACGGAACGGCAATGGCAGTAACAATAAAAAACTGTGAACCATTAGTATTCTGACCTGCATTGGCCATGGCAAGACTACCTCGTATTATTGGATGTTGATTGATTTCATCTTTAAAACGATACCCCGGACCTCCAATGCCATCGTCAGTCCAATCATCGTCACGACTATTTGGGTCTCCTCCTTGAAGCATAAAATCTTTGATAACCCGATGAAATTTGGTGTTGTCATAAAAACCACTCTGAGCTAAATTCAAAAAATTATTAACCGTAAAAGGTGAATCTTGATTATAAAGTATGATAGTAATATCGCCAAAATTAGTTTTGAGCACTACCTGAGTATATTGAGAAACAAGATTTTTAAACTGATCTGGCGTAAGTATCTGCGGCGCACCGGTTTGCTCTTCTCTAGGCGGTGTCGTATCCGCTTCCGGCGCTGCAATTGTTTCTTTTTCCTGAGTGACAGGTGGTACTTGCTGCGGCGCTTGAATCTTTTTTGACGTACTCAATGAACAACCTGACAGTACCAATAAAAGTACGATAAGAAGTATTATATGCTTCATAGATATTTATTTAATACAAATAAGGAATAAAAACAATAAGACCAATGCCGATAGCCATAAGAGCTGCAATTAAAACTGCAGCTGCAGAAATGTCTTTAATAATTTTCACGCGCTCGCGTGCTTCAGGATGAAGGATATCAAGGACTTTCTCTATCATTGAATTCAAAAGCTCAAGCGATAAAACAGCGCCAATTGCAATAATGATGAACATCCACTCAAGCGAAGAAAGTCGTACAACAATGCCAAGAATAACAATAATAAGGGCTAACACAACCTGGATACGAAAGCTTTGCTCAATTCTCCATGCTGCCCGAAATCCGTGGAACGCAAATAAAAATCTTTTTATCAAACGTTCTAACCATGAAATTTTCTCTTTGCCTCTCTCCATAACACTAGTATATCACATTTGTTGATTTCTGCCAAGATATCCACAGGTGCTATATCGATTGTTTTCCTTCTTTCTGTTAGTATAACTTACAGTGAGAATCAAAAAAAGGTCGCCTTATAATTGAGGAATTTTAAAAATCCTGAAATCAATAAGAACCTTCCTCGCTTCGTTCGTCAGAACCTTGAAGTTTGTAAGGAATGATATCTGTATCCAAACTTTAGTTTCAAGGATTTTCCCAAAATTCCGAGATTAGTTATGTGCCGAAGGCACATATCCAAAATATAACTAAAAAGATATGTTTAAATTTTTTAAAAAGTCAAAAAAGGAAGAATACAAATGCAAGAACTGCGGGCGTGATTTAAAAGAAGGTGATGGATGTGGCTGCGGATCTCAGGAAAAAACGTGTGGCTGCGGATCGGGCAAATACGCTAAAGAATGCTGCGGCGCATAAATTAATCCTTTAAAGTTTGGATACAGATATCATTCCTTACAAACTTCAAGGTTCTGACGAACGAAGTGAGGAATGGTTCTTATTGATTTAACACATATAAAGCGATTCAATGAGACCTACTTTTCTCGTAGTTATAATTTTAGTTTTGATAATCACCGGCGTTATTGTCGTGCAATTCCTTTCGAAAAAGACGGTTAAAGAACCTGTTACTGAAAAATCCGTCACAGAAACAGAAGTTCTATCTACTGAAGAGACTGTCTTTGAACAAAAGAAAGTTCAGATAGAAAAAAGTGAAAGAGAAATCATAGTAACTGATGGGGTAAAGCACAGCATACCCTTGGAAGAAATCATCAGTGGTGGGCCGCCAAAAGACGGTATTCCTTCTATTGATAACCCAAAGTTTATCTCTATTAAAGAGGCAAACAAATTTCTTAACGATGATGAACCAGGTGTTGTCTTCTCTCGCGGAAATACACATCGTTTCTATCCTTATCAAATTCTTGTGTGGCATGAGATGGTAAACGATACCGTGGAAGGAGAGCGTATCTTGGTCACCTATTGCCCGCTCTGTCTTACGGGATATATATTTGATCCACTTGTCAAAGGTGAACGCGTTGAATTCGGCACCTCGGGGAAGCTATGGAAATCAAATCTGGTTATGTATGATCGCAAAACTGACAGCCTGTGGCCGCAAATTTTGGGTGAAGCCGTAGTAGGTGAAATGACTGGTACGAAACTTAGTGTCTTGCCCTCAGATCAAGCACGCTATGGCAAGTGGAAAAAATTACATCCGGATGGCCACGTGCTTTCACGCGATACTGGTGCCAGCAAATTTTATGGATCGAGCCCGTACGGCGATTATTTCTCGGTGACAAATCTTTCTCTTTCATTAGCCAGACCAACTGATACACGACTTCCCAACGATGCCTTTGTCTTTGGTATTGTCACCGATGGCAAATCAAAGGCCTACCATGTTGAGGCAATCAAAGCAAAGGGGGTGGTTGAAGATATTTTTGAAAATACCACTATTTTGTTGCGTTACGACAAAGAGCTCGATGTAGTGAGAATGTTTAGAAGATCGCCAGCTGGAGACGAGGAGCGTATCAACCCTTTTTCTGCTTTTTGGTTTAGTTGGGCAGTGGCGCATCCAGATACAGAATTATATAAATGATAACTCCATATGACTAAAATAGTTATCATTATCACCAGTATTGTAATGGTGATTATTGGTATCATACTTATCTCTCCTCGCTCTTCTGATAATACAGCTCCTAATTTTAGTTTAAAAAATTATCAAGGGGATACTGTCCAGCTTTCTGATTTCAAAGGCACGCCTATAGTAATAAACTCCTGGGCCGCATGGTGTTTATTTTGTCTCGAAGAGCTCAAAGACTTTGCAAAACTTCAGAAAGAATTTGAAGATCAAATTGTTATTATTGCAATAAATCGCGCGGAATCTCTAAGTACCAACAAAAAATATACTGATGACAGCGGCATAAGTAATGAGCTCATCTTTCTTCTTGACCCAAAAGATTTGTTTTACCAATCAATTGGCGGATTTTCAATGCCTGAAACAATCTTTGTAAATGAAGATAGGACTATTATCTTTCATAAAAGAGGTCCTATGAAATTTAATGAAATGCAAAAACGAACAAAAGAATTATTCAACGTATGAATGAAGCCATCCCCCTTATCATCCCCGCATTTATTGCCGGCATCTTAACCTTTCTTGCACCGTGTACCCTTCCCTTAGTGCCGGCGTACCTTGGCTTTATCAGTAGTGTTTCAATACATGACTTAAAAAATCCCTTAAAATCAAAAAAGGCCAAGAAAAAGATTTTTACCAATGGCCTATTTTTTGTTATAGGATTTAGCGCTATTTTTATTTTCTTTGGTATTGCAGCTGGGCTCGTTGGACAAGCATTAGTCCCCTATCGCATATGGTTAACGCGCATTGCGGGTATTTTAGTAATTGTTTTTGGGTTCTCTATACTGGGGATAATAAAGCTTCCTTTTTTTGCTAAAATTAAGCCGCTTAAAAAAATAAGAACCTTCCTCGCTCCGCTCGGAAGAACCTTGAAGTTTGAAAGGAGTAATATCCTTATCCAAACTTTAGATTCTTCAAAATATAATAAATCGCTTACCTCCTTTATTGTGGGCGCTTCATTCGCATTTGGATGGACCGGGTGTGTCGGGCCGATTTTAGCCTCGATTCTTCTCCTTGCCTCAACCTCTACTACGGCTATTCAGGGCGGTTTTCTTTTATTTATTTTCTCTTTAGGACTTGCGATCCCCTTTCTTATAATTGCCGCCGGCGTTGGAAAAGCATCGCAGTATATTCGCCATGCAACCAAATATCTACATATCGTCTCAATCATTGGTGGTGTATTCCTTATTCTCCTTGGTATACTGCTTTTGACCAACAACTTCTCGCTTTTAATTGCCTGGGGGTTTAAAATTTTTAAATTTATTAACTACGAAGCGCTTTTAGATTACCTCTAATTAGATCAGAGCCACGATCTCCGATTTTACTATTAATAAGAACCGTTCCTCGCTTCGCTCGTCAGAACCTTGAAGTCTGAAAGGAATAATATCTTTATCCAAACTTTAAGAACCTGCTCGCTGCGCTCGCAGAACCTTAAAAAGTATAGTATCTTATTGCTAAACTTTAAAAGCTCTCGCCGCATTTGCTGATGAGAGCTTTTTTATTTATACGAGGGTAATATTGATTTTTCATGATTCAATATAACGGTAACAATTTCCTTGCCAAGAATGGGCACTGTTACGGTCACGGTTAGCTGTACCGGTAGACGTCGATAATCATTCGTTATCCAAATCACAACCTTTGAATCACGGAATACTACACTGGTATCAACGATTTCAAAACGGCATTTGAGCGTTTCGTAGCTCACACCATCAATCTCTATACTCTCTTCGCCTTCAATCAGCAATGGAAATAATTTAGGAACCAAATTTTTATCTATCGCTCCGAAAATCCTAAAATAATGATAATCACCTACGTCGTTTACTAAGGTACGCATAACCATTCCTGAACTAAACATATCTCCTAAATCCACTACTGGAGAAAAATTACTATCTACTACGACTGATCGTTGCCATGACTCTTCTCCAGGGCCCTCAAAACTATACGTCATATGCGGGCCATCCTTGGTAATAGTTATTTCATCTATCCGTGGAGCGAACCCTAAAAGATCCCAGCGTGCAAATCGATACGAACGGATGAGCTCACCCGATGAAGCAGTGAATTCAGAATATATTGAATCTAATTCATCAAAGATGAATTTAACCCACCCAACAGTTTCTGACTTAAACATTACACTCATTCTTGATGAATCGTTTTCTACAAACGAAACCTTGCCACTAACTTCTGCAACTTCCAAAGCTCCCCATACTACGTCATAGTGCAAATCTTCACCAACAAAGCGGTCAAGATTAAACTGGGAACTTCCTATGCTTACACATAAACATATACCCCATATTACTTTTTTCAATGATCTATCCTCCTCTTTTAGTATATACTAGCAAAATTTCCCCCTGATGTCAAGCTCTTGCCATAGACAAAAAAATAAACTATCAGGTTGAGTCTGGTAATAACTGTAACCTTATGATGAAGTCCAACATCATCATACTTTAGAAACCGTACAGTGAAGTAATGTTGCCGATTAACCACGGAATGACAAAGACCGATGCAATCAAGGGCAAGACGATAACGGCTATAGTGATAATAAGCGTCCAACGAAAATACTTTCTCGTCTTTTCAACAGACGCATAAATTTTTTCAAGGTTTTTTGCATTCTCTTCAACTTTTTTTAAAATTTCTTGTTCCATACCTTTTTTATAGAACGCGAGCAAGAAAACGTATCCCCTTCAGAGGATGACCTGCCTGCCGGCAGGCAGGGATGAAAACTCGCATCTTCTTATTATACGCTAACATATTTTTAATGGTTTTTGAATTAAATTCCCTATAAAACAAGCCTGTGGATAACTTAATTGACAAGATATATTTTATCCTATAAAATATAGGATGGAATAAATATATTTTAAAACAAAATGTATGATTCAAAAACTTCACCCTAAACAAAAAATAATTCTCAATGTACTTAAAAAAGGTGTTAGGGGTATGACGCTGAGAGATATAGCTCAAGAAATAGGGGTGAACTCACCTAATACCGCTCTCTACCATATTAATCAGCTTGAGAAAAAAGGATATCTTCGGCGAAATCCAGCCTACCCGCAAGACTACACTGTTCTTAAAGATCCAGTAGAAGACTTAACCTATGTTAATCTCTATGGTATGGCTCAGTGCGGGCCAAACGGACTACTGGTACAAGAAAATGTAATTGATCGGATACCGCTTTCTACCAAAGTGTTTGGTGTTTCAGATCAAGTGTTTTTAGTTAAGGCCCGAGGCGATTCAATGGAGCCCAGGATATTTGAAAATGATCTGGTGTTAGCAGTCAAACAAACACAGGTGAGATCAGGCCAACTGGGTATTGTGATTCATAACCACGAAGCAAAAATCAAAAAGATTATATTTGCAGGGAAACATATTGTGTTAGAATCTTTAAATCCAAAATATACTCATGAAGTGGTAAAGAAAGATGAAAATTTTCACATTGTCGGAGAAGTAAAAAACATTATTCACTTTACGAGTGAGGGAAACTAATTATATGAAACGAACCTATAAATACAGACTCTATCCAACTAAAACACAGCAGGAAACTTTTGAAAAAATCCTCTCCTCTTGCCTCTGGCTATACAATCATTGCTTAGCACAACGAAGAAATGCGTATGAAAAGGATAAAACAAAGATTTCTTGTTTTGATCAGATAAAACAACTACCAGCGCTTAAAAACCAAAAGCCAGAATTACATGAAATATACTCTCAGGTGTTACAAGATGTTCCCAGACGTTTAGATAAAGCGTTTCAAAACTTTTTTAGAAGAGTTGTAGAAAATAAGAATGGAAAAACTCAGAAACCAGGATATCCACGATTTAAAGGGAAAAACAGATATGATAGTTTGGTGTATCCGCAATCAGGATTTGCAGTAAAGGGCAACAAACTTACTCTTTCTAAAATTGGCCCTGTTACAATTATACTTCATCGAGAAATGAAAGGAACGATTAAAACTTTAACCATCAGGAGAACAAACACAAATAAATGGTATGCTTGTTTCTCAGTTGAGATTGATCAAGAATTACCAGATAAACCAAAGATTGAAAATATCAAGCAAGAACATATGATCGGCATTGACGTAGGTTTGAACAATTTTGTAACCACTTCTCAAGAAAACAAAGTAGATAACCCGAGATATTTAAGAGAATCAGAAGAAAAATTGGTGCAGATTCAAAGAAAACATTCCAAAAAGAAACTAACGAGTAAAAACAGAAACAAATCAAGATTAAAGGTAGCTCAATTACATGAAAGAATATATAATCAAAGAACAGATTTTTTACATAAAGTAAGCAGATCTCTGGTCAATACCTTTCAATTCATTGCCTTTGAGAAATTAAACATCAAAGGTATGATCAGGAACAAATATTTAGCAAAATCAATTACTGATGTTTCTTGGGGTACATTCCTACACATGCTTACGTACAAAGCGGAAGAAGCTGGTGTGTATGTTATAGGAGTGAATCCCCAGAATACATCTCAAATGTGCTCTGGTTGCGGAAAAGCAGTTCCTAAATCCTTGGCCATCAGAATCCACCAATGTTCTGAATGCGGCTTAACCATAGACAGAGATGTAAACGCAGCCAGAAATATTCTTACCTTAGGTTTAACTACCGTAGGGACTACGGGAAGTAACGCCTGTGGAGTTGAGGGGTTGCCCTCGACTGTGAAGCAGGAAGCTCTTACACTTTCAGGCGTAGAGTAGTTCACTCATAAATAATAGTTACCGGACCATTATTGACTAAATGTACCTTCATATAGGCACCAAACTCGCCTGTTTCAACCTTCAGTCCCGAAGTTTTAAGTTCACCTATAAAAAAATTAAATAATTTCTGCGCCTTATTCTGTTCGGCAGCATAGCTAAACCCTGGTCGATTGCCCGCTGACGTATCAGCCAATAAGGTGAACTGAGACACAGCGAGTATTTCGCCCCCTACATCTTCAACTGAACGATTAATATCACGATGATCATCAGGAAAAATTCTTAGTTTTATTACCTTTTGCGCTAATTTTTTAACAATGTCTTCATCATCATCTTTTGAAATGCCAACTAAAACAAGCATACCATTGCCAATTTTTGCAATGGTTTTTTCTTCAACCTCCACTGATGCCTCCCCGACCCGTTGGATAACAAGCTTCATATTGTATTTAATTATATCATCTCTACTACTTTTGTCAAATAGAGTAGGAGGAGTAAAAATCGGCCTCTCAGAGACCGATTTAATCTTCTTTCCAGTCTTTCATGTGTGTTTTAGAACAATTCAAACATTCATATGTTGACCTCTCGTTGTCCTTGTCATAATGCACTTCGATCATATTTGGAGTATGACAATGGACACACTCTTTAACTTCTTCGCCATCAAAAAATTTTTCAATTGCCGACTGTGTCATCCCAACCGCCCCTAGTCTTCTTATCACCGACTTACTCTCTTTTCTAATCGTATCAACTAGTTTTACGACACCAGGATCTTTTTTGTTCATTCTATCTCCTCCTGAGGACGTCCTTGCTATTTTAAAAAAACAACTACCTCTATTATAATTTATGGAAGCAACTTGTCAACATAAACATATGGGGATAACGCTCAAATAATGTGTCCCTACACACTGGGCTAAACATTATCATATTTTTTCTTAAAATAGCTTATAATATCATCAGATTCGTACATTGAAACGCCTTTTGTGTCATCAACTAAAAATGGTGCTTGATTTTTCCCGCCTTTTTCCAGTAATTCTTTCATATTTTGCTCACCTGCATATGCGTCTTTTTCGATCAAATCAATATTGTGCTCCTTGGTAAAATTAAGCACTTTAATACAATAGGGGCATCCTGATTTGATATATAACGTAAGCATAGAATTATGTATCGTGTTGTTTAAACATTTTAGCAATAATAAAAGTATTGGTTAACCAAGAACCAATCCACAGAAATATAGATAAACCAACCGCTGCCCAAAAGCTGCTCACCTCAAACCCCTTAACAAAACTCGCGACAAATAAAATCAATAAACCATTTATCACTAACGTAAACAATCCTAAGGTAAGAATATTTATTGGCAAAGTCAAAAAAATGAAAATAGGTCTGATTACTGCATTAACTATACCCAAAAATAAAGCTGTCATAATAGCAGAATAAAATCCAGATACCTCGACACCTTTCATAAAATAAGTTGCTATGAGCAAAAATATAGCATTTAAAAACAACCGCGCTATTAAATACATACGCTAAATTATTAATTCTTAATTTTCCTCATGCTTTTACTTTTTCGAGCCGTACTCTCAACGTTTATTACCATATATTAGTGTACAAAATATATAAATTTTGTCGAGATAAACTTACCCCTGTCACCCCGCACTCAACAAAGTTAAGTGCGGGGTGACAAAAAGGAGTTAAGTGCGGGGCGACAAAGAAGGAATAGGAAATGACAGAAAAATGATTGACGAAAATTAAAGGAATTGATAGTATACTACTGCGTTCTTTGAATCCTATAAAAGTAGGAGGCTGCTATGCTTACTCCTGTCCTTCTTGTTTTGCTGGGGATAGCTTTTTCAGCTATTGGAGCACTTTTATTGTTTCATACACAAAAATTATTCACCCGACTACTTGGAAGAATTCTTATCACCTTTGCCGTACTTATATTCGGCCTTGTTCTTCTTGTCTATGTTATCCCACATTTTGATCCAAATTTTTAAGCGATAGAAGCTCGGCATCAAAAAGATCGCATACTTCATATGTGTGATCTTTTTTATATTGACAAAATGGTTTTATTTGATAGAATAAAGATAAGTTCTTTACATAATGTAACGTAAGTAATGGAGGAATATACTGATGAAAACTGATACAATACCATATCGCCGATATACCATTGAAGCAGAATTCACCCCTGATATTTCTTACAAACCCCCGCGATTTCATGTAGATGTAAAAAAACTCCGGTTGATTAAAATGGTTTTGAAAGAATTACTGCACTTTAGAGGAAATACAAAAGTTGCGCTCGACCGCCCGTGTGTTTATGGTGTCTTCTCAGGCCCCTTAGGCGGCTTAGCACCGCGCGAAAATCTTTGCGTCGGATGTCTAAGATGCACAGTTGAAAACCCTGATGTTGTTAGAATCTATCCGCATCCTAATCAAAAATTGCTTGGCGACTCATACATTCTTCCCAAACAGGTAGAAACGATTCTGTATGAAGCGCGAACTGGCCGTGTCCCGGTCAGCGGCGCTGGCTATCGCGGCTCCTTTAGTGGTAAAGGATGGGATAATATATATCTTGACTTTAGTGTAATTGTCCGCCCGACAAGAGATGGAATACATGGCAGAGAATATATTTCAACAAAAGTAGATATTGGTGAAAAATCCCTGTTTTTAACCTTTGATAATAATGGAAAGGTTATTGCTGGCAAACCAAAAACAGTACCGATTCAAGTCCCCTTTCTGTTCGATGCGACGAGTACAATAATACAGAACAATCAACTGCTTGAAATTCTTAATAGAGTATCATATGACATTAAAACAATGGTGATTATCCCTATTTCATCAATACTTCGTCATCGTCTTTACGCATCACACGTTATCCCACTTGTTGACCAACATTCAGTAGAACTACTTAACGACCTCCCCCGCTCTCCCCGGATTGTTGAAATAAATAACTGGGATTCTACTATAGCTGATAAAGTAAAACATGGTGCACCTGAGGCAATTATGTGTGCGCGTGTACCCTTTACTGCTGATATCGTTGAAATGGTTAAAATCGGAATTAAAGTATTTCACCTCACGGCTGATTATCATGGTAATGTTGGCAACCAGTTTATTGCAGACTGCATTACCAATACACACGAACGTCTTGTTAGGGCAAAAGTACGCGAAAACGTAACCTTGATTGGCAGCGGCGGCATTAGTATGGCTGAACATGTGCCAAAAGCAATTATTTCAGGATTAGATGCGGTTAGTCTTGATACTGCTTTATGGATTGCGCTTCAAGCACACATTGAGGGAGAACTCGTAGATGATAATTCGGCTTTCGTTACCTTTCCTAAAAAAATGAATATTTCATGGGCAATACAGCGGCTGAAAAACCTGGCCGCATCATGGCATGATCAGCTTCTTGAAGTATTGGGTGCTATAGGAATGCGTGATGTCAGACGATTGCGCGGGGAGATTGGCAGACGTCTTATCTTATCAGACCTTGAAGCAGAAGCATTTAAGGAGGTGGCTGGCTATGAGTAAGAAAAAAACTGCAGAACAAAAAATTATTGAAAAACATACTGAGGCACTTCATCGCGGATTTCAAGATTGGCCTACGCTTGAATTTGGACTACCGCCAACAATGTTTGAAGATAAACGCTGGACACCCGAACTTATTCTCTCCACCTGGATACAAGCACAAACCGGCAATATACCAGACAACGGATTAGAGTATCGTATTGGTGATTCTGGCGGTGGATTTGATGTACTTGACTTTAATTTCCTGCCCGAAGAGCAGTGGACACCTAAAAATGTTAAAATTGATACCTCTCTTGTGTTAAACAAACGAAACGATGGTCTAGCAATTATCACAATCCCGGTTCCTTTTTACGGCGCTGCTATGTCATTCGGTTCAATAAGTTTAAATACTATGCTCTCGAAAGCCATGGCGGCTTACATGATGGGTACCTTTAGCAACACAGGCGAAGGCGGATATCCTGACGAATTAATACCATATAAAGATCATGTTATCACACAGGTTGCTACTGGTTTATTTGGAGTAAAAGAGGAAACAATACAGCGCGCACGAATTGTTGACCTCAAGTATGCACAGGCTGCAAAACCAGGTCTGGGTGGACACCTCTTAGGAGATAAAGTAACGCTTGCCGTAGCCGAGATGCGTGAAAGCGTACCATGGATAAGTGCACTTTCTCCGTTCCCGTTCCACAGTGTATACTCTGTTGAAGATCATAAAAAACACATTGACTGGATTAAACAAATTAATCCTCGAGCTTTGGTTTCTACTAAAGTATCAACAACAATAGATATTGATATGGTGGCATCTGGCAGTTATGATGCAGGAACGCATGTTCTTAATATTGACGGCGGTTATGGCGGAACTGGTGCGGCTCCTGATATTGCAAAAAAAAATATTGCTATGCCAACTGAACTCGCTATTCCTCGAGTACATAAACATCTGGTCCAGGAAGAAACACGTAATAATATACTGCTGATAGCAAGCGGCGGCATACGTACTGCATATGATGGGTTAAAAGCAATTGCGCTTGGTGCTGATGGGTGGATAATAGGTACTGCTGAACTCGTTGCGATTGGTTGTACACGTTGTGCTAATTGTGAACGCGGACGCGGCTGTCCATTTGGTATTACCACTACTGACCCAGAGCTTTCGCAATTAATTACGCCCGAATGGGGTTCACAACAAATTTTAAATCTTTATAAATCACATGAAAATCAAATAATTGATGCTTGTCGCAAGCTTGGATTAACTAAAGTAACTGATCTTCGCGGCAGAACTGATTTATTAAAATATTGTCCAGAACGAAAACACAAATAAAAATCACCTTTGAGAAGATCTCGAGGTGATTTTTTACTTGACAAAAAAACAAAAACTGATAAGCTTATGAATAAGATCTTTACACTCAAAGAAGGAGAAAAATGATGAATACAGAAAGACTACGAGACACGCTGATTGCTTCCAGAGTATCACAGATATTTCCATCTATACCGATTCGTAAACATACACCCGAAGGCGGCTGTGGTGTTATTGGCGTTTCTTCTAGCATTCCCATTGCAGGAAAACATTTACTCCAAGGATTGAATCAAATGAAAAATCGCGGTAATAGTAAAGGCGGTGGCATTGCTGCTGTTGGGCTTGATCCAGAATTTTTTAATACCACCTCTGATATTCTTAATGAAAGCTACCTTATCGCTGGCGCATATCTTGATACATCTTTCAGGTCTGAACTTGAATCAAACTTCATTGAAAAACCATTTATTGTTGAGCATGTATTTGAGATTCCTACACTTTCAGATATTTCATCGCTGAATCTTACCGTAACACCGCCAAAGGTAATTTGCTATTTTGTGCGTGTCAAGCCAGAAGTGCGCAAAAAGTTTATGGCCAAGCATCACCTTAATGACTCACATACCATAGAAGCTGACGATGAGATTGTATATCAAAATACGTATCGATTGAATTCACGATTTTATCAGTCAGAAGGAGAAAAACAAGCACTGGTATTCTCGCATGCAAAAAACATGCTCGTTTGCAAATCAGTTGGTTTCGGCGACGACGTAATTCGCTACTATCAGCTTGAAGATTTGTATGCTCATATATGGATTGGGCATCACCGCTATCCTACCCGAGGAAAAGTGATCCATCCTGGTGGAGCGCATCCCTTTATTGGAATGAATGAAGCTCTGGTTCACAATGGTGACTTTGCCAACTACTCATCCTTATGCACATACTTGTCGCAGTCAAATGTCTATCCCCTGTTCCTTACTGATACTGAAGTAGCTGCACTTACTTTTGATCTGTATCATCGTGTTGCAAAATATCCTCTTGAATATGTTATTGAAACATTTGCGCCCACCACTGAACGAGATTTTACCCTACTAGATTATGATAAACAGGGAATCTATAAAGATTTAGAAACAACGCACATTCATGGATCTCCTGATGGTCCCTGGTTTTTCCTCCTTGCACAATCTGATCATCGTGAAAATGTGTATCGGCTCATTGGTATTACTGATACGTCAATGCTACGGCCTCAGGTCTTTGCTATTCAAAATGGAAAAGAAACCATTGGCTTTTCCTCATCTGAAAAACAGGTAATTGATGCAACGCTTGAAAGTATTGCATCTGAATCATCTCATGTTTGGTCAAGCGCAGATCTATACTGGAGTGCACGCGGTGGATCACACACTGATGGAGGCGCCTTCATCTTTACTGTAACGCCACAAGAGAATAAAAAGGCATCAATGGTATGCGATAATAAATTTGGAAAACATATTGATGTTGAGCCACCAAAACATCTGTTAGATACTTCTCAAACAAGGAAAATGGACTCAGATATCGTTTTTGATCCGCGCTACAAAACAGAAGAAAAATTTAATCTTGTATCCCGAAATCTCGCATTCTGGAGCGTTAATGACATTGAATCATTTTTAAAAAGCATTGAGCGAAATATTTTAGATGACACTGATCTTGATCGTGCGCTCCCACTGCTAACGCTGCTGTTAGATCACCGATATAAAGTAGGAAACATAAAAAGAAGCTATCTTCTCTCGCTGATTGATGATACCTTTACTAACCTGATCAATAAAATTGATACTCTATCTTTCCAGAAATACCTCAAAATAACCTCGTCAAATCCATTACCAGAATTAAAAGGCCTGGATACGACTCTTATTACGAGCGGAGTGAGTAACAAGGTTCTGCGAAGCAAGGTTCTTATAATAGACTCCCATGATTTTCCCTCAGAAGGAGCTGACTCACTTTCACAAACAATCGTAAATCTGTATAAACGCGGATTTGTACGGTTTGTCCTATTTAACGTACGTGGTCAGCGATTTATTGGAAACGGGTTAGGGGCAGTAACTAAAAATGTAGATATTGATGTATACGGATCTCCGGGCGATTATCTCGCTTCTGGAATTGGGATTGATAAAAACGCCCCTGATAATATCCGTGGTGTAACAATTCGAGTGCACAATAATGGTCAGGACCAGGTTGGAAATATTATGAAAGATGGTACCCTCGTTATCTATGGTGATGTTGGTCAGACATATATGTACGGTGCCAAAGGCGGCGAAGCATATGTGTTAGGTAATGCTGCCGGACGACCCTATATTGGTGCGGTTGGGCATCCACGGGGAATAATTAACGGAACCTGTCTTGATTACCTTGCAGAATCCTTTATGGCGGGTGATCCTTTGAATGGCGGTGGATTTGTGATTGTTCTTGGTGTATATTTTGATAATAACGGTAAACTTCAAGAAATGGATACGCCCTATCCAGGAAGCAACTTATTTTCACTTGCTCCTGGCGGCGCTATTTATATCCGCGATCCACATAATGTACTTTCCGAAAATCAGCTTAATGGCGGTAAATTCACTAATCTAACCCCTGATGACTGGAATCTTATAAAGCCATACTTAAAAAAGAATGAACAATTTTTCGGAATTACGATAGAACGCCTGCTGACGGTTAATGGCGAACTCAAATCTTTTGAAAACATATTTCGCAAAATAGTACCTGCCGAACTCAAAGCACTCACCCCAGAAGAAGCATGGGTTAAAAAACACTCATAAGAACCATGACTCGCTTCGCTCGTCAGAACCTTGAAGTTTGTAAGGAATGATATCTGTATCCAAACTTTAAAAGGCCCTTGGACACAATACCAACGGGCTTTTTGCTTATTCCCGAACTAGTCCTTGTCATCCCACAAGATTCTTTGTCATCCCACAAACCCCTTTGTCATTCCGCGCTTTGCGCGGAATGACAAAAAAAGAATGACAAAAAAGGTATGCGGAATGACAATGATTTGATGCGAACTATTGACAGATTTTTAAGGTGTTGTATAATTACACTGTAATTATCAGTTCATTCCACAATATGGAGGGAAAACAATGGGCGCCGCTCTTGTCCTCTTACTATTAGCTGTTGTTATCGCTTTGGAAATTAACCGCTCCGAGGTATCTAAGAACCACAAAAGCCCCACCAAGTGAGGGCTTTTTTGTTTTATTTAACAGGTTCAACCTGACAGTTTAGTTCGGACATGTGCCTTAGGCACATAACTAATTTCGGAATCTTGGGAAAATCCTTGAAATTGTTAATTTCAGGATTTTCCAGATTCCTCAATTATAAAAACCTGCTCGCTTCGCTCACAGAACCTTGAAATTTACAATGTATAATATCTTATTCTCCAATTATAAAAAGATTTTCCAATGCTTTTTCAATGTTAGGAAAGATAAATTTATATCCAAAATCGTTGAGTTTTCTTGGATACACTTTTTGACTTGCTAAAACAACGCTTGCCAGATCATTTAAAACGAGCTTTAAGGCCAATCTAGGTACTCGCAAATATGCAGGCCTTTTCAAAACTTTGGCCAAAGCATTTGAAAAGTCTATGTTTCTAATCTGCTGAGGCGAACATGCATTCACTGGCCCAGCAATGGCCTCGTTCTCTAAGGCAAACATATACACACCAACAATATCAGCCATGTGGATCCAGGGAAACCACTGCTTCCCCCTTGCAATCGGGCCGCCAAGACCTAAGTTATATATCGGCACAATTTTTCTCAAAAATCCTCCGTGTCCTAAGACAGGAGCAGTTCTAATTTGTACGGTTCGAAGACCACATTTCTCAGCTTCGCGAGCTTGCTTTTCCCAATCAATACACACATGAGCTAGAAAATCTTTGCCAGAGCTTGAGGATTCATCAAGCTTGTCCTCTCCCCTATCTCCATAAAATCCAACAGCTGAAGCAGAGATCAAAACTTTTGGCTTTTGATTCAAGGCACTAATGGCAGATACGAGATTTCGTGTTCCTGCAATACGGCTGTGATAAATTGCGCGTTTTTTGCGCTTGCTCCATCGCCCAAAAATATTAGCTCCTGCCAAATGAATAACTGCATCAACATCTGAGAAAATCTCATCAGGTATCTCAGATTGAACTAAATCAATATCATAAAAGGCGACCTGCTTTTGTTTTGAAGCATGGCGATTTACAATAGTAACCTCATAACCTTTTTGTAATAACGCAGCAGTGAGGTTTTGCCCAATAAACCCTGAACCGCCAGTTATCATAACTTTCATGCTTCTTATTCTACCATACTATAGCTACTGCAACAATGTAATTGACAAATCTTTACGATTTTGTATAATTACAGTGTAATTATCAGTTCATTCCACAATATGGAGGGAAAATGAACAAAAAATATCAACGTTCTTTAGATATCACTGAATGGTTTAAAGACATGGTTGACAATGTACTCGCTGTAGTAGTTGTAGCTTTTATTTTTTCTATTCTCCTCTATCTCTCTGACCCGATTGGCATCGCTGAGATTCTCGAAACGGTCGTAAAGTAGCGCCTTATGGTCCTATCGCAGTTATAGGACTTCTCATAGGTCGAGCAATTATCAAATTCGAAAGCCCTGCTGAGTAGCGGGCTTTTTGCTTTAAAAAATAAAAAATAACCTTTATCCTCTACTGATAAACTCCTTGGCGATGGCCAATGCGAATAACAATAATTAAAAGCTCTTTTTTATAAATTTGATAAATAATACGATATGGCCAAACCTGAATTGAGTAACGGCCCTTATACTTGCCACTTAACTTTTTACCAATATAAGGATTTGTTGTAAGACCAGCTAATTCAGCAAAAATGCGTTCGCGATCGCGTTGCGGAATTTTAGCGAGATCCTTTTCTGCGCTTGGTTTTAGCCTTATTCGATAACTCATATTTTCCGCCTTTATTTGTCAGAATATACCCCTCTTCTACAAGAATATCTTCGAGCGGAGTATATTTTTTGTAAGCACCGGTTTTTATATCTCGCTCTACCTCTTTAATGTCTTTCATCAAATCAGGAAAATCGCGCATTACCTCGAGTGTTTCTTCCCACGATTCAAATTCTTCAGCAGACATCATAACAACCTTGGGCTTGCCCTTTTCAGTTAAGGTATAATGCGTTGATGGTTTTTGAACCTTTTTAGCTATGGTAAATATTTTTTTTCTTGCTTCTGAAATTGAAAGCGTTGTTTTCGTGTTCATAGATCATAAGTTAATATTTTAGTAATATGTACATTATAATGTACATATATAAATTGTCAAGTACGTCGGTGTGGATAACTTTTTATCAGGAGCCC
>JALLOO010000007.1 GCA_027717985.1 Patescibacteria group bacterium AH-259-L05 | reverse complement strand
GATGACACAGCAGAAAGTTTTTATCCAGCATTTAGAGTTGGCTAAAGAATATAGTTTGCCCGTTATTTTGCATTGTCGCGGATCCAAGGAAAATCCTAAGGACGGATATAAAGAATTGCTAAAGGTTATTCTTGACAATATTTCGTTAAAGCCTAAAGGCGTGATGCATTGTTTTCAGTCTGATTTAGATATTGCACAGCAGTTTTTAGACCTTGGGTTTTATCTTGGTTTTGATGGACCCATTACGTATAAAGACGCAAGCCCCGCGATATTAGATACAATTAAAAATGCCCCTCTTGAGCGCATGTTGCTTGAAACTGACAGTCCTTATTTAACCCCAGAGCCGCATCGCGGTGAGCGAAACGAACCATTATATATTCGTTTTGTTGCCCAAAAAATCGCTGAGATTAAAAATATGTCATTTGACGATGTAATAGAGGTCACCACTAAAAACGCTGTCCAGCTTTTCAACCTATATCAATAAACTAAATTATCGAGTCCCGACCTTGATAATTATGGGTTCTCGGTACCCGTAATTTTTTTTAATCCTTTTTTTGTCATTCCGCGGCCCTCTCCTGTCATTCCGCGGCCCTCTCCTGTCATTCCGCGGCCCTCTCCTGTCATTCCGCGGCCCTCTCCTGTCATTCCGCGGCCCTCTCCTGTCATTCCGCGGCCCTCTCCTGTCATTCCGCGGCCCTCTCCTGTCATTCCGCGGCCCTCTCCTGTCATTCCGCGGCCCTCTCCTGTCATTCCGCGGCCCTCTCCTGTCATTCCGCGGCCCTCTCCTGTCATTCCGCGGCCCTCTCCTGTCATTCCGCGGCCGAAAGACGCGGAAGTTGATTTTTAAATTTAATTATGTTAAGATTTAAATAGAAAAAATTAAACTTTTTTATGTTTCAACCAAAATACACAATTACTCATACTATTCTTAATGATTTACTGGAAATCGCCGAAGTAAGATCATTGGTTTTACATACACCAATCTTGCCCAAACAGGAGATAAAATTAAGAAGACAAGCATTAGTACGGATGATTCATTCTTCTACTGGCATTGAAGGAAATATTTTAAATCGCTATGAAGTAGAAAAAGTATTAGTTGGCAAAAAAGTAGATGCGCCAAGGCGAGATATTTTTGAAGTAAAAAACTATCGTGATGCATTATATTATATTTCCAAATTTGTAGAAAGTAAGAGACAAATCACTGTTCAAACCATTCTTAAGATTCATGGTTTAGCAACTAAAAATACTATTGACAGTGATAAGTGCGGCAAGTTCAGAAAAGATAGGGTATATGTTGTAAGTCGTAGAGGAGGCGAGATAATCGAGATAAGGTATACCGGCCCCGAAGCAAAAAAAGTACCAAAATTAACCAAAGATTTAGTTATATGGATTAATAAAGCTAAACATGACAATACTTGCCCTATAATTGCAGCAGCCATTGCCCATTCAGAAGTTGCGGCTATTCATCCTTTTGCTGATGGAAACGGACGTACTGCTCGGCTTTTAGCAACGCTTATTCTTTATCAAAGAGGTTATGATTTCCGCAAGCTATTTGCTTTAGAGGATTATTATAATCAAAATAGGCCAGCGTATTATAAGGCAATTCATTTAGGGAAAAATTATCAAGAACGCCTGAAGGCCGATTCAACTAATTGGTTAGAATATTTTGTCAGCGGCTTTAAATTTGAAATGAAAAGGGTGAAAGATATCATTATACCGTTGAGTTTAGACGCGAAAATGAAAGGTAAGATTGGGCAAGTGTATTTAACTAAACAACAAATAAAGATTGTTGATTTTGTGCTTGCTATGGGCAAAATCGACCGTAGTGATGTTGAAGAGGCTCTGGATGTTTCTAAAAGAACAGCAATTAGGTTGATCAATTCTTTAATAAACATTGGTATTTTGAAAAGCAAAGGCGAAGGCAAAAAGAAATTTTATGTTTTATCGATTAGCGGTTATTAGTGGCACGCAAATTGGCACGCAAATGGCACGCAATACAACTTTGCAACTTGCTATATTTTACGTTGATGATTAGGGCGGTTTTGGGTTGATGATTAACTAATTTTAGCTTCTAATTACTAAGAAGTATAGGTTGATGATTAAGACAGTATTTAGACTTGCCGTTTCCTAGCTACCGTTTCAGGGAAACGACCCAAGGTAAAAAAGAGCTTCTGATAACCAGATGCTCTTTTGTACATATTTTAATGGATAATAGCAGCAATGATTAAAAGGGCTGTATAGTTATCCGCAGATTATATAAAATTTGACTTGACATAATATGTATATTTATGTAAAGCATTGATTGACATCGGGAGCCAATCATTTTTAGTTCAAATGAGCTTGACATTTTTTGATTTTTTTGATATAGTTAACATAAAATAAAGCTATTTTCAAAGGAGGAAGAAGGTATGTATAACCCTGATAAAGATGGTTACGGCAGAGTAATTGCAGTAGTAGGATTACAATATGGATCAGAAGGAAAGGGCGCGATTGTGAGTTATCTATCTCCATGTGCAAGTGTTGGTATTCGAACCGGGGCGCCCAATGCAGGGCATACGATTTATTATAAAGGCAGGAAATTTGTGATGAGACAAATTCCCTGTGTATGGATCAACCCATATGCCAAGCTCGTGATTGGCAGAGGCGCTCTTATAAATCTGGATATACTCTTGAAAGAATTGAGATCAGTAAGCCAGTTCTCACGGATTAAAGACAGACTGTTTATTGATCATAACGCTCATGTGATTACGAACGAGCACGTGAGAGCAGAACAAAATACTGATTTAGCGGTACGAATTGGGAGCACGTCTGCTACCAGCGGTGAGGGAATTGGAGTCGCTGCGGCGGATAAGATTTTAAGAAAGTCATCATGTGTTCAAGCAAGAGATGTTGATCAGCTAAAAAAGTATTGTGCTGATACGGTTGATATGATTAATTCGTATGTTGAGCGAGATGAAATTGTGATTCTTGAAGGAACACAAGGGTATGGTATAAGTATTGATTTTGGCACCTTTCCCTATGTGACCAGCAGAAACGTTACGGCAACCGCACTTGCTACTGATGCGGGCTTGAGCATGAATCGATTCAATGTTCAAGTAATTGGGGTAGCGCGGGTCTTTCCGATTAGAGTTGCAGGAAATAGTGGACCATTTGATAAAGACTCCGATGAGATTACGTGGAACGACGTAACAAAGATTGCTCAAAGCGACGTACCAATTGTTGAAAAAACGAGCGTGACGAAAAAAGTGAGAAGGGTGGCGACGTTTAGTCGAGAAGGATTTCAAGAAGCATGTCAGGTTAACCGACCTGATGAGATTGCCATAACCTTTGCTGATTATCTTGATTGGTCTATTCATGAAAAAGAAAAGACTACCGGCCCTATTGAGGATTTTTTAGACACAGTTGACAAATACAGCGAAGGCGCTGAGGTGACTCTAGTTCAGACAGGACCCCAGACAACAGTTGATTTTGATTGGCATCGGAGAACCCGACTTCGCCAAATGCGTTGCTGGTAAATTAGTACAAAAAAGAGACTCCTGATTTCAGGAGTTCTTTTTATAAGTAGATGATAGGGATAAGCATTGCTTCGCCAAAAATACCGATTGCTCCAAAGGCAAGTCCATATAAAAAGTCTTTAGCACCTTTACGTCTGAAAAAGCCTTTTTTCTTTTCTTTGTCAGTAACCCAGGTGGGCATTCTTATAAGAAACCGGATGCAGGCAAAAATACCGAAAAAGGTTAAAAACCACCACAACTGCTCAAATCTGAAAATAAATTCCATTGTTTCTCTCCTCTCTATTGGAAAGAACGTTATTATAAATATAAATGTATTTTGTTAGTTTGTCAATCGACAGAGAAGTTATTTTATGCTACTATTTGATGTATATGGATAAGAAATTAATTGATCAAATTTTGCAGGATTTAAACAAGGAGCAAACACAAGCAGTGACTCATGGCCATGGGCCACTTTTGATTATTGCAGGTGCGGGGACGGGTAAGACCACGGTGATAACCCGTCGTGTTGCGTATTTAATTTTAAATAAGTTAGCCAAACCAGAAGAAATTTTAGCCATGACGTTTACGGATAAGGCAGCGCAAGAAATGGAAGAGCGCGTTGATAAATTACTGCCGTATGGATATGTTGATTTATGGATTTCAACATTTCATTCGTTTTGTCAACGGATTTTAGAAGCCCATGCTGCTGATATTGGCCTGCCCTTAAATTTTAAAGTGTTAGATACCATTGGGCAGACATTTTTAGTATTAGACAATTTTGACAAATTTGATCTTGATTATTATAAGCCGTTGGGCAATCCAAATAAGTTTATTCAAGTGTTGGTAAGACATTTCTCACGAGCGAAAGATGAACTTATTTCTCCATCTGAATATTTAGAATATGCTGAGAATCTAAAATTAGATAAAGATTCTGCTATGAGCGATGAGCTATTAGATGCTGAATCATTGCGTATCAAAGAAATTGCTGAAGCATATCACATATATCAACAATTATTATTAGAAAATAATGCGCTTGATTTTGGTGATTTAATTAACTATACGATTGAATTGTTTAACAAGCGGCCGCAAATTTTAGAAAAATATCGTCAGCAGTTTAAATATATTTTAGTTGATGAGTTTCAAGATACCAACTGGGCCCAATATCAATTATTGCAAATGCTTGCCGCACCGAATAATAATATAACGGTTGTGGGGGACGATAAACAGGCAGTGTATCGATGGCGTGGGGCAGCATATAATAATGTATTTCAGCTTAAAAAAGATTACCCAAAAAGCATTGTATTATCGTTAGTCAAAAATTATCGAAGTAGACAAGAAGTGCTTGATCTATCGTATAAATTTATTGAACAAAATTATACTGAAGAGGAAATCTCGAGTGGAAAATTCAAAGATTTATTAAGCAAGAGGCTTGAGGCAACTAAGTCTGGCACGGCAGAGATTAAACATTTACATTTTAGGTCACAAGAACAAGAGGTGCGTGCGATCGTTGAAAAAATAATTGAACTAAAACAAAAACATAAAGACGCAACCTGGAATGATTTTGCTATTTTAGTCAGAGCCAATAGTTCTGCTGAGGCATTTTGTCAAGCGCTTAGATTTGCTGATATACCGTATCAATTTTTAGCCAGGGCTGGTCTCTTTTCCAAGCCAGTTATTTTAGATATTCTTGCATATATAAAACTGCTTGATAATTATCATGAAAGTCAAGCAGTGTATCGGATACTCACGTCACCGATTTTTACCAAATCTATTACGAATGAAGATCTTTCTACCCTTATTCATACGGCTCATAAAAAGAATTGGTCGTTGTATGAGGCCATAAAGCAAGCTTCAATGATTAAGGGGCTTTCAAAACAAGCTGTTGATAGTTTTAATACACTGCTTTCATGGATTGAAAAACATAGCCAGGTAGCAAAAACACAAAATGCAGGCAAGGTTATGTACGCATTTTTACATGACAGCGGGTATTTAAAATTATTATCAGATGAGGCGCTTGAGGATAGTCAACAAAGCACGGAGAATATTTCATATATAAATCAGTTTTTCAAACATATTGAAAATTTTGAAGCAACCAATACTGATGCCTCTTTAAAAAATTTTTCTCGCATGATTGATTTAATGATTCAAACCGGAGATAGGGGAGGCTTGCAATCTGAGGCAGAAGCAGGTCCTGAATCAGTTAAGGTTTCTACCGTTCATAGCGCAAAAGGACTTGAGTGGCGGTGGGTGTTTTTACCCCAGTTACTTGATAAGCGCTTTCCGACCATTAGCCGCAAAGAACCAATTGGGCTGCCTGATCCGTTAATTAAAGAAATTATCCCAACGGGCGATATTCATTTGCAAGAAGAGCGGCGTCTATTTTATGTGGCCTTAACCCGAGCAAAAGACGGATTGTTTATAAGCTCAGCTGAGGATTACGGGGGGAAAACCAGAAAAAAGTTTTCCCGGTTTTTATATGAGCTTGGTTTAGTCACAAAAGATAAAAAACCAGGCGCCAAAAAAACGCTTGATTATTTAGAAAAACAAGCCACCCTCCCACTTAAGGGTCCGACTCTCAAGTCAAGAGGAGATTCATTAAAGATTCCGAAAAAGTTTAGTTTTTCACAGTTTGCCGCATTTCAAGCATGCCCGCTCCAGTATAAGTTTGCGTTTATTTTGAAAGTGCCGCGTCGGGGAAGGTATACGTTTAGTTTTGGCCAGACCATACATATAACACTTCGTCGATTTTTACAAAATTGGATTGAGGCGGGAAAGGCGCGCCAAACTGATTTATTCTCAACTAAAAAACAGGATTCAGGCAAACATATTCCCTCACTTGATGATTTATATAAGTTATATAATGAATCATGGATTGATGAGTGGTATGAGAGCAAAGAGCATCAAAAAAAATATAAAGAAAAAGGGAAAAAGATTTTAAAAATGTTTTATGAGGATTTTGTGAAGTCCCGGCCAAGTGTTAAGTACTTGGAAAAAGATTTTAATATATTTGTAAAAGAATATCCGGTTAAGGGGAAGATAGATCGGGTTGACGAAAGAGACGATGGCCTAGAAATAATTGATTATAAGACAGGAAAAGGACAAGAAAAACAAATGAGCTCACGTGATAAGCAGCAGTTATTAATTTATCAGTTAGCTGCGAAGTCTTTACCAGATACATTTGATAAAAAGTTAAGCCGTTTGACCTGCTATTATTTAGAAAATGGAAAGAAAATATCTGTTGAAGCAAAGCCAGAAGAATTAGAACAAATTGAGAAAAAAATAGTTTCTACGATTGAGAGTATTAAAACCAGTGATTTCCCTGCAAATCCAACACCCCTGTGCAAACACTGTGACTTCTTTGAGATCTGCGAGTACCGCTACAAAGGATAATGCCCCTTCTGTCATTCCGCCCCCTTTTGTCATTCCGTGAATCGGAATGACATTTCTTTGGCACCCCTTGCTTTCTTTTGTCACCCCTCGCTTTCTTTTGTCACCCCTTGCTTTCTTTTGTCACCCCTTGTTTCGCAAGGGGCGGAATGGCAAGAAATGTATTTAGGGCTCATTTGTGGAAAATTGCTATTGACAAAAGTAGAAAAATGTGTTAATATGTTAATAACAATTAACAAAAGGAGGAAAAAATGAAACGAGATCGATCAATTGCTCTGGAGATATTGGATGACATTTTAGACACGCTTAAGCCCACATCTCTGCCAGGATCACTGTTCTGTTTCACGATATTGACTCTGCTAATAGCATTACCACCCATTATCATTGTCCCCATAATCTTGTTATCCATAGGTATAGTGTGGGGAGGAGCAGTTGTAATGTGTAAGCTGGATGACATATTGTAGTCGTCAATGAGCGAGGCAAGCCCTCGCTCATTAGTTTAATGTTACTCATGTACTCATCTTGTACAGGGGTTGACAAATTTTTTAAATATGTTAAGATGTATTTTGTGAACAATGTTGTTCTTTGACAACGTGTTCAAGGTTGAAAAAGTAAAACCAAAAAGAACCGAAGGGAGGACAAATGGAAGCAAGTACTATTGTGGATATCAACAGTACGATTATCGGTATTGTGGGTAGTGTGATTGCGTGGGGTGGATTCCTTCTGTTGGTGGTTGTTCTGCGTAACTTCATTGTTGCTGGTATTTCTCGGGCCTTTATTCAGGTGTTTGAGTCAGCGACTGACAAAACCAAGGAAACGTTGGTGAGATATCTGGTGGACAAGAATGCTACCATAGAAGAAATCTACGAGAATTTGAAGAAACACTTTGAGAGGCAAGGAAGCTAAGAAAGGAGGAGAGTCATGTCTTTATGGATCATACTTCAACCCCTATTACTTTTGATCGTCGCCCTGTTCTTTATTTTGCAGGTCGTTGTACCGATTGTAAAAGGTGGTTCGATATTTCCTCTTTTGAGGAAACGACAAGGCGCGAGCCGCATGGTTGCGGAGCAAGCCTTGGAACTAGCTGAAGAGCATATCTCTGAAGCTATGCGTTTAACCAGCTTTGCTGAGACGAACGCAGAAACCGAGACAGAGGATGCTCGAGCTCGGCTTGAGCATGCTAAGCAAGTCCTGGCTGAGGTGAAAAAGCAGTCCAGGAATCTGAACAAGGTCAAAAAAAGAAAGGAGGGGTAGTATGGATTACCCTAGTAGAGGGAAGAAGCCGATGAGCATCGGTAGAATCATAACGCTTTCGATTACCGCAGTAGTTCTGGTCGTGGCCCTGTTTTTGATGGGTCGGGTATTTGAAGGTGTTGACGCTGAGGAGATCGTCGTTATTCAGGATCCGATTGACGGTGAATTGCATTGGTACACAGATCCTGGTTTGAAGTTCCAGAAATTCGGGAGAGTCACACGTTACCGGAAGTCTTCACAGTTCTGGTTTACTCTCGAAAGTGATCAAGGCGAAAAGCGAGATCAGTCGATCAAAATCAGGTTTAACGAAGGCGGTACTGCTCAAATGTCCGGGTCTTCCCGTTGGGATTTACCCCTGGACGTAGAGGCGTTGACACGAATTCATACCAAGTATGGCAGTATGGCAGCTGTTAGCAGTGAGTTAGTAAGACCTGTTTTTGAAAAAGCAGTGTATATGAGTGGTCCGTTGATGTCATCGAAAGAGAGCTATTCAGAAAAGCGGAATCAGCTGATTAATTACGTTGAAGATCAGGCGCAAAGCGGAGTGTATCGCACGAAGAGCACCGACTCAAAAGCAGAAGACCTTATTACCGGTATACTGAAAACCGTTACAAGGGTTGAGATAGTTATGGATGTAAATGCAGTACATCAGAGGGCTCGTCAAGAAGAGTCGCCATTGCAGAAGTTTGGTATACGAACGTATAACCTTAGCTTGAACAGGATTCTGTATGACGCAACCGTTGTTAAACAGATTGAAGCTCAGCAGGACGCAATCATGCAAGTCCAGACTGCTATTGCTGAAGCAAAGAAAGCTGAACAGCGAGCTATTACGGTTGCTGAGGAAGGTAAAGCGGATGCAGCCAAATCTAAGTGGGATCAGGAAGTGATAAAGGCTAAGCTTGTAACGGAAGCTGAACAGCGGCGTGATGTTGCAAGACTTGATCAAGAAGCAGCTGGGTTTAAGAAGAAGGAACAAATTCTTCTGGGTCAGGGTGAGGCCGAAAGGAAACGATTGGTCTTAGCAGCAGATGGAGCTCTTAAGCAGAAGTTGGACGTTTATAAAGAAGTGAGCAAGTATTATGCTGATGCGATTTCCCAGTATAAAGGCAATTGGGTGCCGACAGTTATAATGGGCGGCAATGGAGATGAGACTAGTGCTGCCGGTGGTGCTCAGGATTTAATTGACCTTCTTACGGCGAAAACCGCGATAGATTTGTCTCTTGATTTGAATGTTCCCCAGGGAGCCAGGGTAGAAAAAGAGTAGTTCTTTTAACCATCAATAAATCGGAGATGTGTATAACATCTCCTTTGGGTATAGTAAACAAAATGGAACATGGTAAGATAGAAATTAAAGGTCAAAAAAGTCTTTAACTAATCTTAACCATGTTCCTATGTCTATCTTACGCCAAATTCCGTCTGAGTGCAAGATCAGAACGGAATTAAAACGCATTTTGTTTGGCAAACAACTCTTTTGCCCTTTTTGCCAGGGCAAAGCCATTAAAAAGTATGGCAAGCGGTATCGGTGCAAGCGATGTCGTAAACCCTTTTCTTTTACGTCAGTCACCTGGTTGCGCGGTATGAAACTTTCTTTACAAACCTTTTGGTTATTGGTATGGTGCTGGTGCAACAAAGTGCCGGTTGATCAGGCACACAAGGTGGCCGGCGTCTCGTTGGTAACGGTGAGACGATGGTATGAGAAGTTCCGTACCCACTTACCCGAGCATGCATTAGACGCGACACGGCTCTCAGGTGTGGTGCAAATCGATGAGGCGTACCGAGGTTCAAAAAACAAGAAATATGCAATTGTCGGGGCAAAACAAATCGGCACACGAAAGGTTGTATTAAAACATATCCCTGAAAAGTCAGTTGACCGAAAAACGGCAATTGATTTTCTGTCGAACTATGTGGTTCCAGGCAGCACTCTATTTTCTGATGGTGCCGCAATCTACCGTAAGATCAGCAACTGGTGGCCGGTGAATCATTCGTATGAACGTCATAATCGTTGGGAATTTACCTTAACGTCTGAAATCGAAGGGTTGTGGGGTAACTATACCACCTTTGTCCGGCGAATGTATCACCATGTCACCCCTGAGAAAGCGCCTGACCTGATTACAGAGTTTACCTTTCGCTTTTCCTATCCTGAATGGTTTCAAAGCCCTGTTTCGTACTTACGTGTAGCAATCATGCCATTGAAGCAAAAACAGGTGCATTTATGGAAAACTTTTCCACAGTTTATTTCCTCAATGCAAGATGCTAATTTACTGCTTAAGTTAGCCAAAAAATCGCTTACCACTGTTCCATATTAGTTATATTACATCTCCTTTTTTTTGTTGTTGACAATTGCATATTTTTATGCTATACTATATAATGTAAATGAAATAAATAGTGTATCTATGGCTGATGAACATATATTAGGACAAAATATTATTACCGCCTTAGGGATCACCAGATTATCTGATGATATAAAGGTGCGTTTATTAGATAAAATGGCAGCGCTTGCGGAAAAGCGCATTGCGTTGCGTTTAATGAAGGTGTTGTCTGAAAAAGACCATAGAGAGTTTGAAAAAATAGCAGGTCAGGATGATACCATTAAAGCGCAGTTTTTGCAGGAAAAAGTGCCTGATTTAGTTGAGATCATTCAGGAGGAAGTGGTACGAGTTAAAAAGGAAATGGTAGATGAAGTGAGTGATATTGATAAAGATTTAGAACAATTAGAAACATAAGAAAGGAATTTGGAATTTTCAAATTCCTTTAGTTTTAAATACCTAATTTATTTGACATATAAAATTATGAAAAAAGAATTTGAACAACCGTTCCCTTCCATACCTGGATCAGGGGCAGAAAGGTCTAAAGCAGAATATATTAGTGAAAGGGTTGATAAAAAACTAGATGAGCAAATTCGATTAATTGATAGACAAACAGAAGAGTTTTGTAGAGAAAGGGGAGGTGCAGCAAGGTTTTATGAGTGGTATAGAGGATTGAGAAAAGAGAATATAGCCAGATTTTTGGGGCCAGAGATAAGGGGGAAGATTTAAATATATTTATTCTATGGCTGATGAACGCATATCAGGACAAAATATTATGTGTAATATCCGCTATTAAATACGATATAATAATGCCGAGAAATTTAATTTTAATTAGTTAAGAAATAAATCTATGGAAAATGTGATTCAACAATTTATTCAGGATGTAATTAAAAAAGCTGGCATTGATACTATGCCAGAGGATTTTAAAAAAGAGTATACTGAAAAATTAGCTGCTCAAGCTCAACAGCGCTTAGGTGTTATGGCTCTTGATGAACTTGATGAGCAAGGAGTGAAAGATTTTGAAAAATTTATGGGTGAGAATGAATCTCCAAGGTCAGATGAGGTGTTGGAGTTTTTTAATGGCCGCATTCCGGATTTTTCTGACAAAATTGCTAAGACATTGCAACAATTTGGAAATGAATTTGTTCAGGGCACAGCTCGGTTAAAAGGAACAAAGCTGAGTCAATAATATATACACCTATGCCAGCTAAAGAACCAGAAACTCTTAAAAAGAAAATTAAGGAATTAGAAGCAATTTATAATGAGTTTGTTAAAAAACTCAATGAATTGCGGGCGGAAAGGAGCAGTATTGTTAGCGCTATTATAAAAAGAATCGAAGAAAAAAAGATTCAAGAAGTTTTAAATAAATTAAAAAAACAAATTTAAATTTAATACCATGACAAAAGAAATTGAAAAATTACCCCCTTCTTCCTCCGAAGAAAATGTAGAGAAAAGGCCTACAATAAAAGATCTACAAAAAGAATTAAAAGGGCGAGGAGAAACAGGAGTAAGTAAACTTCGCAAAGCAGAATTAAAACAACGATTGAAAAAAGTAAAAGAAAGTGAATTTGAACAAGCTCGTGAACGACTAACACGAGCAGAGGCAAATATGGAAAAGATTACAGGCGTTCGAGGATTTTTAGGTTTTGAAAAGGAGGCAAAAACTGAAGAAAGCAGGGAGGCCGTTAAAGAAGAGTATGAGACGGCCTTAAGGGATTATGAGGCTAAGAAAGAAGAATTACTTAAAGATGTGGATAAAGAAAAGGAATCTTTTGATAAAGAAGGTACACTAACTCCTGAACAAGAGCAAGAAGCAGTGCCGAAGGAAAAAGAAAAGTTGGCAGATATTAACAAAGAGGCGGAGGACACAACTCAAAAAGCTAAAGAACTTTTAGCTGGTGAATTAAAATATCTTGATATTGAACCTAAAGAGATTTTTGAAAAATTAAGCGATAAAGAAATAAAAACACTGCATAAATTAATGGAAGAGAAAGATGATGAAAAAATTGTTGCTTTTTATAAAGAGAAAATTCAAGAAGTTGCTGTTAGTCAAGGAAAAGAAGACTTGTTAATTAAAGGGAAGGCCGAGGAAATAGCTCAAAATATCCATCAAATTATCCAGCAAACAATAGAAGCTGAAGCGCAGGCAGCAGTGTCGAAATTTGGATGGGGAAAAGCCGGAAAAATGGTTGGAGGAATACTTAAAAATTTTGCTCTTATAGGCGGTGCTGCTAAATTAATAGCAGCAGCTGGAATAGCAACAGGCGGTACCGGAGTGGTAGTTATGGCAGGAGGTTTAGCTTTGACGCGCTTGATTACAAAAAAGATTGAAAGAAAAGCAAAACAGAAAAAAGCCACAAAAACTGAAGAGAAATTTCAAAAACAATTAGAGCAAGCAAGAAATAAGGCGCAGGAAGACCTGTTTGAAGATGTAGAGAAATTGAAAAGAGAATTAAGCGGATTAATGAGCAATGAAATGAGAAGACAAACAAGCAAAGAAGCCATAACAACGTTAAAAGAATATGAAAAGGCCAAAGTAGAAGGAAAAGACAAAGTTTTAGAATCTAAATTACAAGATTTAGAAAAAGAATTTTATTTAAACGCTTTAACTAAGGTTAGGGCTGAATACCCTGATGTTGATGAATGGCAACAGAAAGATATGGCAGTTCAGATGGCAATGACATTAGCTCAACACGAAAGAGGAGAGCATGAAGCAAGAAAAAGATTAGAGGCATTAAAAAACGAAAAACCAAAGGTTTATGAGTTGGTTCAAAAGTTTAATTTATTACGCAGTGGCACACCTGACAAAAAGCCCGAAGGAATGACTGAAGAAGAACAGGGGATTTGGGAGAAATATAAATATGACATAATTAGTTTGGCAACAGGTACTGCAATAGGAGTGGCTATAAGGAGCAGTAGTTTGGGTAGAGTGGTGGCGGGAGCGATCGGTGGAGTTGGTATTGGGTACGTGCTTGGAGAGGCAGGAGGCAAGAAAACAGAAATAAAAGGGATTAAGGAGATTGAATTAATGATTGACGAAGCAGAAAAGGTTATTAAAGATATTGAATTTCCAGCCGAAGAGCTGCCTCAATTACGAGAAAATGTCGTATTAGTACAGTCCAGGATAGAATTAGGATTATTAGATTCCAACCCTTTGCTTAAGAGCAGAGCAGAAAATTTTATTCATAATGTTAGACAGGTAGAGTTTGCTAATCAAAGAGTTCTTAGTGAGCTGTTGTGGCACCAACAAATTAATACTCAAAAGCTTGAAGAAAAAATTGAACAAGATGTTAGTAGAATAGAGAAGAAAACTAAACGGCGAAAACTTATAAGCATGGTTGGTGGAGGTCTGGGCGGAGCTCTAACTGCTGGATACTTTACTAAAGAAGGCAAAGAAATTCTTGGTTTAGGGGAAGAAGCAGCTCCAGAGGCTCTTGCAGAAATAGAAGCTGAAGTTGCTGAAGTTACTCCTGAAGTTGTTCCTGAAGCCCTTGCAGAAGAAGCAGCTGAAGCAGGTGAGGCGCAGGCAGAAGCTCCAGAAGCTCCTGTAGAAATAGCTACAGAACCAGTGCCAGAACATCTTGATTATCAGGATGGGGATAGCATTTGGCAGGAAGTAGAGAACCAAATGGATGATAGAAGCGCGTTTAAGGAGTGGTATGAAAGCGCTGATACCCATGACGCCGAGAGAACCTATGCGATTGATTATATAAAAGATAAGGTTGTAGAGAGCCCGCAGGAATATTTTTCAGAAGAATACCTGCCCGCTGATGTTGACAATGTAACCAGTGAACAATTAGAAAATTTAGATTGGGACAAATTATTTTGCGAGGCTTCATCTGCTGAAGAATTAGAAAAAGTAATGACTGATTTGAGTGATGTAGCAAAACAATCTATTATAGAAAATAATGAACTTTTAGCTGAATATGTTTCTAAAACGAGTGAAGCTATTGATTCATCCACGGTAGATCAATTGCTAACAGATATTAAAGACGCAGGAGATGTTGACCAATATTTACAAAGTTTAGAAGCGGCAGAAGCAGTGGAACCAGTACTTGCTGAAGTAGGCGAGGAATATTGGGAAGATTTAACTGACAAAATGAATGAGGCGTTAGCCGCAGGGGATGAAGATCAAATTAAAGCACTGGTGCTTGAGGCGGTACAAAACGAGCCGGATTGGGCTCTTGATCAAAGTCAAACACAATTTTTCTTACGTGTTTTAGAAGGCAATGATGGGGTCATCGGTAAAGATTTTGGTGGTTTAGTTGCTGAAGGCAATGACTTTAATAAAGATACACTAGATTTGGCAATTGAACATTTTAAGGAAAAAGCAATGAGCGGAAAATTGCCTGATTCTGATATGTGGACCCCGCGATATGTTTATGATGACACGGGCCAGCAGCAGATGGTAAATATGAAAAATACTGGCTCTCGTTTATTTCCAAAATATGAAATTGATTATAACGGCGATGGCGCAGTTGAAAAAGGAGACATAGTAAAAGGTTTTGGTGCTAAAAAAGAATTATTACATATGATGGAAAGCCCGCTTGATACAGTTTCTATAGCAACTGAAGAGGTTGAGGAAGTTGTAGCTCCGGTTGAAACAATGCCTGAGCCTGAACAGGCCGAGGTGTTAGAAACTAAAGAGGCAACGCCTGAACAGGTATTTGAAAAAGCTGCAGCCGAGAGCACAGAACGAGTTACGGAAATTCCAGAGGAAGTTCCTACTTTTGAAACTGTTCAAGCGGAGCCAGACACGTTATTAACCAGCGAAGATTCAGATAAATTTGTTCAAACTATAAATAAATTTAAAAATATACCAGAAGCAACTAAACAAGAGCTTCCTGGCATTATAGATACCATAAAACAAGAGTATCCATCAGCGGATAAATATATTTTAAAAGAAACACCTGATGGGAGTGCTCAGATTGATTTTTATGATGAACAAGGAAATATGCTCGCCAGCAGTTATACGAAAGGAGATTTAAGAGCGCCGCTTGAGGTTACAGAATCTATTCCTGAAAAAACACCTGAGGCGGTCGTAGGAGAAGAAGTCCCTGGGCCAAAAACGCCGGCGGAAGAAGTCGCTGATCAACCGCCTGGGCAAACAGCTGAACAAGCAGAACTAACGCCTGAAACAGAAGTGCCTGAAAAATTAACGTCATTTCGCGAAAGATTATTAGAATATCATGAAGACTTTGCTAAAACAGAGCAAGGAGTGGATAGATTTATATTAAATGATCAGGGAGAGGTTGTTATAGAAGGCGGAAAAGAAGGAACAACATTTGGGTTAGATGATGAGGGCAATCTTATTTCATATAAAGGAGACCATGCTCATAATATACTGGAGCCAGGTCAGTCGTGGAGACATATAACCCATGCTGAAGTAGCAAAAATGGAAATGCCTGGTGTAGAGGTTGTATCTGAACCAGAGACCCCAGTCCCACTCGAAGAATCAGCTCCCGCGGAAAAATCTATAGCAGAAGAGAAAGTAATTGAAGAGCCAACTGAAGTAACAGCTGTTGGGGAAACTGCAAAAACGGCGTCTATTGAAGAGGTGGCAGATGCTGAAAAAGTTATAATTGATTTAGGCGGTCTTGAGGAGGTGGGTAAAGATCCGGAAAAATTTCAGGACTTTATTAGCACAACACTGGAAGGAAATGAAAAGGGACAAAAAATAGCGCGTTCATATTTTGAAAAATATCATAATTATAGAGAGGTGACAGGACATGCCGCTGAGGAAGCCATCAGACTTGCTAACGGACCTATTCCAAAAGATTTAAATGATTTAATTTTTGCCAGACAGGATGAATTGAGCGGTAAAATAGAGAAGCTCATTCAAAATGTTAAAGAAAGCGGTCCTGATTGGGGGAAGGGCGGAACGTATTATAGGAGCGGAAATATGAGCCCTGAAGAGTTTAGAGAAGTTTATAAAAATACGGAAATGTCAGAATGGGTTGAAAAGCTAGGGTTAGACAGAAAAACATTTAGTACAAATAGAGCGCGACAATTATTTAAAAGCCTTTGAATTTTGATAATTAACAAGTTTTTTATCCCGAAAATCTCGTTTTTTGATCGGGATTTTTGCTCTCTTTTAACTTTTGAGTAACTTTATTCTTTGCGGATTGACAGCATTTTTTAAAGTTATACAATATATATATAAGTATGACAAAAGAATTAACAAAAAAAGATATAAAAGAAGTATTTGTTGAATCGCTTGAGCCTTTTGCTGAATCGATCCAAGAAGATTTTCAAGGGGTAAACAAGCGTCTTGATTCGGTGGATGGCCGTCTTACCAACATAGAAAAAGATGTCAGATGGATGAAAGAGAATTCCAGCGAGTTGTTTACAAAACTCGACAGATTTATTGCTCTTTATGAGAAGCAGGAACAAGAGTTAGCAGCGCTCGGTCTTCAGTTAAGAAGATTAGAGGAAAGAGTAGGCAAACTAGAAGCCGTATAGAGATTTTTTTAGAGTAATTTTGTTATAATTGAGGAATCTGAAAAATCCTTGAAATCGTTAATTTCAGGATTTTCCCAAGATTCCGAAATTAGTTATGCGCCGAAGGCACATGTCCTAGAGAGGCTTGAAAAAGTTTCTTTTTTAGTTTATTTTTGCCTTGTTTTTATTGTATTTTTATGGTATAATATAGGTGTATTTTATAGGTAATTTTTTAAGTTTTTTATGCCTAAAACAGCTAAAAAACAAGCTAAAAAGACGGTAAAAAAACCTGTTAAAAGGCAGGTCAAAAAGCCAATAAAAAAAGCCGCTAAAAAGCCTATCAAAAAGGCTGCTGTTTTGCGTATAAAAAAGAAGACAGGGCCAACAAAAAAAACTGTTTTCCCTTCAAGGAAAACAGCTGCAAAAGCAACAGCTAAAAAGAAAGATGCCTACGGCGCAAAACAAATTACGGTATTAGAAGGATTGGCGCCGGTGCAAAGGCGTCCCGCGATGTATATTGGTTCAACCGGTCCCCGCGGTCTACACCATATGATCTTTGAGGTAACCGATAATAGTTTAGACGAAAGTTTGATGGGATATTGCACTGAGATTGACATTGAACTTTTGCCTGATAGTAAAGTGAGGGTAAGTGATAATGGTAGGGGCATTCCGGTTGATATGCATAAGCAGGTACGTCGTTCTGCACTTGAGGTGGTAATGACGAAACTTCATGCAGGCGCAAAGTTTGAGCAAGGCATATATAAAGTATCTGGCGGTTTACATGGTGTGGGTGTCTCTGTAGTAAATGCTTTGTCATCATGGGCAAAAGCAGAAGTGAAACGGGATGGTAAATTATGGATGCAAGAATATAAACGTGGCAAACCATTAAAAAAGGTAACCGCCACAGGTCCTGCAAAAGGAACAGGAACTATAATTACGTTTCAGCCAGATAAAAAAGTATTTGATACTGTTGAATTTGATTGGAAAAAAATACTTTCCCATCTTCGCCAGCAGGCATATCTTACCAAAGGGATTAAAATTAATATATATGATAAGCGAGATAACAATTCACAAAAATCATATACTTTTTATTTTGAAGGCGGCATTGTTTCATTTATTCGCTATTTGAATCGGACCAATAATCCACGCCATAACACTATTTTTCATGTTGAAAAAATGGTAGATAATGCATTTGTTGAGGTTGCGTTACAGTATACGGAGGATTACAAAGAGACATTATATGGGTTTGCAAATAACATTCATACGTCTGAAGGAGGTATGCATATTATTGGGTTTCGAACGGCACTCACGAGAACATTAAATAATTTTGCGCGAGAAAAGAGTATTTTAAAAGAAAAGGATAATAATTTAACGGGCGATGATGTGCGTGAAGGGCTGACTGCCTTGGTGAGTGTACGATTAGTTGAGCCGCAGTTTGAAGGACAAACAAAGGCGCGGTTAGGAAACAATGAGGCGCGTTCAGCTGTAGATACCGTGTTTTCTCAAGGGTTTAAGGATTTTTTAGAAGAACATCCTCAAGATGCACAGGCAATTATTGGTAAGTGTGTATTAGCAGCAAAAGCGCGAGAGGCTGCGCGAACTGCGCGTGAGACCGTATTGCGTAAAGGTGTTTTAGACAGTTTGGCATTGCCAGGGAAGTTAGCAGATTGTACAACTAAAGATCCTGAAAAATCTGAATTGTATATTGTTGAAGGAGATTCCGCCGGTGGCAGTTGCAGAATGGGAAGAGACAGGATGTATCAGGCAATTTTGCCATTGCGCGGTAAGATTTTAAATGTAGAACGCGCGCGATTAGATAAAATTTTAGCAAATCAGGAGTTAAAATCTTTAATAATTGCGTTAGGGACTAATATAGGTGAACAATTTGATATTAATAAATTACGGTATCATAAAATTATTATAACGTGCGATAGTGACACGGATGGTGCTCATATTGAAACATTATTGTTAACCTTTTTCTATCGCTATTTTCCAGAATTAATTAAGCGCGGCTATATCTATATTGCGCAACCGCCTTTATATCGGATTCAACGCGGCAAGGAAATAACATATGTACATACTGACAAAGAAAAGGGAAAAGTATTAGCAGCGTATGCAAGAAAAAAGAAAACTGCTGCAAAAAAGGGTACAAAAAAGCAAGCCGGATTTAAGGTTAAAGCCCTTGAAAGCGAGACTGGAGAAGCGGAAGTAACAAAACAAGCAGGGGTGAATGTTCAGCGGTATAAGGGGTTAGGAGAAATGAATCCAGATGAACTTTTTAACACAACTATGGATCCAACTCAAAGAGTTTTAAAGCAGGTTGAGGTAAAAGATACGGAACGAGTTGATGAGATTTTTGAGATTTTAATGGGCAAAGAAGTTGAGCCGCGAAAGCGATTTATTCAAACCCATGCACGAGGTGTTAAAAACCTTGACATTTAAACACTTGCATTTTTTTACGGGTATGTTATAGTAATAATAGACCCGTGGGGTCTTTTTAAGAACCTTCCTCATTTCATTCGGAAGAACCTTGAAGTTTGTAAGGAATGATATCTTTATCCAAACTTTAGAGACTAATAAATATGATTACTAAAGTAACCAATTATTTTAAAGGGTCAGTTAAAGAATTAAAAAAGGTAAACTGGCCTACGAAACAGCAGGCGATTCGACATACCCTACTTGTTATTGCGATTAGTTTGGTTGTTGCTACTTTTTTAGGAATTGTTGACTTTATATTAACTAATATTTTACAATTGGTTATCTAAATTAATTTTTTCACATGCCAAAACAAGTTCAACAAGAAGGTAAACGTTGGTACGCAATTCATGTATACTCTGGATATGAAGAAAATGTTGCTGAGGGACTTAAACAAAGGATTGAATCTTTAGATATGGCAGATAAAATTTATAATATTCTCGTGCCCACAGAAAAAAAAATAAAAATAAAAAATGGTCGCCGCCGGACCGTGACTGAAAAGATATTTCCGGGTTATGTTTTAGTTGAGATGATTGTGTCTGATGATTCATGGTATGTAGTAAGAAACACCCCCAATGTGACTGGCTTTATTGGTTCAGGCACCACGCCGGTTCCTTTAGCTGAAGAAGAGATAAAATCGCTTCAAAAGCGGATGGGGGTTGAAGAGCCAAAGTATAAGATTGATGTGGAAATTAATTCACCCGTACGTATTATTGACGGTCCGTTTAAGGGTTTTGAGGGCAAGGTGTCTGAAATAGATGAGGCACGAGGAAGAATAAAAGTATTAATTTCTGTGTTTGGCAGAGACACCCCAGCAGAACTCGACTTTTTACAAGTAAAAAAATTGTCGTAACCAATGATCAGGTATTAATAATCATTGTATGGCTAAAAAAGTAAAAACGATTCTTAAATTACAAATTCCCGCAGGGCAGGCTACGCCAGCGCCGCCGATTGGTCCTGCCTTAGGACAGCATGGTTTAAATATTGCTGAATTTTGCAAGCAATTTAATGATAGAAGCAAGGATACAATGGGAAATGTGCTCCCTGTTGAGATTAGTGTTTATGAAAATAATACGTATTCATTCGTGATCAAAACACCTTTGACGTCAGGTTTAATTAAAAAAGCCGTTGGGATTGAAAAAGGATCGGGCAAGTCGCTCCAGGAAAAGGTTGGCAAAATTACCAAGGCACAAATAAAAAATGTTGCAAAAATAAAATTACCTGATTTAAATACGGATGATATTGAGGCAGCATCAAGAATTGTTGAGGGTACGGCCCGACAAATGGGATTAGAAATTGTGGACTAAAACCCCCTTTGTCATTCCGAGGCGACCCTGAGCTTGTCGAAGGGGAGCCGAGGAATCTCTCATGGTGAATTATGAGAAGTAAACGATACCAAAAAATTAAATCTAAGCTAGATAAAAATAGGGTATATACCCTTGATGAGGCCTTAGATTTTATATCAATGCATGCTCGAGCAAAGTTTGATGAATCTATCGAGACCAATTTTATATTAGGAATTGATCCTAAAAAATCAGAGCAACAGGTGAGGGGATCAACAACCTTGCCCCATGACATTGGCAAGAAAAAGAAAATCGCTGCATTTGTAAGTCCGGAAAAGACAAAAGAGGCAAAAGATGCAGGCGCAGATGTTGTGGGCGGACAAGATTTAATTGAGAAAATTAAAAAAACGAAGAAATGTGATTTTGATATTGCCATTGCTGAACCGACAATAATGAAAGATTTAGCGCACATCGCAAAAATTTTAGGACCGAGAGGGCTGATGCCAAGTCCAAAGACCGAAACGATTACCACTGATATTAAAGGAACCATTAATGAGCTTTCTAAGGGCAAGCTTTTTTTTAAAAATGATGCAGGTGGCGGCATTCATGTAGTAATTGGTAAGGTTTCGTGGAAAGAGGATAAAATAAAAGACAATTTTAATACTATTGTAGAAGCAGTTAAAAAGGCAAAACCGCCTAAGATTAAGGACAAATTTATTAAAAACATTGTTTTGGCCTCAACCATGGGCCCAGGATTTAAAATTAGCTTATAGTCATCCCGCCCTCTCTTTTCATTCCGTTTTTCCCCTGCTCGGGATGAAACTACTCTTTGTCATTTCTCATTTTTTCTTTGTCATTTCTCATTATCTCTTTGTCATTCCTCATTTTCTCTTTGTCATTCCTCGCGAAGTGAGGAACGTGTGGAATGACAAAGAGAATAGTATCCCGGAAAGCAGGGGGAATAAAGTAAGACTATAAATCAATGAAACATAAAGGAGAGTTCATAGTATTAGAGGGCACTGATGGGTCAGGGAAAACTGAGCAGTTTAAACGTTTAATAAAACGGTTGAGAAGTAAAGGGCATAACGTAAAGACCGTAGATTTTCCTCAATATGGGCTACCGTCAGCGCATTTTGTTGAACAGTACTTACAGGGTAAGTATGGATCGTGGAAGCAGGTGGGGCCATATAAGGCCTCTGTTTTTTATGCGCTTGATCGATTTGCGACGGCTTCGCAGATCAAGAAATGGATTAGTCAAGAATACATAGTATTGTCTAACCGCTATGTTGCGTCAAATTTAGGGCATCAAGGAGTCAAAATTAAAACTAAAAAGGCGCGGGAAACGTTTTTTCATTGGGTTAATAATTTAGAATACAATATTTTATCAATTCCCAAGCCAGATATCAATATATTTTTACACATGCCAACGAAAATCGCGTATGATTTAATTGCACAAAAAGGCGCACGAGAGTATTTAGGAAATAAAAAACGAGATATTCATGAGCAAGACATAACGCACTTACAGGCCGCTGAAAATGTATATAAAGAGATAGTAAAATTATTTCCTCAGGATTTTAAAACAATTGAGTGTGTATTAAATAATAAGCTTTTATCAATTGATGAGGTAGCAGAAAAAGTTTGGCAAACCATAAAAAGATTTTTAAAATAGTTTATGGGATTTATAATTATCTATATTACACATAAAGATGAAAAAGAAGCAAAGCATGTTGCCAATCATTTGCTTGATAAAAAATTAATTGCTTGCGCTAACATTTTCCCCATTAAAAGCCTATACTGGTGGAAAGGGAAGATACAAAAAGACAATGAAGTTGTATCATTAGTTAAAACACAAAAAGAAAATTGGAACAAAGTTAAATCTGAAGTAAAAAAGATTCATCCCTATGATGTCCCTTGCATTATGAAACTTGACGTTAGCGCAAATAAAGATTACGAAGACTGGATTAAGTCTGTATAAAATTAAATAAAATATATATGTCTGAGAAAATAAAAGAACAACCAAAGGCTGATAAAGTAGATTGGCGTCAGATAGAGGAGGAAGTTGATGCACTGTCTGATAAAGATTTAGAATTATTTAAAAAATATGAGGAAATATGGCTTGCTGCCTGGCGCCAGGTCTCAGAAAAAAGAGAGAAAATACTTGAAGAGGCAGCTGAACTTTTGCGTTCTCGATTTGGCAATGGATGGAAACAATATTTAGGCATGTGGAGATCCAAACAGGGCGAAAAGTTATAAAATTAATCTTCTGGAGTTTCCAGAAAAAACAAAAGACCGTTACGACGGTCTTTTTATTGTGCGAGCGGTCCTTTTGAAACAGTCTATTGACTGATTGAGTTGACAAAGGTTATACAAGTTGGTATGGTGAGTATAGAAAGGTCATGGGATTTACTATTATTATCTAATGTAATATAACGATTTATGAAAAAAGGATTAATTGTTATTATTGTCGTTCTCGTTGTAATTATTGTCCTTTTGCTGTTAAGGGGCGGTGGTGAGGTATCGACGCCAGCAACGGAGGAACCTGTATCTAAAGAAGTAGCAATCGTTCCTACGACGCCAGAACAGCCTTTAGTTGTTGTTGAAGGTCAGGAGCTTGAGGGGTTTATGTTTCCAGATGGGGATACGGTTGTGATTAGACGGGTAGACTTTGTAGATCCAGGATATATTGTGATTCATGTTTCTGTAGATGGTAAGCCTGGTGCCGTGATTGGAAGTTCGAGATTTTATACTGTCGGCTCTTATAGTAATGTCGAAGTTGAGGTAGGGCAGGTGCTTCAAGATGGAGAGAATGCGCTTTTTGCGATGATGCATACTGATGACGGAGATGGCTTGTTTGAGTTTCCTGGAGAGGATGCTCCGACAAAAGTTGGTGGTGATATTGTGGTAAAGCCGTTTACGGTTTTGCGGATTATTACCCCTCCTGGGTAGTTTGAGTAACTTACCTTATTTGCGCGAGTTAATTAAAATGTATGCGGCACAAGCCGTATGTATTGATTTGGACATGTGCCTTCGGCACATAACTAATCTCAGAATTTTGGGAAAATCCTTGAAATTATTAATTTCAGGATTTTCAAAATTCCTCAATTATAAAAAAGTGATAGAGAAAAGAAAATCGCTAAGGTTTAGCCTTGGCGATTCTTTATTTACAACGTTAGTTGACAAAAAGTATAGATGTATGTTATGCTTTTTGTAGTTCTATACTCAGCGAAAGAGAGGGATTATACATGAAAACGGCAAAAGAAGCACGAGCGCATTATAATGCTTTACATAATTATGAATTAGGATCCCGGCTTGAAGGATGGCACGTGCCAAGGTTAACAGTTGAGAATGTTGAGCCATATCTTAAAGGCGGGGAGTTTATCCTTGATGTTGGAAGCGGTCCAGGAGAGATTGGTGTTGAGCTTGAAAATGTAGGTTGGAGCGGGACGTTGATTGGCGTAGATATTGCAGAGCTACGGCTTAAACAAGCTGATGATAAAACAATGTATACTGCTTGTATGCATATGGACGCGTATTCTCTTGGTTTTTCTGATTCTGTTTTTGATGTGGTAGTATCAAGTGGGATGGTTGGTTTGACCGGCATTGAGTCGATTAAAGAAATGTATCGTGTTGTAAAACATGGTGGATATTTGGTATGTGCTGTGGCAGAAATTAAAAGTCTTGCGTGGTGTCGGCAGCGCTTTAAAAATGCATTGCATTATTTTGATAATTCATTTCAGGCACAGCTGCTTTGTCGAAAAGACTTGGGTGGTGGCTACACTAGCGAGTATAATGACGAGCACTTTGTATTGTATTTATTTCGGCGTATATAAGTTAAAATCGGAGATCGGGACTCCGATTTTGTCTTGACAGCATTTTTCATTTTTGATATAATACATTATGGCTGCTGAGGAGAAGAGCTGTAAAAGATCGGAGATTGGAGCTAGACTTTTATAGTTTCCTGCAGCAGCACGGCTCCTTAAATAGATAAATGGAGGAACAGCTCATGAAAAATCATGAGACAGTCCGTCCGAGAACTCAGGGTCAGCTTAAGGATATTGCTGCAACTATGATTGGTCATATTCCTAATCAGACCTATACCGAGGCAAAGGATATCACGAGTAATAAAGGGTGGTTTGGCTATCAGATTCAACAAATCTTTACTCGGTTCGCTGATATATCTACGCATTCTGCGGTAGTTGATTATAGGCGTTCGTTTCAGGGGATGATTCATGTATGTAGTTTTGACACCGTTGATGACGCTATTACCGCGGAACACTTTCCAGTAAAGGGTAAAAGAAGGCATGAATTACTTGTTACACTCTTTCGTTTTGGCGAAGGAACGCGCGGAGATAATGCTGTTGCCGAGCTGGATAAGGGAGGGTATCGGTCAGCGAATATTGAAGAGTTCCTTGCTTTTTGCGAAAGATACCGCAGTCCTAAGAAAGCGTTAAGGGTTGTTGCCCTTGGTTCTTTTTACCGCTTGGGCCCTGCGGGTACTGGAGCACGTATGGTGCCTTATTTTCTTCAGACTGATGGGATGCGTCACCTCAAGTGCGGCTTTTTCGGTACTGTCTGGGATAATACTTATTTCGCTGCTGTGCCTAAGTCTCGATAACATAAGAATGCATATAAACCCTTGTTCATCAGATCGAACAAGGGTTTTGTATTTTTGACAGTGTGATATTATAGAGGTATGTATTATGCAGCAGCACAACAAATGGCTAAACTTGACGATCTTGCCATAAAAAATGGGTTAGAGATCAGGCAGATGATGGAGCTTGCGGGATGGCAAATGCTTAATTTATTTCGTCATGGAAAGATTCCAAAAAAATCAAAAATCATGATTGTATGCGGGAAGGGAAATCAAGCAGGTGATGGGTTATGCGCAGGACGTCATCTAGCTAATTCGGGCTACAAAGTCAATTTTGTTTTAGTATCAAAAAACATGAGCCCGGATTCTGTGCATCATTTGCAATTGATTAAAAAAATGAAACTGTCTCTTATTTATTATCCAAACAATAAAGCCAAAGCCAAAAAGTTGATACAAAATAGTGATATTATAATTGATGCGTTAATTGGATATAACTTGTCTGGCGCACCTCGTAAAGATTTTAAAGAGCTCGTTGAGTTCATAAATCAATCAAAAGGCAAAATTATTTCTTATGATATTCCTACGGGCATAGATTCAACCGCGGGGGAGTGTTTTTCACCATGCATTAAAGCATGGATAACCCTTTCATTGGCGCTTCCAAAGCAAGCATTTCGAAGAAAGCAGGCACGAAAAGCCTGCGGCAAAATCTTTGTAGCTGATATTGGGATCCCTTCATTTATATATAATAAAATAGCGGTTCACAGCCGCCCTTCATTTGAAAGATATAAAAATGGTTTAGTCCCACTATAGCGCCCAATCTTTATTATCTGATATTCTAAGTTATCCACAGTATTAACGCTTGACAATATTATTGTGTTACGTTAATATTAGTATATACAATATGATAAAAAGCTTTCAATCCAAAGAAACGCAAAAGATATTTAATAGAGAATATTCACGCAAATTTCCCTCCTCAATACAGAGAGTTGCATTGCGCAAACTTTGGATGCTAGATGCCGCTGCCTCATTAAATGATTTACGTGTACCACCAGCTAATCGCCTTGAAGCCCTAAAAGGAAGCAGAAAGGGTCAACAAGTATTCGTATTAATAAGCAATGGCGTATATGCTTTAAATGGTTAAAGGGGGATGCTTACGATGTTGAAATAACTGATTATCATTAATATAATCTAAACTATGCCTAAAAAAATAAAGTCAATTCATCCCGGAGAAATATTAATGGAGGAGTTTCTCTCCCCGCTTAATATTAGCCAGTACCGTTTGGCTAAGGATATTAGTGTCGCCCCGCGCCGCATAAATGAAATCGTGCACGGTCTGCGTGCTATTTCGGCAGACACTGCTTTGCGTCTTGGCAAGTATTTTGGTATCTCGCCTCAATTCTGGCTTAATTTACAGTCACGTTATGATTTAGAACGAGAATCAGAAACATTGGCACGTATATTAAAAAAAGAGGTAAAAACATTACAGCCTGCTTAGTTTTCTGATAACACCTCTTTATAAGAGTTTAATTCCTAATTTTTTAACAATTGGGCCTTTATCTGTGTCTTCAACAGTAAATCCGAGTGTTTGAATTTTTTTGCGAATCTGGTCAGCTTCTGACCATTTTTTTTGTTCGCGAAGTTTTTCGCGCTGTTCTACTAGTATAGTGATGTTTTGAGGAATGCGCGGTTTTTTAAAGGTAAATATGTCAAATATAGTATTAATTTTTTTTAATAACTTATATGCAGATTTTCCCCCAATATTTTTTTTGTAACAAATGTTTATAAAATCAAATAAAGCTGCAATTGCTTTGACCGTGTCAAAGTCATCATCCATGGCAGTGATAAATTGTTGTTTGGTTTTTTGAGTCAATTCTTTGTTATCTTTTTTATGTATTTTGGTATATTGAATAAAGTCATTTAAACGTTCAAGGCCGTGTTGCGCGCTTTTTATTGATTCATCAGTGAAGTCAATAGGGGAGTGATAGTGGCTGGAAAGATAAAAAAATCGTAGTGTTTTGTAGTCATAGTTTTTTAATGCATCGTCTACGGTGATAAAGTTTTTCAAAGATTTACTCATTTTTTTACCATCAACTGTTAAAAATCCCGTGTGTATCCAAAAACGAGCCATGGGCGATTTATCAGAGATTGCTTGCATTTGCGCAATTTCTGCTTCGTGATGAGGGAATATAAGGTCGCGGGCGCCGCCATGAATATCATATTGAGGACCAAAATGTTTTTCAGTAATGGCTGTATCTTCAATGTGCCACCCGGGCCTTCCGCGCCCGATTTTTGTATCCCAGCTTGGCTCATCAGGTTTAGAAAACTTCCATAAACAAAAATCTCCTTTGTTTTTTTTTGCAACACTTTCGTCAATGCGCGAAACTGCATCTTCTGCTCCTAATGCAGTGCGGCCAGATAATTTTCCATAGTCTTTAAACTTGGTAATATCGTAATAATATCCATCAGAAATTTTGTATGCATACCCTTTTTTTAATAGCGCTTGTGTTTGTTTGATAATATCCTTTATATAATCAGTTGCGCGGGCATATTTAGTAACCGAGGTAATACCAAGTTTTTTTTCATCGTCATGATAGTAACCCTCAAATTCTCGTGCCAACTTTGCAGGGTCTATATTTTTTTCTTGCGCTCGTTTAATAATTTTATCATCAATATCAGTGACATTTTGCAAATAATATGCCCTATATCCTTTATATCGTAAGTATTTAACAATCACATCAAACTGCACATACGTTTTGGCATGTCCTATGTGCATATAATCATATATGGTCGGTCCGCATACAAAAATATCAACTCGCTTTTTATGGCGAGGTTTAAATGGGTCTTTTCGCCGGGTAAGTGTATTATAGATTTGAAGCATATTATTTTATTTTAACCCTTCTTATTGTAGCAGGGTATTGACTTTTTTGAAAGATGTGTTATCATTATAATGCTCTTTAAAAGGTAAAGAGTACCGTATCCTGAGGAACAGGATAAAGTTCATTTAAGGAGGTGTGTGATGAGTAAATCACATGCTACTGGTTTGGGTGATTGGGATTCTCCAGTACCCGCCCAGTTGAAAGAGTTTTGGGCCCAAATCGATAGTGGGCGTATTACAAAAAGGGATCTCCAAATTTTTCTGCGAGACGGAATTCAGTCAAGGGATTGGACAAGTCTGAGCAAGACCAAGGAGATTATGGGACGGAATATACTGGGTATGGACGATGCAATAGCAGCTGGTTTTAATGTGAGGCCGCTGGAAGCATTACAGGTTGTATCGTTTAGTGAAGAAACGCTTGAAAAATGCAAAGACACGCATCTACTGGTTGCTGACTTCGGTCTTTCAATCCTCAATATTCGAAAGATGGTTAAGAAAGAACTCTTTCATGATCATGAAGGTGCGTGGTATAATAAACAGTCATTTGCCAGGAAGAGAGAAAAGCCTGCATGGCGCTTGATCTATAAGGATGCTGTAGATTACACAGATAAGACATGGAATGAACAGGTAGCGCTGCTTGAGGAGTACGAAGAGGTGCCTCGAGCGAGAGTAATGGTCTATACCACTATTCTGCACTATCTAACTACTAAGGAGCGCCTTTTTGAGAACCTTTGGATTAGAAGCAAAGATGTGCCCTCTCATGTTCATGGTTATCATGTCATAGTTGGTTTCTTCAGTCCCCAAGGTCTTAGCATCGGCCGCTGGAAGGACAACGAAGCCTTTGAGCACGTTGGTCTCGCTGTCACTCAGCAGTTCTGAGTTGGATGCCTATCTCTCTTGACGGCTTGAGCCTTTGACGCAAAAATCCCGCATCTTACGTTTGGTGCGGGACTTTTTTTATTGCCTTTTTATTATGTTGCTCACCTTGGAGTTTGCGCGCAATGACTTTCTCCTTTGTCACCCCATTTTTTTCTCCTTGTCATTCCATCCCTCGCTCACTTCGTTCGCGAGGGAAGACAAGAAAAGGTATCATCCCGCATTCCCCGCCTTGTCATTCCTTTTTTGTCATTCCGCACCCTTCTCCTGTCATTCCGCACCCTTCTCCTGTCATTCCGCACCCCATATGGAAAGACAGGAAAGGGATGGCAAAGATTTCTATACATTAAGTAGGGCTAGAGCCATTTTCGTTTTTTGAAAAAGAAAATTATCACTAAAAAGGCAAGGCCCATAAGTCCGACAATGAGCCAAAATGCAAGCGGATGTTCAATAAACGGCATAAATTTTAAATTCATGCCAAATATGCTCGCCAGTAAGGTAATGGGCAGGACAATCACTGAAATGGTCGTTAGTATCTTTATAACATCATTAAGCTGATATGAGATGAGCGAGTTGTTCGTCCGCTCTAATGCCTCAATGGTTTGATTCATATTCTCGAGATTTTGCCAAATATCCTCAGTGGTTTCAATTAGTTCTTCAAAATATGCCTTAAGTTTTCCTGCAGAGAAAAATGTAGAGCTTTTTTCAATAAGCTTAGAAATAATGGCACGATGAACCTGCATAATTTTTCTAAAATTAACAATATTAGTTTTTGAAATAAGAATCTCTCGTACCATGCGTTTTTCATTACCTCTGAATATATTTTCCTCAATACTTTCAGTATTTAGGTGGATGTTATCAAGAATAGGCCCGCAGTAGGAAAATAAGCGATTTAAAATTTCATATAACAATGTCGCAGGACTGCCGGTAAAATATTTTTCTTGTTGTGATTTAGATATTTGACACCGGTTAAAAAAGTTAATTAAAGATGAGAGTTCATTTCTATGAACCGTAATAAGTGTGTGTGAGGAAATAAAAAAATCAATTTCTGCAGGCGTAATTTTTCGTGTTTTTCTATGATAGAGGGGAAATAAAAGCACCATAAAAATATATTTTGAAGCTGAGGCAAGTTTTGGTCTTTGAATTTTACTTAAACAGTCTGATGCATGCAGCGGACGAACACCAAAATTTTTCTCCAAATAGCTCATTTCAACTTGGCCAACACGAGATATGTCAATCCAAGTAAGATTTTTTGTTTCAATTTTTTGAATATGTGGGGAGGGCATAAACATTATTTAATATTTTACTATATAATAATTGTACCATGTTAATAACTTTGGTACAACAGATATTGACAAAATAAATTTATGCTGTATAATAATAAATGTTGAGTAGATCATTAAACCCTTAATTACAAGGAGGGGAAAATGACACAATTATCAATTGGTGTAATTATTGTAGTGCTTTTTGCTCTTTGGTTGCAGTCAAAGTTTTATTCGGGATATTATAGGGATGGGAGCGGACAGCTTAGACAAGCACTGTTTGGGCTGTTTCCCGGATATAACACGTTGCATTATTCAGAGCAAATAGTTGAGCTAAAAGATTGGGCTGGGACACGCCATGACTCATTCAGTATACGCAATAAAGACGGGAAAGAAAATCCTGAAGCTACTGCTGGTTTGGGCCTTAAGATCGCTGGCATTTTTTCAGCAGATTATGAGTTAAAACAAAAAGAAGATGGTCATTGGATTCTCTATAAGCCAGAAAGGACACATAGGTATTTTGACTGGAACGCTCATCATCGGATTACCAAAGGTAAACGTGTAGAGAAATAATACTCTCAGGAGAGTGGGGAATGTTGATCCCCACTTTTTGTTTTTATAATCACTATTTAGTGACGTAAGTGAACATTGCGAATACAATAAAAAAACTGTACAATAGTAGTAATGATAGAGAAAAAGATACAAAGAAATGTTACTCTTGCACCGTTTACCACCTTTAAAATTGGTGGCCCTGCCGCTTATTTTATTGAGGCCCGTACCGAAGATGAAATAGTTGAGGCCTTGAAGTGGGCAAAACATAAGCATATCCCTTATTTTATTTTGGGCGGGGGAAGCAATATTTTAATTGCAGATAAAGGGTTTGATGGCTTGGTAGTTAAGATGCGCATGAATACCTATACGGTATTAAAAACAAATATAATTGCTGATGCAGGTGTATTTTTATCTACGCTCGTGTCTGCATCATTAAAAAACAGCTTAACCGGGCTTGAGTGGGCCGGAGGCGTTCCCGGAACGATTGGTGGCGCCGTGCGAGGTAATGCAGGAGCGCATGGCCATTCAATCTCTGAGTTAGTTAAAACAGTAAGAGTGGTAAGAAAAGGTTCAGTTGTTGATCTTGAAAATAACAATTGTAGATTTTCATATCGCAATAGTGTTTTTAAGAGAAAGAATAACAATGATATTATTGTACGCGTGGTATTGAAATTAAAAAAAGGGAATAAGCAAGAAATTGAAAAAGGCATTACTAAGCATATTACGTATCGCAACAAAACACAGCCGTATCAAGCAAGCTGTGGGTGTATTTTTAAAAACATCAATTTTTCAGCAATTGATAAGACGTGCTTAAAAAAATTTCCTGAAATGAATGAGTTTAAAGGGTATGGGCAGATCCCTTCAGGGTGGCTTATTGATTCTTGTAGTCTTAAAAGAACTAAAAAAGGCAAGGTTAGTATCAGTGATATACATGCAAATTTTATTGAAAACAGCGGATCAGCAACCGCACATGATGTACGTGAACTTATTGCCCGTGCCAAGTTATGCGTAAAACAAAAGTTTGGAATTGATTTGGAAGAGGAAATTATCTATGTCGGATTTTGATACCATGGAATATCGATTTGTTTCATTTCGGTTTTTTATTGCCGGATTCATTATTTTAGTAGCCTTGTTTTTACTGGTATGGATTGTGGGCGCGCAGGTAGACGTGACAGTTAATTCAGAGCCGTTTATTATGACCTTTGAAATTACCTTAGATCAAAATGCAACAAATGTGCTTTTTAATTTAGATACTATTCCTGCCCAGATTGTTGATGAGATGAGCGATGGTTATGAGAAAGAATATATTGTTGTATCGGAATTTAAAAATTCCGATACAACAGGAAAGGGGTCGGGGAAACGTAGTTTCTCCGTCGGGGTGACAGGAGCGAATGAAGTGAGCGACGCCAGAGGGCGGAAGCCCTATGGAGAACAGAGTTCGCGAGCATCAGGGAGCGACTATGTTCTTGTTGATGAATTGAAAAATGAAAACAATAATACCATATTTGTTTTCAAACAGGACGATTTAAAACAATTGGTAGCATATAAAGTAGCAGCGCTTTTTGAGGAATCAGATGTTGAAAAGCAGATTTTTATATTTCATCCAAAGTCATGGGAAATAAATGTATTACACAAGGATATTGTTTCAGGCATTGCTCGTATTTTGATATCCGTACAAGAAGAGGTGGTTCCAATATATGACGTGGCAAATTTAAAAGATATGATACGGTTTAAGAGTGTTGATAAGGCAAAACAGATGCTGATGAGCGTCCCTGGCATTAAGTGGGTGACCATTGATATATTCCCGCCATTTTATTCTCGCCTTCCGGTATTTGATAGTCGAATCAATTTTTTAGTTCATCCCTAAGGGGGTTGACATTTATAGAAAACAAGCGAAGCCCCTCCCCCTTAAGGGAAGAGATGAGAGCTTATAAGCCCTTGACTATGTTTTTGAAAATGCTACAATAGTAGTCATAGAATACGGTGAACATATGCTCTGGAAGTTGAGAATACTACAGAGTTTAAACTAAAGTTCATGCGGCTCTTTGAAACTTGAAGTATAGGGTTGTCATGAGCAGGTCTTGATATAAAACTTCAACCGGTGACGCAGAGAAAATACATTTATAAGCTCTTGTTTGGAGCTATACCGCAGGGGCTGCGGGAATTAACGCCTGTGGAGTTGAGGGGTTACTCTCGACTATGAAGCAGGAATCTTTATCCCTTTAGGGATAGAGTGGTTCACATATAAATATGTAAAATAATATTCCCTTTTGTCATCTCTCGCGACTAAAAGGAGCTAGAGATGACAACTATTCGTATAATTAGTATTAATCCGCATATTAGCATCGATTTTATTAATGCCCGATAGCAAAAATATATCAAAAGATTTTATAATCACCGAAGGAGTAGTTGAAGAACTTCTTCCGGCAACTACATTTCGCGTACGGCTCGATAATGGGAAGAAAATATTAGCGCATTTATCTGGCAAGATGAGAATGTATCGAATTAGAATTTTGCCTGGAGATCGCGTGAGGCTCGAGATGAGCCCGTATGATCTTAATAAAGGGAGAATTGTGTATAGACTATGAAGGTTCGTGCATCGGTTAAAAAAATATGTCGTAATTGTAAAATAGTCCGCCGTGGAAAGCGGATATATGTGATTTGTAAAACTCCTAAACATAAACAACGACAAGGCTAAATATGGCAAGAATTGTTGGCGTTAATTTACCATCAAATAAACGAGTTGAAATAGGTTTAACCTATATTTTTGGCATTGGGAGAAATTTGTCAAATAAGATATTAAACGAGGCAGATATAGATATAAATAAGCAGGCGAAAGATCTAACCACGGCAGAAGTTGATACACTAAAAAGCATTATTGAACGTAAGTACCAAACTGAGGGAGCACTTAAAAGATCTATATCAAGCAATATCAAGCGGCTCAAAGACATTAAATGCTACCGAGGAGAGCGGCATACAAAAAGGTTGCCGGTTCGAGGTCAGCAAACGCAGACTAATAGCAGAACGATCCGTGGTAATGTAAGGCGAACGTTGGGGAGTGGGAGAAGGCCGTCGACAAAGAAAACATAGTAATTTTTTACCTTAACGTGTATATAAATGAAAGAAAGTTGCTACCCAGCCCTTTCTAAAACGCGAACGTAAATTATTGTTTTTATCGAAAATAAAACCTCAAAAATAAGTTAATCTTTCGAGCCCTAGAAATGGCTGGGTGCTCGAAAAAATTAAAGTTTTTTTCGCATGGCAAAAAAAACAACGAAAACTCGAAAAAAGAAAAAAATAATTAGAACCGTTCCGCGCGGACGGGCGTATATTAAAGCCACCTATAACAATACGATGGTTACTTTAACTGACGAGTCAGGTAATGTATTAGCGTGGTCAAGTGCAGGAAGATGTGGATTCCGCGGTCCGAAAAAGGCAACACCGTATGCAGCAAGTATTATTGTAAGAGACGTAGTAGACAAAGTTAAAGCGTATGGACTTAAAGAGGCCCAGGTTTTTGTTAAAGGCATTGGGATGGGACGAGAAGCAGCAGTACGGTCATTATATTCCAATGGTATTAATGTGTTATCGATTAAAGATATTACTGCGGTACCACATAATGGATGTCGTCCGCGAAAAGTACGAAGAGTGTGAACTACTCTATTCCTAAAAGGGATAAAGCTTCCTGCTTCAACGACATCTCCAACGAGACATCTCCACAGGCGTTGATTTCCGTAGTTCCTACGGTAGTTAAAGCTAATGTAAGAATGTTTCTGGCTGCGTTCATATCTCTGTCTATGGTGAGGCCACATTCAGGACATTTATGAATTCTTGCAGCGAGAGTTTTTGGAACATGCTTTGTGCAGCCACTACACATTTGAGATGTATTCTGGGGATTCACTCCGATTGCCCATATACCAGCTTCTTCCGCTTTGTAGGTAAGCATTTGTAGGAATGTACCCCAGGAAGCATCGGTAATTGCTTTTGATAGATATTTGTTCTTAACTAAACCTTTGATATTTAATTTTTCAAAGGCAATTAATTGAAAGTTATTGACCAAAGATTTACTTAATTTATGTAAAAAATTTTGTCTTTGATTATTGATTTTCTCGTGTAATTTAGCTATTTTCAATCTTGATTTATTTCTGTTGTTACTTCGTAATTTTTTTTGAGAATGGTTTCTTTGAATCTGAGCTAGTTTTTCCTCTGACTTTCTTAAATATCTTGGATTATCCGTTTCTTCTCCTGTGTCTGTGGTTAAGAAACTGGAAAGTCCTACATCAATCCCAACACAATCTTTTCTGGCGATATGTTCTAATAATGGTTTTTGTAATTCTTGATCAATCTCAACAGTAAAATAAGCATACCATTTATTAGTATTTGTTCTTCTGATGGTTAATGTTTTAATATTTCCTTTAATTGGTCGATGAAGTATAATTTTAATGGAACCTATTTTTGAAAGATTAAGTTTATTGTTTTTTGATTCAAATCCTGATTGAGGATACGCAATACTATCATATCTATTTTTCCCTTTAAATCTTGGATACCCTGGTTTTTGAATTTTCCCATTCTTATTCTCGGTAACTCTTCTGAAAAAGTTTTGAAACGATTTGTCTAATCTTCTGGGTACATCTTGTAATACTTGAGAATAGATCTTATTTAATTCTGGTTTTTCCTTTTTAAGTTCTGGTATTTGTTTTATTTGATCAAAACATGTTATCCTTGTTTTATCCTTTTCATACGCATTTTTCCGTTGTTCTAAAAAATAATTGTACAGCCAGCGGCAAAAAGAGAGCTGGCTTTCAAGGAGCGCCTGTTGGGCTTTGGTTGGGTATA
>JALLOO010000063.1 GCA_027717985.1 Patescibacteria group bacterium AH-259-L05 | reverse complement strand
TTAATAACTTCTAAATTGCAACTCTTGTGCTCCCTGCACCATGTCTCGCACTTATCTTTCCACTTTTTTTCTTTATATAAAACACCGCATTCTGGACACTTATATGTCTTTTGTAAAAATTTAAACATAATAAATATATTTATATTAAATAGTATAGCACGTAACCATTGGGTTTACAATTCAAATTATATTGCATAAAATGAGTGATATGACAAAACACAAAAAATATTCAAGTACAATGCTTGCACTGTTCCTCCTGCGCCTGAGCGCAGGGGGCATTTTACTCTATGAAGGATTTTTAAAAATCTTTATACACGGCTTTACAGATGTAGCAACCTATTTTGAAATACTCCATTTTCCTCTTCCCGTTCTTGTTGCATACGTTCTGAGCTTTTTTGAACTTATCGGAGGATTACTTATTATCGCAGGGGTTTTTACCAGAATAACCTCGCTTCTCGCAGCTCTTGAGATGGCGGTGGCTACCTTAACAGTAAACATTTCATCAGGATTTACTGCAGCAACTGAGGTGACCATACTTATGTTTACTATTTTTCTCTTATTAACTCTTATAGGCGGAGGACCATTTTCATTGGAACGTATCCTAAAACTATCTAAATTTACTCCCTTTCTCACAGTTCTTATTTCTATACCAATAGTACTTACGCTTATCCTTCCGCTCGCCGTTTTTGCTGCAGGCGGAGGCGGAGGAGGAGGAGGCGGTGGAGGAACACCACCTCCTCCTCCTTGCACTGAGGATACATGGGAATGTAACGATTGGGCATTATGTGGCCTTGCCAGAATACAAACACGTGTATGTAGCCTCAGTTTTAATTGCCCAACAGTTGAAACACCCAGGCCTGAAGAATCACGGCTCTGTACCCCTGAATGTACTGAAGATACGTGGACGTGTACTATGTGGAGTACATGCTCACTTGAGGGACAACAAACACGTACGTGTACACTTACTGATGATTGCCGTCTTATTGAAACACCAAAACCAATTGAGTTGCAATCCTGTCAGCCCGAATGTACTAAGGACACGTGGGAATGCAGTGAGTGGAATGCCTGCTCACAAAATGGACAACAAACGCGGACTTGTACCCTTTTAAACGACTGTCCTCTTACAGAAACACCGCGGCCAGAAGAAGTGCAATCATGTACACCTAAATGTACTAAAGATACGTGGAAATGTAATTCCTGGAGCCAATGTCTTGAAGATGGCAGAGAACGCCGTACCTGTACTCTTGTCAATGATTGCCCTGGAATAACTACTCCAAAACCAGAACAAGCACGTATTTGCCCTGGACTCCGCTGTGGATACCTTGATACACTTAAAAAACGAATTGCCTGTCGTCTTAAACTTTCCAATGAAGAACTTGCTCAAGAATTTCAAATCCTGTATTTTCCTGAATACTGCAAAGTTGAAGAGAGTAAAGAAGAAAAAAATGAATGCATTGCCTTTTATCAAGCAATTGGGCCATGCTGGAAAATAGCGCCTAGCCCAGAACGAACCCAATGTGCCTATGCTGCCATTGGCCTCAATCCTCTTGGTCAAGAAAAAGAACAATGTCTCGCACAATCAGAAGAAAATCGCTCCATATGCATTCAAGAACTCAAAAAAAAAGTAGAGCAACAGGTGCTCTTTCATATGTATGAACTCAATGTACAAGCAGAAGCACTGCTTGAAAGGGGTGATCTTGAAATAGACGCAGTCACTAATTTTGAAACATTTATTGAGACTCAAAAGCAAGAGCTTGAAAAAGCAAAAACCCTTAACGAATGGAAAAAAAATATTCAAGACGTTAAAGTGCAATGGCAAGAACTTGTAAAAAAACTTTTATGATCTCTTCTATGGGTAAAATAATAGGAGGAATAGGAATACTGATCATTATAGGAGCAGTAATCATTTTATTTTCTGTATCGCAAACACCGACACCTACCCCAGAAACGCCCGCTTCAGAAACGCCTACCCAAATTGAAGCACCACAACCAGTCCCACAAGAACCTACTC
>JALLOO010000061.1 GCA_027717985.1 Patescibacteria group bacterium AH-259-L05 | reverse complement strand
TTACTATGTTTCGGTTTGCGACCATACCGTTTATTATTTTGTTTTTCTCATTGAATCGTTATGATATTGCATTAGGGCTTTTTATTGTAGCAGCTGTCTCAGATGCAGTTGATGGGGCGCTGGCAAGGACGAAGAATAAAATTACTGATTGGGGGAGATTTTATGATTCTATTGCTGACAAGTTATTGATTTTTACCACGGCAGCAGTGGTAGTATCGCAATATCTCCATTGGTATGTATTTGTTGCAATGTTAGTTCCCGAGGCATTCATTCTTGTCGGTGTATATATTAAAAAGTATCAAAAAAAGCGCTATGTAGTTGAACACGTAAGAGCGGGAAAATATAAGATGTTTTTGCAATCCGTAGGTGTTGGTCTTCTTTTGTTATATGCGGTTGTATCACAGCCGCTGTTGCCAATCATTGCACAATATGTACTCTATGTTTCAGTTATTTTAGGCTTTATTAGTTTTTTTATGTATCGAAAAGCACTGAGATAGACAGGAAAGATATAAAAAAAACACAAGGTCTTTTTACTTTTCCACATGTCCTTGACATGACTTTGTTTTTTATGCTATACTAATAATCAATAAGTAATGATCGATAATATTTATTATATATGTATCTCGTTCCAACTGTTGTTGAAAAATCAAAGTTTGGTGAGAGAGCATATGATATATACTCTCGGCTTTTAAAGGAAAGAATTATTTTTCTAGGGAGTGCCATTGACGATGATGTGGCAAATACGGTAATTGCACAACTTTTGTTTTTGGAAAGCGAAGATAAAAATAAAGATATTAAGCTCTATATTAATACCTTAGGCGGTTCTGTAACGGCCGGACTTGCGGTTTATGATACTATGCAATACGTAAAGCCAGATGTGATAACTATTTGTGTTGGCATTGCTGCCTCTATGGGCGCAGTGCTTTTATCTGCAGGTGCAAAGGGTAAGCGGTTGGCATTACCAAATGCAGAGATAATGCTGCATCAAGTTATGGGTGGAGCAGAAGGGCCGGCTGCTGATATTAAAATTAGAGCTGAACATATTTTAAGGGTTAGAGACAGAATTAATAAAATATTGGCACATCATACAAAACAATCACTCTCAAAAATAGAAAAAGATACTGATCGCGATTTTTTCATGTCTACTGAGGAAGCAAAAACGTATGGTATTATAGATAAGATTATTAAAAAGTAGCAAGCTTCCATCACTAAAATAATTTAATCTTTCTTTTTTAAAGCCGAGTTCACCTCTCCTTTTGCGCGCGTGCGCGAAAAGAAGGGGAGAAAGGTCTCGGTTTTTCGTTTACGTATTAATAATTAATTATAAGAATATATGATTACAACATATCTTTTCTTCGCACTTGGTATTATTCTCGGTGTTTTAGTTGGGTGGACAATTCGTCATTATCGAGGGATTCGTCAGACAAATTCTGCAGAGGCTAGGGCAAAAGAGATTTTATCAAAAGCAAAGGTAAAACAGCAGGAGATATTTTTTAAGGCGCGGGAACAAGCGTCCCAGATCCTTGAAGATGCTAAAAAAGAAGAGCAACGGCGCCGACAGGATCTGCGACTATCAGAGCAAAAGTTAGAAAAGCGGCAAAACATTTTTGAGAAAAAGATTTTTGAGATGGAAGAGCGACAAAGAAGTCTTCTAGAGAAGAGTAATCGATTAGAAGCGGCAAAAAAGAAAATTATTCAGATATATGAAGAAACAAAAGAAGAATTACAAAGAGTAGCACAAATGACTCGAGAAGAAGCGCGACAGGCGCTTATGGAAGATGTTGAGAAAAAGATAAAAGGCGATATACTTGCTCGAATAAAGAAATTAGAACAGTATGGTTCTGAAGAAATGGAGAAAAAGGCAAAAAATATGCTGACTGAAATTGTTGAACGGTGTGCCGGATCTCATGTTGCCGAAGTGACTACTTCTACTGTTTCTTTGCCTTCAGATGAAATGAAAGGGCGTATTATTGGTCGTGAGGGCAGAAATATACGGGTATTCGAACAATTAACCGGTGCAGAAATTGTAATTGACGATACTCCTGAGATAGTGCTTGTTTCTGTCTTTAATCCAATACGACGTCATTTAGCT
>JALLOO010000062.1 GCA_027717985.1 Patescibacteria group bacterium AH-259-L05 | reverse complement strand
TAAAACAGGGCCGGCTGCCGGTCCATTAGTTGAGCAACCGCTTTCATCTCTTGCGCCTTATAATATGTATACCAAATTTTTAGAAAGCGATACCAAGGTGCGTATTTTTAATGTTGATCGACTTGAGCTCCCGGCAACCCATGATACCTGGGAATTTGATGTTGATGCAACTAAAATTTTGGCTGCCAATACCACGTCAACCTATGCAACGCCGCTGGGTACCATAAAAACAAGTACGATAGCAACAACTGATGCGCCGGTTCTTGACTCGATTACGAACCAATCAAATATAGCCTGTAGTGGATTCCCGTGTGGTAAAGTAGGTGACACCCTGGCTATGAATGGCTCAGGTTATACCACCTCAACGACTGTATTTTTTGCCGGGACATCCGCTTCTACCACGTTTGTGGGCGCGAGCCAAGTAACAGTTGCGGTTCCGAGTGGTCTAACCCTTGGCAAGGTAAGTGTTGAGCTAAGGAACAGTGATACTGACTTACGATCAGATAGCAGGGCCATAACCGTATATGATGCCACGTTTGGCGTGGTGGTTGGAACTCTTACCCGGTCTGATGGGACGACGGGCGTTGATGCAGCGAGTGTTGATGTATTCCTCCCTGGTCTTCCGGGTGTGGGTATAGATACGCATAAAAATGGAAAGTTTGCCGTTGGCGTAACCACGGCCGGAACGTATGAAGCGCAGTTTACCAGACCAGCGACTGAAACAACAGAGTTTGCGCCGCCCAAACAGAAAAATATTACGGTTACCTTAGGATCGGTAACCAATATCGGCAAGAAAAAATTTGAAACCTCTTCATCAACAACCGGGACCTTAGTTTCAGGAACCGTGTGTAAGCCAAAATCAGAATCAAGTACCTGTCAAGGTGTTGCCAATGCAGATATAAATGTACATAGTTATGACTGGACGAGAGAGCAGCACACTATTTCTGAAGCAGATGGTTCATGGGAAGTATTTATTGGGACGACTGCATTTATTACGGTGACGGTTGATATTGAGCCATCCGCGCACGATAGAGACGTGAATGGGTATCGCGGCGTTGTTGATGCGAAAAAACTAACGCTTTCAGGCGGAACCGCGGTGACCGGAGTGGAAGTATTTTTAGCAACTGAAAATGTTATTGGAACCATTAAAACACCAATAGGTACGGTAAGCGACAGCAATCCATTTCCTGATACCTTAGCCGCCAATGTTGATGTAGAACTGCATACCACAGACTGGTCCTTTGCAGTCTGGGGGCAAACTGACGCTGCTGGTAAGTTTTCATTCGGTGGTGTGCCTGCAGGAACTTATGTTCTTGAGATACGGCCGCCGTATAGTGGTAACTTTTCTGCCTATGCTCAAACAACCCTTACCGGGTTAACCGTAGCCTCGTCAGGTGTCACTGATCTTGGTACGCTTCGATTTGCTGCGCCCAATGTGTTTGGCCGCGTTTTATCGGGAACTGATCCAGTATTTGATGCATGGGTTAATCTGTTTAGTGAAACACAATGGTTTGGTTCAGCAACCAGAACTGATGGTAAGTTCTCCTTTGGCGGTGTAGAGAAAGGCTTTTATACCCTTGAAGTTTCCCCACCGGCAACTGGTGCGGGCGCTGGTTCAGCATCCTATCGAGCAGAAGTAGAAATTACTTCAACCACCTCAAATGATTTAGGCGATATTACCTTTGCCGCACCAAATGTAGTTGGTCATGTATATGGCCCAACCGGTACGACTGGGCAGGCAAATATGTGGGTTGACTTATGTCCGTTTAATACGTTTGGACAATGTTATAGCGGCGGTACTGATTCTACGGGTAAATTCGGTATTGGTGTGGTGCCTGATGGCACGTGGGGCTTGAATCTTTGGGTTGAATTCGGTGCTGTCTTTGTTGCACCGAAAGAACAGGTGCTGGTTATCTCTTCTGGCGCGCCCACAACCTTAGATGGAGTCACCATTGCTGACCCGAACGATGTAATTATTCGTCTTGTTGACGCTTCAGTAGGCGGACTCAAAGGCAAGGTGTGT
>JALLOO010000060.1 GCA_027717985.1 Patescibacteria group bacterium AH-259-L05 | reverse complement strand
AGACCTTATCCAAGAGGGTAATATTGGATTATTTCGTGCTGTTGAAAAATATGACTGGAAAAAAGGATATAAATTTTCAACGTATGCAACATGGTGGATTCGCCAAGGAATTATTCGTTCGCTCGCTGATCAATCGCGTACCATTCGTATTCCCGTTCATGTAGTTGAGGTGTTGGGCAAGTTTAAACAAGCAGATCGCTATTTAGTTCAGCAATTAGGCCGCCGGCCAACGCCAGAAGAAATTGGTGCTGAATTAGGGGTGCAGGCTGAAGAAGCGCGGTATTTACAAAAAATTTCTCAAGACGTAATCTCACTAGAGACGACCATAGGGGATGAAGATGATAGGGACACTGAACTCCTTGATTTTATAAAAGATGTGAAAAGTATTGCCCCTGACAAGGCGGCAGCGTTAATGCTTTTGCGACGGTATATGAAAGAGATTATTAGCGATCTATCGCCGCGAGAACAAAAGATTTTAGAAATTCGGTTCGGATTGACCGATGGGGTTGCCCATACGCTTGAAGAAGTTGGCCAGGTTTTTGGGGTAACACGTGAGCGAATTCGTCAAATTGAAGCCAGGGCGCTCGATCGCATCAGAGACATTAAAGGCATTGAAAAAATAAAAGATTACTACTAATATTAACTTAACAATTTTTGATCCGGGGTAGCTCAGAGGCAGAGCAGCTGGCTGTGATATAACGCAGCTTTCAAAAGAAATTTTGGAATGAACATTTCGGGATAACGGTGAAGCCCTAGTTTTGACAGTATGTTAAGAAGGGTAATACCGTGGGAACCCTGATACTTATCAGGGGCTCCGTAGAGACTAGATACCGAGACACCTAAGTCTATAGAGATATGGTGAAGATATAGTCCACCCCTAATAGTAATATTGGGATTATGTGTAACCAGCGTGTCGGCGGTTCGATCCCGCCCCCCGGAGCCACTCATTTCTTGTTATATATTTTTACCTACATGACTTATCCACAACAGGGTCTTGACAAATTCTGTCAGTTTGCTATTATAATGTATACAACGATTGGGAGAGACTGGAGCTGAAATAAGCAAACTGGTGGTGCGGCCTTAGAGTCGTCGGAGCCGATTACTCGGTGGGAGAAAATCCCTAAATGCCTGATAAGTACCACGGGGAACATCAGGACTAATACCCGCAATCGGTTTTGTTAAATAATCTGGGTGGCTTCATCCATCCCCACCAGCAGTCTCTATCCCATGACCCAATGACTCAAACCATTCGTGGTGCGAGTCTTTTTTTATCTGAAAACAAAGAAGTGTGCAGCAGGGTGGGGTAATTATTACCACAAAACAACAATTTAAACACAAATTGATTCTGTAACCCCATCAGAGCGGTTCGAACATCGTTCGACTTGGGGAGTTTTTTTATTTTAGTTTATTGTTAGATTTTTTATTTATGTTAAAGTAAAAATAATGGGAAAAACAAAAATTAACAAAAAGGTAGATCTGGCGGTGATTTTTCTCTTTATAGGAATTTTTGCTATTGTTTCTTTAATATTTAACCTCAAACCTTTAGTTGGAGGAACTCTTTACTTTCTTATCTCTTCAATATATCTTATCTTAAGAGAGAGAAAGAATTTTTTAAAAATATTCTGGGCTGTAATTATTTTTGGTGTAATATTCGGTATTATTTTTGATTTTATAGAAACTTTTAATAAAGCTTGGGTTGTAACTCGATTAGTATTTCCCTGGAAAATCCTTGGAGTTTTACCTATTGATGATATTTTTGGGTTTATGCTAATGACTCTTTTTATTATTGTGTTTTACGAACATTTCTTAGATGATGAGAAAAACTCGAGAATTTCCAATAACCTAAAGTGGGCCTTAATTCCTTCTTTGTCCGTTTTAATATTTACTTTGATCATCTATCTTATTAACCCAAAAAGCAAGGACTTGCTTCGTCCTTTGATTAAAAATTCCCTGGGTCGGACAAATCCTGTCCTGGGCCCTTCAAGTTTATATAGAATACGAAAGCGCCCCCAAGATCGGAGGCGCTTTCAATTTAATATTATGCTCTACTAACGTTTGTGGCATTTGGGCCCTTTGGACCGTCAGCTACTTCAAACGTCACTTTGTCGCCTTCATTAAGCTCACCAAACTCTACATTTTTAAGT
>JALLOO010000006.1 GCA_027717985.1 Patescibacteria group bacterium AH-259-L05 | reverse complement strand
AGTCTTTCCTGATCAATAACTTCTTGATTGCCGGTATTCATATCTCTGATAATTATAGTATTATTACGCGTCTCCTCTTGCCCTAAAATGAGCGCCAGTTTAACCCGTAATTTATTTGCTATCTCTAGCTGTTGCCGTAAGCTATCTTTAGCAAAATTCTCTGCTATTTTAAACCTTTCTTTTTGAAGTTCATTAAAAAGTTTTAACGCGCGGAGTGATGCTTTTTCTCCTACGTGCGCGAAAAAAATCTGCGGCGCGCGCGGCTTAGTAATCTTTATCTTTTGCTTCTTAAGTTCATCAATAATCCTTTCAATGCCATAGGAAAGTCCTGTAGCAGGCGTCAAACGTCCGCCTAAACTCTCCATAACATTATCATATCTCCCGCCTCCACCTAATGCTATTTGAGCGCCAAATTTCTCTCTGGCCAAAGACCTCTGACGCTGTTTTTTCGGCTTTTCCTGACGTGAACGATCTGGCCAAAATTCAAATACGGTTCGCGTATAATAATCAAGTCCGCGCACTAAATATGGATTAAACTCATATACAACATTTATTTCATCAAGGCACTCCAGGGTCCTGACAAAATGGCGCTGGCAATCTTCGCACAAATAATCAACAAGCTGAGGAGCTTGATAGACAAATTTCTGACATGTCTCTTTTTGACAATCAAAAACGCGCAAAGGATTTTTACTCAACCGTTCTTTACAATCCTCGCAAAACCACCTTTTTTTAAATTTAAAATATTGAACTAACCGTAAGCGATACGATTTCCTGCACTCCTCGCATCCTAAACTATTAATCTGAATACTCGCTCTAATGCCTAAATTATTAAAAAGTGTCTGGGAAAATAAAATGAGCTGCGCATCAATCAAGGACTTTTCTGAACCAATAACTTCAATGCCAAATTGATGAAATTGTCTTGACCTCCCTGCCTGAGGCCGCTCATACCGGAATAAGGGGCCAAAATAATATAGTTTTACTGGTTGGGGCAAATTAAACATGCCCTGCTCAATATATGCGCGCACCACTGAAGGGGTAAATTCAGGGCGAAGCACCACTTTATTGCCCGCACGATCAGAAAACGTATACATCTGTTTTTCAACCACGTCAGATGTTATACCGGTTGATTTTTCAAAAAGAAAATGCTTTTCAAGTACGGGGACGATAATTCGATTAAAGCCGTACTGCTCGCTTAAATCAACCATTTTCTTAAGTGTATACTGCCAATACATAATATCTTCGCCGTAAATATCATTCATGCCGCGCAAAATCTGTGCTTCTTTCTTTATTTTAAATCCACCCTCTTGTTTTTTTTGTTGCTGAGAGATTTTTTGTCTTCTCCATCCGGATGTCGTCCTCTTTTTTGTCCCTGTTTTGCGCGGTCTTCCTACTTTTCTCTTACGAGTACGAGACTGTTTTGTTACCAGCCCTTTTTTACGGCCTTGTTTGAGACGGGTTTTTGTAGTCTTTTTTGCTCCTGTTTTCTTAGGCGGCCTTCCTCTCCTTTTTTTACCAGGAGAAGTGGCTTTTTTCTTTTTTTTAGTTTTTTTAGGCATACTCTTTACACTAATTAATACGCAAATGTTGGCATCTTAATAATCCCGATGGATTCTATTGGCCATCCGCGAAACCATGTCTTTCCAATAATATAAGATTGTTTTACCGGACCAAATGAACGTGAATCTAAACTTGCATTTCTATTATCTCCTAAAACATAATAGCTATCCTTTGCTAACGTGATATCAATACTCCCTGGTGTACTACTCCCGGCTGATAAATATTCTTCTTCATTAAGTACAATTCCCTGCGGAAAACTATCGTTATAAATATAAACGTTGCCTTTTGAAATTCTAATTCTCTCTTCCGGGAGCGCGATAACACGTTTAATTAAATAGTCTTTTTGACCTCTTGGCGAGCGAAATACCACCACCTCTCCCCGCTGTGGTTCACTATAATAATATACTATTCTGCCAATAATTAAATACTCTTTATCATAGAAACTTGGCTCCATCGAAGGCCCCACCACATAAAACGGCTGAAACACAAATCGGTGAATTGGCCATACAATAATAAAGGCAATGATAACGAGTTTAACAAGATCAAGAATAAATAATACAACAGGTGGAATCTTATGTCTTGGTATGATTTTTTTCATCCTTATCTAAGCTTATTTTCCTTACAATTCTTGTAATCTGCTGTTCGATAACGCGTAGGCGTACCGTGATATAAAAAATAAAGTAAAATATTAAAACTAATGAAATATATATAACCACATCAGCACCGCGCCCCACGCCTAGTACCCGCGCAATATAGCTTGACGCTTCAGGATATAAAATAATGCTTGCGCCGGCAATCCAAAAAACAAGCCAGAGTAAAAAATTAAACAACCCAAACTGTTTATTTCGAAACCGTACTACTAACCGGCTGATAATCAGCAGAATTAAAAGCACGAGTAAAATTTGGATCAAAATCATATTAACCGATTCAAAATTAATCTAAATAGCGTTTTAATGCCGGTTATAAAACTTTGTCCTTTTGAAAGCGAATACGTGGTATAGATTGCGCGAATCGGAACTTCAACCAAACGTAAATTATTTCTTTTAATCTCACGGAAAAACTCTGTTGAAACCTCCATGCGCTGGCTCTTAAGCTGTATTTTTTCTAACGCATATCGTGAGAATGCACGCAATCCTGACTGACTATCAGTGGTCCATACACCGCCCACTATATACGTAATACCATTGGCTATATAATTATATACACGGCGAACAAAAGGCATAGAATCTCCATTTTTATAGAGCAGTCGAGAACCAATCGCGACATCTGCTCTACCCGCTACAATCTCTTTAATAAGCTTTTGAGCATCGCGTGCCCGATGTTGGCCATCTGCATCCATGGTCACGACAACATCTGCACCCCTTTGTATCGCTGCCTTAAATCCGGTAATGAGTGCCGCGCCCAATCCTAGATTAATCATATGAGAATATACCGTTGCCCCAAAATGCTTCGCAATCGTTTTCGTACGATCAAACGAAGCGTCGTTTATCACGATAACCTCATCACTTATACCTTGCGCATCACCAATAACATTCGCAATTGTTTTCTCTTCATTATATGCAGGAATGATAACAACTACTTTCATAATTTACTCCTGGTCATATTTACCTACCATTGGTCTTAGCAGCATGCGATGTGCTTTTGCATACTCTATCATTTTCTTTAATCCCTCATGAAGACTGGTAACCGGGAACCACTCTAATTTTTCTTTTGCAAGGCCTACATCGGGGATGCCTAACGGTCTCATAAATGAGAGCGGCGACTTAAATATAATTTCTGAGCTTGATCCGGTTAATTCAATGATCTTCTTTGCTAAATCAATAAGTTTATGTGCTTGCGGGCCGCCTATATTAATCGGCCCTGCCTCCCCTGAGGCCATCATGCCCATGATGCCTTCAATCACATCATCCACATAACATAATGAGGTAGAAAAACTTTCATCACCATAGATAACCAATGGCTTATTATTTAACGCCTGAAGTATAAAATCAGGGACCATTTGTCCGTCAAATAACGGCTGACGAGGTCCATAGGTTCTAAAAATACGGACAATTTTTGTATCCACTCCTTGAGTCCCTCGATACGTCGCCATTGCGGTTTCTGAAAATCGTTTTCCTTCATCATAGCATGCCCGCGGATCTACTGAATTGAGCTGTCCCGGATCACTTTCTTTAAAGGGGACTGTGTTGTTTCCTTTTTGCCCATATATTACTGAAGAAGACGCAAACACTATCTTTGCTTTATAAAACTTGGCAATCTCTAACATAGTAAGCGTTCCTAAAGAATTCGTATACAGTGTTTGCATTTTCAGCTCATCAAATTTTTTTACTGACGTAGGACATGCAAAATGATACATTTCTGAAATGCCATGGATATTAATTTTAAAACTCGCAAGCTCTGGAAATTGTTCAAAATCTATAGGTTCATTAATATCATGCTTGATAAAATGAAAATTTGGCTTTTGCAGCAAATGCTTGACATTGGTAATATCACTGACCCCGGTAAAATTATCAATACAAATCACATTCCCCTGTTCAACCAAACGATCGCATACATGTGATCCTAAAAATCCCGCGCCACCGGTCACTAAAATATTTTTAACCTTGCCTGGATAAAACTTTTGTTTTTTAGGAAGGATTGATAATATTTTACCTAATTGCATAGTATCTTTTTATTTATATCTATTTTTTCTAAAGTCTGGATACAAATATTATTCCTCTCAGACTTCAAGGTTCTTACGAGCGTAGCGAGGAACGGTTCTTATACTTTGGCTGACCACCCCGCGGCTTATATCCTCCTGACGGTCGCCTCTCGTGAGGTGCAAAAGAGCTGCCTTTTACTTTATTTACCATGGTCAGATTAATTCTTCCCTGCTCATCAATTTCAATAATTTCCACGGGGATAACATCTCCCACGCTCACCGCATCACTCGGATGTCTGATATGACCCTCTGCCATTTTTGATACATGGACCAAACCATCTTGCCCAGGAACAAGCTCTACAAATGCGCCAAAATCCATAATACGCGCGACTTTTCCCTGAAATACCTCACCAACTTCTAATTTTCTGGTAATATTCTTTACCCATTCTGTTGCTTTACTCATAGACTCATCGCTCTGCGATGTTATATATACTCTCCCATCTTGTTCAATATCAATTTCAACTCCTGTTTTATCAATAATTTCATTAATCACGCGCCCTCCCGGACCAACCACGTCTCGGATCTTGTCTGGATCAATTGTAATAAGAGTTACACGCGGCGCATAGGGCGATAAGGTTGCACGCGGCTTTGATAATGTTTTTTTCATTTCCTTTAAAATTTCTTTCCGCGCCTTGGTCCCCGCGGTAAGTGCCTCTTGAATAATCTCAAGAGTAAGTCCTTTTGTTTTTGTATCCATTTGAATTGCGGTAACACCATCTTCAGACCCTACCACTTTAAAATCCATACCACCCGGGCCATCTTCTAAATCTTGCATATCAGTAATAATCTTGTAACGAACAAATCCGTTCTCATCTTCTTCAGAGGCCAGACCAATTGCCACGCCCGCGATCACATGGGTTATAGGAATACCCGCATCCATTGCTGCTAATATTGAAGCACATACCGAGGCCATAGAGCTTGATCCATTGGAAGAAACAACTTCTGAGACAATGCGAATGGTATGAGGAAATTCCTCTCTTTCTGGCAAAATAGGCAAACACCCTTTTTCTACCAATGCACCATGGCCAATCTCTCTCCGAGACGTAAACCGCATCGGTCGCGCCTCTCCTACGCTAAATGGCGGAAAGTTATAATGGTGCATAAAATGCTTTTTCCCGGTTTGCTCCATGGTATCTAAGTACTGCTCTAATCCAGGCGCGCCTAAGGTAACTGCCGAAAGTATTTGTGTTTCACCGCGTGAAAAAAGAGCTGAGCCATGAACACGCGGCACCTTACTAACCGAACAACTAATAGGGCGTAATTCATCAAGTGCTCTGCCATCGATGCGCTGATCCTTATCAAGGATAGCGCGTGATACTAACTGATATATTAATTTATCAGCATATTCTATTGCTTTTATTCTTTTCTCTTTACCAATTTGTTTTTCAAGAAGCAGCTCTTCAAGTCGTGTCCGCATATTTTCTGCCGCACCAATACGCTCCTCTTTTGTTTTTAATGGCTGCTTAAATAAATATGTTGGCGCAACTGATTCCAGCAAAACTTGTACCATTTTTTTGATCTCCTCACGAGAAGGCGTTTCTTCGCTTGGCGATTGGGAAACCATGGGCACTTTTTCCTTACCCACTTTATCAACAATCTCGCCAATAAAACGGTTAATGCGCTCAAAATGTTTAACGCCATATTGAACAGCTTCAAACACTCTTTCGTCCTCTACCTTGTTCGCTTCCGTCTCTAACATGATTACTCTTTTATTTTTCCCGCATACCACCAGGTCAAGATCACTTTTTTCTCTCGCTTCATAACTTGAATTAAGCACCCACTCGCCTCCCCGCTCTGGCTTGGTTGACTCTGTTTCGCTTGTTGCAGGAATTCTTGAGACGCGAACGCCGGCGATTGGCCCCTCCCACTCAATATCAGAAATAGCTAATGCAATAGAAGCAGCATAGAGCGCCACTATATCAGGATCATTTTCTTGATCAACTGATAATACGGTTAGAACCACTTGAACCGCACGCCGCCCCTCTGAGTTAAACAATGGCCGAATGGAACGATCAATTAATCGACCTGCTAATACCGCTTCATCAGGCGGCCTGGTTTCGCGCTTAATAAAACGCGAGCCCTTAATTTTACCGGCCGCGTAAAACCGCTCTTCATATTCAACCGTGAGCGGAAAATAATCAAGCTCGCCCTCTTCTCTCCCCATTACCGCAGTACCTAAAACCGTGGTCTCACCATATTGAACAACACAACTGCCATTGGCTTGTCCCGCGATTTCGCCAATGGTAACGTTTAATTTTTTCCCTCCCACTTCAGTAGTAAATTTCATTATTTTAATTTTTTAAATTTTTTAATTAAAAACTTTCTTTTATCTTTGCTCATGTCAATAAACCCATCTGCAGATTCTTTTAATTTAGCTGACGCCGTTTTTCCAAAGGCCATTATCTCAATACGACATCCTTTATTTTCTCGCAAATAGGTAACTAACGGTACATAATCACCATCGCCTGTCACTAACACAATAACATCAAGTTTGTCAGCTAATTTAATTGCATCCATGGCAATGCCTACATCCCAATCCGCTTTTTTCTCTCCCCCAGGAAAAATCTGTAAATCTTTCATTTTTACCTCAAATCCTTGCTTGGAAATGGCCTCAAAAAAGGTCTGCTCCTCCCGCGTATTTGAACGAATCACATAGGCAATCGCCCGAATAAGCTGCCGGTTGCCAAGTGCCTGTTCTAACACGTATGAAAAATTAACATTTGCATGATACAGGTTTTTTGCTGAGTGATACATATTTGCCACATCAATAAAAACACCTACTCGTTGATTTTCATATCTCATATATTATTTTTTTATCTTGTTAAGCACCTCTTCATAGTTTTTCGGATCATGTACTTCTAAGTATTTTAAAAGCTTTCGGCGCTGGGACACTTTTTTTAATAACCCGCGCCGAGAAGAAAAATCATGAATATGTCGCTTAAGGTGCTCATTAAGCTCTTTAATTTCTTTGGTTAAAATGCCAATTTGGACCTTTGTCGAACCAGTGTCCTTTTCACTTATTTTAAACTCATCTATAATCTTCTTTTTTTGTTGTTTTTTTGCTTTTGATTTTTTAGGCATAGTAATTACAATTTTAACATATATGACTATTTTTAGTATATATTATTGTAACATAATATAAATAAATATACAACCGTGTCAAACTTAAAAAAATGTCTTCTATGAACGTACCAAAAACACTAATGTTGTAACGCCCTACGGGCGTCGCAAAACTGAGATATTGAAACACTAATAGTGTCTCAATATCTGTCAAGATTTTATAACACTGTTAGAGTCGTAAAAGCTTGACACGCTGTATTTACCTGTTATAATAATCAGTGATTAATAATAATTGTATGCCGACAAAAATTCAAAAATTAATTACTGATTTTTTAGAACATCTTGAGATTGAAAAAGGATGTTCTCAATTAACGATTCGAAACTATCACTTTTATCTGAACCGTTTTTTGCTTCAATCAAATATTTCATCACCTCAAGAAATCACCTCAGAGGTTGTTCATCAATACCGTTTGTGGCTTTCGCGGTTAAAAAACCCGCGCGGCGGCACCTTATCAAAAGCAACGCAAAATTATCATTTAATTGCCTTACGCGTATTTTTAAAATACTTACTCAAACAAGACATTGAAACCCTTACACCAGAAAAAATTGAACTTATTAAAACCTCTGAACGAAAAGTTTCATTTTTAGAAGGAGAAGATTTAGAAAACTTTTTAGACGCCCCGCTTACCATAAAACAAAATGACATTATTAAATTTCGGGACAAAGCAATTTTAGAACTACTTTTCTCCACCGGCCTGCGTGTTTCTGAACTGTGTAATTTAAAAAAAGAAGATATTAACATGGATAAAAGTGAGTTTAGTGTTTACGGCAAGGGCGGTAAGTACCGAATCGTATTTCTATCAAACCAGGCAAAACATTGGCTGAAAAAATACCTTGAAATGCGAAAAGATATGGACCCTGCGTTATTTATTCGACACGACCGCGCTGCCAAAAAAACAGCTAAAGATAAGAGATCAACATCAACAGGTCTTACCCCACGCTCAATTCAACGATTAGTTAAAAAATATACAAAAATCGCCGGGGTTACGAAAAAGATAACAACGCATTCGATCCGCCATTCCTTCGCGACTGACCTGCTTTCTAGCGGTGCAGGCATGCGCGCAGTTCAAGAACTGTTAGGTCATAAAAATATCACCACCACGCAAATCTATACCCATGTTACTGACCAACATTTAAAAGAAATATACGAAGCGTTTCACGACAAAAAACGAAAAAAGTAATACTATAGCATTTAGTCGTTGAGTACAGGACTACCCAGCCCCTTTTCCCTCCCCATAGCTCAATGGATAGAGCACTAGTCTTCTAAACTAGGTACGCAGGTTCGACTCCTGCTGGGGAGACTAAAGGGGCGGGGTGAAAATCCTGCCAGGCGCACCACTAAAAAAGTATACTATAATAAAAAAATTTTGGGTAAAAATAAGTTAGACGACATATTTTTTTAACATCTATTATGAGACACATCTATATTTCAATAGGAGCAATAATCGTATCTGCAATATCATTAGGAACGCTCCTGCAACAAAAACTAATAAACATAGACTTGTTTTCCGCTTTGATGGTCATCATTATTGCCATTGCAGGCTATATATATCAATCTGGAGAAAACATAAGGTTACAAAATTTAGAATACAAAAGAAAAACATATGCGACATTAATGGAACATTTGGCTCTATTCAAAAAAGTAGGAGACAAGACAGGGGAGGAAAAAAAGGAACTAACTAAAACTTATTTCAGGTCATGGGCAGAAACAAGTGATGATGTTAATAAAAAAATTCTTGAATACTTTAAAAGTTATATAGCATGGACAAAGATCAAAAAAGGAGAAGAAGACAAAAAAGAAGCGGAAAACCAGGAAATAGAGACCTTTGATAAGCTAACAGGACAAATAAAAAAGGAAATAAATCCTAAATCAAAAGAAAAATTTATCTCCTATTATTTCAAATAAAAAAATACGCCGTCTAACAGCATATATGCGGCTTCGCTATCCGCCGCGGCGGATAGCTCCGCCCAAACTAAACAGTGGTTTGCCACCTAAGCGGTGGCAAGATATTATACCACTGTCCGCCTTCGCATATACGCAAACGTTAAGTGAAATAATTTTATTTTCTATCTTTTTATGACTGAAAAAATTAAATTAGAAAGTGGCGACATTGATTATTCTGAACAAGTAAAAACATTTTCTGAATATTTTTCAAATGGTCAGATTGAAGAAATTGAAATAGATGAAGTCCCCGAAAACATAATGAAACATTTTGAAGGTAAAAGCAAAAGCTTTATTCTTCCAGATGAATATCAGCCAGGAAACTTTGAAAAGTTTTTTGTAATAAAACATGAAAACGGCAACAAAACCTTTGTCGCACAGCAAACAAAAAATTACAGCGATAATGGAACTACTGAAAAATTAACCTATATTGTCGACGTTGATAAAAATGGAGCCTATATCGGCCATGGGGCGATAAATATCTCAACCCCTGATGAATACTTCAAAAACAAGCCTTTTGTAGACTACACTAAAACATTAAAAGAACACAGGAAAAAGGGGTTAGGGACAAGACGCCTCTATCTCATGAATGCTGTTTCGCAAATGCTTTATGGACGTCCCTTACATTCAGCTTTGACAAGGGGACCAAAGGCTGAATCTCTGTGGCAAAAATTAGCAGCCAACGGAGAGGCAAAAAAAATTAAACAAGGTGATCGCGATCGTTATGTATTCGTGGTTAAAACAAAAAGTCAAAAATAAAATTACGTACGCCATATTACTCTCGCTTCGCAAGGCTTCGAGAAAAACATATTGCAACAAAATAAAATTTTTAATTCTTATGAATTTCAATGAAAAAAAACTTTAGATCAAAAGCGGAACAAGAAATTTCACGCTGTCGTCAAGGCGATTGGAACCATGCTTTGCGAGTTGTAAGGTGGGTTAAAGAACTTGGAAAAGGCAGAAAAGATTTACCGCTTCTCATTAGTGCGGCGTATATACACGACATTGGCTGGAGAGATATTTTGCCTACTGACACAAAAATTACTTTTGATGAACTCTTAAAATTTGAGAAGCAGGCAAATGATAATTCCAAAAAATTTGCCTCTGATTTTTTGAAAAGTTTAGGATATTCGCCGGATGAGGTTGAAACCGTCAATCGTTTCATCCGCGCAGCCGATGAACACGCTTCTAATACTGACGATGAAGCGGTTATTGTTGACGCAGACAATTTGAGTAAATTGACGATTGACCATTTAAAAGAGAAATACCAGCCATCAGAATGGTTAAGAATGCATGGCGTATTTAGCGAGATGTTTCCAAAACTAATACAAACTGAAATCGGTAAATCTCGCTTTCCTTCTCTTTTAAATGATTTGAAAATTTCCATAGATAAAGAATTTGCCGTCAAAGAAAAACTTGAAATTGTCAAAAATCGCGGCGAAGCCGCACCAAATTATGCAAGAAGAAACACAAATTACCAATGAGTGGGTTCGCTCTGGTCTGCTCAAAGCGATTCACATCAATTATCAAAAATCTACTCTCAATATTTCGCCCTTTAAAAAACTTGAAAGCAAACAAGTTTCTTTGTCGTTACCAGAGGCAAACCCACTCCAACAGCAAACGAAAAGTTTAGCGCCAGTTGATCAGATTCTAGCGATTATGCTTTCAAAATCTGTCCGTAGGGGCAAAAAAGCCCTTATTGAGCCTTTTTTGAATTCAATCCGAGAAAAAATTCAAGGCATTGTTGATCATCAGCAACCAATCAGTTTTATATTGCCCACATTACCTTTCAAGGACCAGAGTCCTTTTGTAACTGGCGCATCAATTAGCCATGTTGATCTGGGCGAGTACGCGTTTTTCGCGCAAATCAAAAGAATTCTCAATGCGGTAAAAGAAGTTTATACACCCGGAGCGCACATGACGCTACTCTGTGATGGATACATATATGCAGACATTTTCGCTAACGGTGATAAAAAAGGGGCCGGACGCTATAAAGCGAGGTGTGAGCAAATAAAAAATGAATATGGATTATACAACGAAGTTACTTGCTTCGACATGCGCGAAGTTCTTTTTGATATGCCCGAATGGAAACATATAGAAACCGCTATTCAAGAAATTGTTCGAAAATTATATCAAACCGATCCAGCCGCAAAAGAAAGACTGGATACCTTAGCCCGTCGATTTATTTTCCATGTCGCAATACCAAATCACTTATACGAGGAAGCACGAATAATTTATTCTAGCTCTCCTTGGCCGGATTGGATTTGGGAGAAACTTCTGGATTCAGCTATCAGATATAGTGCGCTACAACTTACTCTTAAAAAAACTGAACTGGTAAAAAGAGCTTTTCCATCAGCGGTACGTTGTACTGTCCACCCAAAAGCTGCAGCGCAGTTACCACTGCATTTAACAAATCCACATAATCAACTGTTACCATACAACGGCGCTGCTACCATATCGCGCCAGGCTCAAACACAAGGCCAATCTTTGTTTCAAGCTTTAAGAATCAAAAGATTATGTGATATTCTTGAATATGACGACGTTATTGCTGTATACACCGAAAATTCAAAAGACCCGATTTATTATGAGATCCCTTAACTCAGTCGGTCTGTTCAAGCAAGGACGCGACGGACTACTTTCAATATTCTGCACTTAAATCTATGTAATAGAAAAGCCCCTTAACAAATATATGTAAGGGGCAGAGAACAGACTATAAACATCGTTCTATTTCTGAAGGCAATTTTTTCTTTGACCGTTCCAAACCTTTTGCGGTTAAACTGACATAACCTTCATCGTCGATCGTAACAAATCCATGAACAATTAAATGGTCTGCAAGCTGTTTTTTGACCTCTTCAGCATCATTGAGCATTTCAAACCCGCACAAAAACTGTGCATCTTTTTCAGCGTTTGCTAAGGCATCAAAAACATCATCAATGGTTATTTTCGCATCCTTTCCAATGAGAACAATTCCTCTTACTATCGCATCGATTTGCATTTCAAAAACCTCTTTTTCTATGCTCTCTTGTTTCATTTTCACCTCCTCTCATATTTACAATGGTAAGGTTCCAAGTGTATTATTGCATAATACCTATGTTGTTGCAAGCTTTAATTCTTGTCACATGCTCAATGACGAGAGTTAAGTCCTGCCGCGTACACCACCTAAAAAACATAGTTTAATAAAAACATTTTGGGTAAAAATAAGTTATATGCCATATAATCCAGAAGAATTATCATCAACGTTAGAATCTGAGCCATCTCGAATGGAATTCGTGGACGGTCATCCTATTTGTGGCAAATGTCTATCTGACAATCATGAACATCCATTTGCTGACGAAGCCCATGGAAAAGGGCTTGTCGACTGTAAAAATGCTGACGTAATAGATGGGAAACCATACCAGTGTCATTGTGGGCTTGAAGGCTGGTATAAAAACAAAAAATGGGTATCATGGGGACGGGAAGAAGAGAAGTTAATCAGAAGTAATAAATTAATTGGCAAAAACGTTATATAAGAAACAAAAAAATTTACTACCAAAGAAAAACTTGAAATTGTCAAAAATTGCGGCAGAGCCGCGCTTGCTGACAAGACTTGCCCGCCATGAACTTATCGCCTCAAGTAAAGATGAGAAGCGAACTATTTCAAGAATGCAGTGTTTTTAAATTTCAAAAGTTATCCACAGATGAACTGCTTGACAAAACAAATAGTAAGAATTAAAATAAAAGTAGGAATTAAAATCTAAGTAAGAATTATAAATAAAGTAGGAAATATGAATTATTTAACTACTATAACAAAAAAGGGACAAATTACTATCCCCAAAGAAATTAGGGATGCTTTAAAATTACAAGAGTCAAAAAAAATCCTCGTAGAGTTTGAGCAAAATAGAAAAGAAATTAGAATAAGACCTACCGACGACTTTCTCGATATCGCTCAAAAAATAAAAATAAAAAATAAAATTGACCCCGTAAAATTAAGAACGCTCATGGAAAAAACGTATGAAAGAATATAAATATTTCCTTGATAGTAATATTTTTCTACGGGCGATCGTAAAAGACGACTTAAAAAAAGCCCGTGAATGCCATGAATTATTTAAAAAAATAAAAAAAGGCGAAATCAGAGCCTGCACCTCCTGCTTAATTCTAGCCGAGATAGTCTGGATGAGCAAATTTTATAAATTATCAAAACAAGAAATAGTTATCATCTTAAAGGGCATCCTAAACATCAAAAATCTAAAAATTATTGATAGTTATAATCCGGTAATGGCAATAAAAACTTATGAGACGTACAATGTAAAATTTATTGATTCCTTAATCGCTTCTACCCTTCCAATCTATAAAGAAAACATGATCGTTGTTTCTTATGATAAAGATTTTGATAAATTAAAGATAAGACGAATAGAACCATCAAAGATTATTCACTGAGAAAAATGGCGAAATAACTTTTGTTCCCATGAAAAGTATAATCATCACAGGCGCCAGCCGCGGTATTGGCCTGGCAACAGCAAAAAAATTCTTAACACAAGGCTGGCACGTTATTGGCACCTATAACCAAACTAAACTTCCACTTAAACATAATAACTTACGTGATCTTAAACTTGATCAAGGATCGCCCGATAGTATTATCCAAACTACTAATCAAATTAAAAATAATTATTCTCATATTGACGCACTCGTAAATAACGCGGCTATTATCCTTGATGCTGAAGACAAAACGGTTAGCTTAGAGAAACTTCGCCAAACCTTTGAAGTTGATTTATTTGGTTTGATAGACCTTACCGAGCGTCTTGTGCCTCTTCTCAAAAACGGCAGTCATATTGTAAATATTGACTCTAGTTACGGCTCTTTTTCCCTGCCCATAGACGATAAAACATCGACCGGCTATAGAATGGCCAAAGCTGCCCTCAATATGTATACCCGCACTTTGGCTTTCCGTCTTAAAGAACACGGCATTATTGTCTCGTCTCTGGATCCAGGCTGGGTGCAAACTGATATGGGCTACATTGGGGCAACTGAAACAGAACGGCCTGACCGAACCCCAGACCAGCCAGCAGATGAAATTTTTCAGCTTGTTACCCATTCAGTTGAATCAGGTCATTTTTGGAGAAAAGGCAAAAAACAGGACTGGTAAATAACTCCGACTCTTCAAAAAAATTTTATGTTATTTAAAACAAAAATTTCATTGAAATTTTTGTTTTTTGTTTTAATACTCATAATAACGTCTATACTTATCCACAATACCTCCTCTTGACATATGAAAGAAAATATGCTATAATTAAGTTAATGAAAAACTGGTAATCTCTATGGCAATGGTGCCATAATGAACAAACAAACAAAAGGAGATTTATAATGAAGTATCTGTTGACAATAATGGCAGTAGTATTCTTCGTTGGTGGTGTAATAGGTTCGGCTTCCTACTCCTACCCCCTCGCAGAGGTGGCGTTGCTCTACATAGCCGGTGTTCTCTGTTTTGTGGGTTTTGCCATCGTGCATGCAATTGAAGGACTAAAGTAATACGCTTCTAACGCTGCCGAGATCCAAAAGAATAGAAGAAAGGCCCAAGAGTCCCAAAACTCTCAGGCCTTTTCCTTTTTTAGGTATTGACAAAAGCCCCCTTATTCTGCTATACTATACTTAAACAATCGCCAAAAAAGGAGGAAAACCAATGAGCTCTATACGTCAATATCAACGGCGTGCATTAGAAAGTTTTAAACCAGAAACATTTGAATTTCTCATACGCATTTCGCCTCGCGACAGATACCATCATCATAGTGGGATCCTTTATAAAAAGAATGGACAAAAAAATACAACAGGAAAAAGAAGAATCTTTCTTCTCGGAATAAGCGAAGGAATCGGCACCTGCTCAGATCTTCACGGCATAAACATAGCTGTATTCGGATATAATCAACCATCACCTCATGAACACAAAAAACTTCTTACAAAAATTGGGAACGGTATTACGTGTGATTGGGCAGCGCTTTTAAGGACACCGCTACCAGAAGAAATAAAATACGAATGGAATAATAACACAAGCATATCCTGTCTTGTGGTGCAAAAACTAGAACTAGTCAAACGACTCAAAGACGGCAAAGGAAATCGCATCATCGAGTTCATGCTTGATCAAAAAAGGAAATTATATGCAGATACCATTTAATAGCCGAGAATTTTCTCGGCTATTATTACATCTATAACCTTGCAAAAATCTAAAAAATATTCTAAAATAAGAACATGATTAAAAAATTTTTAACATCTGAATCAGTTACGGAAGGCCACCCTGATAAAATCTGTGATCAAATCTCAGATGGTATTGTAGATGCATTGCTTGCTAAGGACCCAAAATCACGGATTGCAGTTGAAACCTTGGTTACCAAGGGCCTGGTCATTATCGCAGGCGAAGTTACCACACGCGCCTATGTAGAAATTCCTGAAATTGCACGAAATATTATTAAAACCATTGGCTATACCAAGCCTGAATACGGGTTTGATTATAAAAGCTGCGGCGTTGAAGTGATTGTTCATGAACAGTCACCAGATATTGCCCAGGGTGTTTCTAAAAAGAAAGCAGAAGATTTAACAAAACTTGGCGCTGGTGATCAAGGCATGGTATATTCGTACGCAACCAATGAAACACCTGAATATATGCCGCTCCCTATTGTACTTGCACACAAATTAGTGAAACAACTGGCAAAAGTTCGAAAAAATAAAACGCTCCCCTATCTTCGCCCTGATGGCAAAAGCCAGATAACTATTGAATATGATAATGGAACACCAAAACGAATTAAAAATATAGTGATTGCTGCCCAACATGACCCTGATGTCTTATTAAAAAAACTACGTGAAGATATTAAACAACATGTGATAAAACCAATTGTCCCTCAAAAGCTCATTGATAAACAAACAAAATATTTTATCAACGCAACCGGCCGGTTTGTGTTAGGCGGCCCCGCAGCTGATACTGGTATTACTGGACGTAAAATAATCGTTGATACCTATGGCGGCGTTGGTTCCCACGGGGGCGGGGCATTTAGTTCGAAGGACCCGACAAAAGTTGATAGATCTGGCTCTTATGGTGCGCGCTGGGTGGCAAAAAACCTTGTAGCGGCCGGTCTTGCAGATAACGTTGAAGTACAAATTGCATACGCTATTGGTGTTGCCAAACCATTGTCAATTAATATTGATACGTATGGCACAGGCAAACTGTCAGATGAAAAAATTATCCAATTAGTAAAAAAAGTATTTGATCTTCGTCCGGGCATGCTGATTAAAAATCTGAAACTACGCAGACCAATTTATCAACAAGTAGCTGCGTATGGTCACTTTGGAAGAAATGACCTTGACCTCCCCTGGGAAAAATTAAATAAAGTTAACGAATTAAAAAAATTCGCTAAGACAATATGAACATGGCGATCTTAGTGTAATAGTTAGCACGGGAACCTGTGGAGTTCTCAGCGGGAGTGCAAATCTCCTAGATCGCCCCACAAAAATACCTCCTTTTCAAGAGGTATTTTTGTAAGTATAATATTTTAAAATTATATTTATTTTCTTCTAAATATGCCAACGCCGCACTTCTCTGCCGCATACAAACAACAATGCTGACAATAACAAAACATATAGCATGGTAAACAATACCGATCTGGTAATTTCTCCATACATAAGACGCACATTACTAATTGCAGCAACTAAAACATTAGACGTTGTTGCTCTTTCATAAAGGGTAACTATTTCTTCTTGAACAAATTCTTCTTCGCCGGGAGGAATAACGGTTTGAGATTCCTCGCTCACGGGTGGCTCACGCGGAATGACAAGGGGAGGTTGCGGGATGACGGGGAGTGAAGGGATGACAGGAGGTGGCCCTGTTGGTGCAACAACAATGGGCAGTTCTTCAACTGTTTCTTCAACAGGCGATATTTCTCCTGGTCTTTCAACAACTTCCGCGGTTTCTATAGGACCGATTTCTGAAAGAGGTTGTGTAATGACAGGGGGAGATTGCAGAGTGAGAGGAGGAAGGGACGGCTCGCTCGGAATGACAAGGGGCGGTTGCGGGATGACGGGAAGTGAAGGAGTGACAGTAGACGGTTCTTCCGGCGCAGAAATAGCAGGTACTTCGGCAATAATCTCTTCAACGGACAAAACCTCTTCCTCTCCCTCAGCTTCTTCTGCCGGCGCTTCTTGTTCGACTATCATCTCCGGGAGACGTATTTTTTTATATACAATGCTATCAGAAACAGCCTCAGATTCTCTCCCCCACTGAGTATAAAACTTTACGTAAACGGTATATGCTCCTTCTGGACAGTTAGGGAGAATAATTAAACCGCCTGTTTCCGAGCATACATTCCATTCTTTTAGGGGGGCATAGTTCTCTAAAATCGCATCATTGAAATCCGGATAATTAGTAATACTCATATCCTTAACATCCATGCCGGCATTAAATTCTATCGTTACACGCCTGCCCGCTGTCTGCTCATCACCATTATTAATTAAAATAGAAAATCCTGTTGGTGGAGTAATGGGTAGACTATATGATGCTGAAGGCAAGCCGCCCCCTCCCCTTCTTTGTGTAACAGCGAAATAAGAAGCAGCGGTGGTATTAAATACACACTTATTACTTAAAACATCGCATGTTGTTAAAAATTCCCAATCACGTGTTGCGCTCTTTGACGTATGTACATTAAGTGTTTTGCCGTTATAAAAGGAATCAACAGGAATAGAAATAGTAACCGGCTTGTTAAAACTAAGGCTCACTTCAGGAATACCATATTGAACCGCAGAAACCACATCTTGATCCTCAACGCCCCCAGCTTTCCCTGAACTATCCTCAACCGTAAGTTTAGTAAAGTCCATTTTCTCCCCATCGCTTCGTACAACCTCAGTTTGATCGGGCACCACTACTTCTGCCTCTCCTTCGGTTGTGACAACTTTTGTCCGCGTTTCAACTTTAAAAACAACTTTTTCAGTAGCCGTAATATCCTGTTCTGTTTCAATATATTTTAATTCTAACAGTTTTGAAATTTCATCAGACGAAACACTCACTGCTTTTCGTACACTTTGCGGCCGCCAATCAGTTATTAGTTTGTAATCAACTGAATCGCAAGAATTTGTATTAGAACAATTTAAGCTAAGCCACCCAATATTCTCACCCCAGGCGTAACCAGACAAATCTCCTGAAGTATCAATGGTGACATTGCTAAAATCAATCCACCCAACATTCTCACCCCAGGCGTAACCAGATAAATCTCCCTCACTATTGTTTGAAACTTTATATGAAACAGTATCACATGAATTTGTATTAGAACAATTTAATGAAATCCATCCAATGTTTTCGCCCCATGCGTAGCCAGTTAATTCAGAATCAAACACGTGAACATTGCCCTTTTCCGAGCCAAAATCAATCCATCCAATGTTTTCGCCCCATGCGTAGCGATGGGTTATATCAACTGTACCATCGGTCTCAGACGCAAAAACTGGCAATACAAGGCCAGCTGACAAAAAAACATAGAGGAAAACTATAGCTAAAAAATTATATTTTTTAGACATTTTTATAAATTTCAATTTACTTTAACGCACACACCGCACGTAATGTGTGGCAGTCTTATCTCCTGTATTCGTCGTGCCGCGAGACAAATGTCCTTTCCATGCAAAACTTGTATTCCAAGACCGTGCGGTAGTTAACCAATATACACGCTTAACACCAGCATCTTCTAAATTCCCATACGAACCATCAACATATGCCTGCATAAATTGCTTTTGATGGGGCAAAGACCACCCTGTCATATTCGCACATGCTGATACTGCATTACTCCATGTGTATTTTGTTGGACTTGCTTCATCAGTTGGTGTACATGTAGTCCCAGAGCCAGCGCATGGCTTGCTCCATATAAGGCCGGTGGAATCATCTTTTGCATCAGCGTTAGAATCGCTTGTGCCACAGTTATCGCCAGTTGTACAATCAGTCCATGTTTTTACATATCTGTCTGATGGTGCACTGCCTCCATTATTATAATCATCAACCCCGCCGTTTGCTTGAGAGCCACCCGTAATTCCTTGCCCTGTTCCAGCAAAAAGATTAACTAAAGCCGTGCCAGTAATCGCAACCCCATCAACCCAGGCAATTTTGCCACTAAGAATATAACCAGCAACTGCATCTCCTGATGAGGTATCTACTACATTACTATCTCCACTTACACCAAAAATGGTAATCCCGCTTTTAATATTACTTGTAATGAGATCCGCATCCACGTCGCTTAAGGTAGTGGCGTCATAATAGCCCGCGTTTACTGTATCACTAGTGGCAGATAATGTCTGAATTGGCATAGTGCCGGTTAGTAAACTCCCTGCTTTAGTCCACGCCTCAAAGCCGTTTTTTATCTCGGATGCGGTTGCATCGTCAACTACTGTGTCACCTGGCAAAGGATATGTAGCTGAAGGATAATCGCCAGTTAAACCGAAGATAGTGACACCATTCTTAATATTTCCTGCTGCTAAATCTAAATCCTCTGCTGATAAAGTAGTTGCCTCATAATAGCCAGCGTTTATTGTGTCACTCGTGTCAGATAATGTCTGAGTTAGCATTGTGCCGGTTAGTTTTGTACTAGAGCTGGTATAAAAAGTTTTACCCGTTTTAACTTCACTTACAAGGGCAGTGCCATCACTAGGAAAGGTTCCGGTTACGCCGCCAATACTTACCCCGTATTTGATATTTTCTGCAGAAACATTGGAAACATCGTAAGTGCCTGAAGTACCATCTTTCACGCCAAATGTGGCTGTAGAGATAACTTCTGCCGCTGAAGCTGGATACCATGTGCCAGCCGCATCAGCAGTATTTAAAACCTTCGAGGCATCATTAGAGCCATACGTCCATGTACCAGCGCCCGTATAGCTTCCCGTTAAACCAACACCGAAACTCACGTCACTTTTCACATTACTGGCGGTTAAATTAGTAGCATCATACGTTCCGTTTGCAACAGTTAAAACATGTGAAGCATCGCTTGAACCATACGTATATCCTCCTAAGTTCTGCATTATAAACTCTAACTGTTCTAACACATTGCCACTTGCATCTGCACTCACTCCGCTTACATAATCGGTTCCTGATAATATTCCCTCTATATCAGAGGTGTTAGTCAAAATACTGCTAATATCTGCGCCTTTAAAAGGTGTCACATCAGAAAGAATATCTGACTGAGAAAGAGTACTTCGTGAAGAAATTGGTTCATCAAGCTTACCCAGTTCATCAACAATAAAACCGCCAATGGTTGTGGTATCAGTTAAGCTTGATACAGCTTTATTCCATATATCTGTAACAAGTGTGCCAAATGACGTAAGCGTTCTTGTAGCAGAATCCCAAATCTCTGTTGCGGTAGGCAAATCTGACAAAGGCCGCATGGTCGGCCCTGGCTCACTAGGCGGCGAAAAAATTCCTGCTTTTGCTACGGTAAACAATATAAAAACTGCTAACAAAACTGTAAGTCCGCCTTTAATAATTTCAAACCCTTGTTTTCTCATATTTTTGGAAAATTTTATATTTCGACCTTTATATTATACCACAATTAAATTAATATATCTACACTTTCTTAAAGCCTCTCTTCTATCTTTTCAATATCAACGCCGCCTTTTTTAATTTTAGTAAAATCTATAATCTCTTCCCATTCCTCTTCCTGTGTCAAAGGAACAATTTTAAACAATGGTCGAGACCGTTTTACCACAACAAAAGAATGGCCCTGCTTTACTTTATGGGCGCATTCTGACATTCTTTGTCGCAATTCTTTAAGACCAATAATGATTACCATAATTTTTACTTTATCTTCAGGTATACTATAAGTATACCTGAAGATAAACTTTTTGTCAAGCGGAAAACTTTATTAAAAAATAGGATTGCCTTCTGGATACAAATTTAGCTCCATTGGATCTATTTCAACCACCTCCTCAAAACTAAATCCTAATTTTTCAAGAACATACGGCGTGGTTATCCACCGTTTTATTTTCTCACTAAGAAAATAAACACGGGTATCTCCATATGCGCGAATAAGATAATTATCAGGCAATGCATTAATAATATCTTTGCCAACCGTAATGATTTCAGAAAGTGCGCCATATGACGCTAGCACCTGTTCATTTAACATACTTCGTTTAAATCCGGTTTTGGTAACTAAATAAACACTCGGGCTCTCTTTTGTTTTAACAAATTTTACCAACGGCGTTTCTATTCTCGAAACAAATGTTTTAATATTCTCCCATATCCCGCCCGCTCTTTTAAAAATCTGTGGCGTTCGTAACCACACACGACTACCCCCTATGCTAAGATACACGCGCGGATCATTGTTTTCTTTAATAAAATTGGTCCCTAAAATTTGATCTGTATCTGCCGTAACTTTATCTTCAAAATAACGAATCAGTGAATCTATAATATTCTTTTTTGACGAAATACAATAGATCGGCGCCGAACACCCTATATCCAATACCTCATCCTTATATGATTCTTGAAAGTGTTCTGAATTTATGTTTTCTAGATTTACCCAGAGTAAAAAATACGAGCCAGAGGCATTAGTCATATACCCGTATTTATAAGGGTCATCTACCTTATCTTTCTGTGATGGAAACCTGCGTGTATATGTTTTTCGGTAATGGGTTGAAGCTGACTCTAAAATATTGTGTAATAAGCGCCACTGATCTTCTTTATCATCTATATCAATGGGTATAACTGGATACTGCCCAAAATCAGTATAGTATTTTTCAAGGTTATCGCGCACTGCCCTCAGGTCATTGACACGGGTACGATCTCTGATGGCAATGCCCTTTTCTGATCGATCCTGTAGCTCTAAGGTAAGTTGTATGTTATGAAGTATGGGAGAAACATCGGGATTATTCGTTCCCAAAAATACTTTTAAATATAATCTTCGCACCGCCTCTTTGGGGAAATGCGCATCATTCCAATTTAATACATATTCTTTATTATCTTTCTTAAACGTAACATACGGAATAATTCTCGTTCCCTCTGGCTCATAATAATCTCCCTCTAACGTCAATGAATATATATCTTGAAAAAAACGAATCTCATCTGTCCATAATATACCTGAAGAAATATATGCATCACCTTCCTGCGGCAATAAAATACTACCCCGTTCCCAATCAATAGTACTGCGGCTATTATCAATAATCCGTCTCTGGCTAAAATCATTGCGCCATTCAACCGTTTTAATTGACGCTGCTGCTGAAAAAACACTCGCTGGGCGAACTAAAACAAAAAAAGTAATAATTGTGATAATTATAACTTTTGTTTTTTTCATAAATAAATATATTCAATTTATGTTTCTACTATATATTTTATCATAAAAATTGAATTTTGTCAAGGAGTATGACTTGTCTCTGTGTGGTTTTTGCAGTAATAAAGTAATAAAAAGAGCCCCTAAAATAATAATGGCTATTATAAAATACGGCTGTATGATCTTAAAATCAATCACCATTCCTGCATCGGTCTACTTAAAAAATCTATAACCCTCGCATGCTTGATCCCCCTATACTCTCCTGCTGCCATTTCATCCATAGAAACAACTATTTTAGGATAATTATCTTTAATGTCAAGCAAATTGCCAAACTCTCTTTCTTGTATTTTTTTATTTGTTATTAAATATGCTACCTGAACATACAACTTTTTGCCCTGCTTTTGGCATACAAAGTCAATCTCTCTATCCCCTAACTGTCCAACAGTAATTTTATATCCCCATACTCTAAGATGGAGAAAAACTATATTTTCCAAAATTTTATTAATATCTGTTTGCCTGTATCCAATAATAGCGTGCCGTAAACCTAAATCCTCAAAATAATATTTTTCATTAACTTCAAAAATCTTCTTGCCTTGAACTTCTGAACGAGGAACTTTAAATATGAAAAAAGCTTGTGCTAAATACGATAAATAATCGAGAACAATATTCGGCGAAATATTTACTTTTTGTGATTTTAAAAAGTCACTAATTCTTTTTGCTGAAACCAAACTGCCCGTATTATCAGCTAAATATTCTACCAAATTTTCTAAAAAATAAATATTGCGAATGCCATGCCGGCTCACCACATCTTTAAAAAGAATGGTATTGTAAATATTTTTTAAGTAATCATATATAATATCATCACTTAGCTTTAAATTAATCAAATAAGGAAGGCCGCCATACTTAATATATTGTAATAAAGAATCTTGATTGTTTTTCAATTTATGAAAGGTAAGAAACTCGCGATAGGATAAGCTATAGACCTCAATTTGCATACATCGACCACCCAAGATTGTTGCTAGCTCGCCGGAAAGCATTTTGGCGTTACTGCCAGTACAATATATATCATATCTATCGCGTGCGTGTAAATCTCGTAAGGCTTTTTCAAATTGGTTAATCTCTTGAATCTCATCAACAAAAACATAGGATTTTCCTTTCTTTTTTGATTTTGTTTTAACGAAACGTAAAAGATCTTTATAGTCCTCAATATGATCAAATTCATGCAGCTCTTTATTAATATAGATAATATTACAATTCTTGTGTATGCCTTTAATAAGATCCATTATCTGATATAAAAGATAGCTTTTTCCTACTCGCCGCTGTCCAACAATAAGCTTAATAACCTGTTTATTAATATAGGGCTTTACTTTTTTAAGGTAATATTCTCTTTTGATATATCTTTTAATCATACTTAAAACTTTCTTAATATTTACTATATATTTTAAGCATACTTAAAATACTATATCTTGTCAACATATGTCTCTGTGGATAACTTTCATACCTTCTTACTTTTATATTTGACTCTCGATAAAATTATAAAAAGAGCTCCTAAAATAATGCTGGCTATTATAAAATACGGCTTCATGGCATTAAAATCAACTACCTGCGCTGCTGAGCCCTCACTTGCCACCATCTCTTGAATCTTTCCCTGTCCAGATTCAACCTGCCCAATTTTTGGAGACTCTGCCTCCAAAAACTCCAAAAAGATAATATCATTATCACTTCGCGGTAAAATACGCAACTCATCACCGGAACGACTTACAACGCCAGTCACTTCTACCCTGTCGCCCTCACCAATCCTTGATTTATCAATATCAGTATATTTTTTTATATATGCCACTACCTCTTCTAATCCTCCCTCATCAATAAAAATTCTCTCTCCCGTTCTCTCAACTACTCTGCCATTAATCTTAATTAGTTGTCCAATTAAATCACCATTGATCTTGGCAATCTCCGTAACTATAGGGGTCGGGTCCCTATAGCGGGCAATAATGGTAATATCATCTTTTATTTTTATTTTAATCCGCTTTTCTCCACGTGACTGAGAAATTACCCCTTGTACAGTAATTTCATCGCCAATATTAAGTTCGGGAAAATCTTTATAGTATGAATATATTTGCGCGCCATTAATATAAAAATACTGCGGACCTAATACATCAGGCTCAACTATTACCACACCTGTTGTCTGGACCGATGTATCTAATTCAAGTGTATGAATCTCCTGAGGTGCAACTATATTAAACTCACCTGCCAGCACAGGAGGTACAAATATAAATAATACCAAAAAGGCTAAAAATAGTAATCTCATTATTAAGGATTAAAGGAAGCTGTTATATTTGAGTTATATTTACCGATTATAAAGTAGTCAACCAAAACAGGATGGTTAGAATCGGTCACACCTGCTTTCAAATAAACACCACCGCTCTCATGTATACCAGCGTCAGTATTCTCCCATGAATTATCATATGATTCATCCTCTCGCACAAACCGAGTCTTATGAGTAGTATCATATGCCCATACTTCGTACTCATCCCAATGATTATAGGTCTGTGCAAATTGTCCAATTTCCACCAGCCGAGGCAAAACAGGAGTGCCATTGATAACTTTTTCAAAATGAAGACCATTGGGCTTCGTAGTCCAGTGATGCCCGTTATCAAGGCCAAACTGCCAATAGGTATCATTGCTCGTATTGCCATCACCTGGATCATCTAAACGGCGGTATATAATAAACGACTGCCGCGCCTTTCCAGGCGAATCATGCCCTAAAAACATACGGGCTTTAACATATACATCTCTCATGTCTATATTAGAAGGCCCGAAATATCCATCCTCATATAATTTTGCATAGTCATCTACTGTGTTTAAACTAGTATGATAGGCGTTGTATTGTGAAAATTTATTAGTCTCAAAGCCATCAAACCATACAAATGTATCTTCGCCGCTGCCAAGATACGCTGCTGATGGATTATTATAATAAAGATAAATATTCTTGCTCCCATTCGCAGGGATAGACGGAATCTTTACCCAAAATACTGCTGAAATGTTTTTAACATATGATTCATTCCAATAACTCAAAACCGTTGATTTATCAGCGTCAGCAAACCTGACATCAGAAAAGTCCGGCTCCATGCCTTCTAAATGATTAAGCTCCACTTTAACGGCGTAATCAAGGATAGGCGCAGTGCTTGTAGTGTTGGTGGTATTACTAATGGCTATTTCGTTTCGATTGCCCCAGCCAGGAAGTTCATATATATCACGTGATTGAGCAACAGGCGTGTACCCTTCAATTTTTATTAAAATGGTCGGCTCGGGCTGAGTATATTTTGCAATTATTAAATAATCAAACCTGACTTCTGATTCAACTTCAATACTGTCAGCTCGTAAATATACCTTGCCAGATTGATTTAAGTAATGACTCACCACCTCCCATGTTTTTTCAAAATCAGAATCTTTAAAGTATGTCTTGTGGTTTGTTTCATATGCCCATACTTCATACGTGCCCCACTCATTATAGTTATGCGCCACCTCTCCCGCATGAGCAACTCTATTCATATTGCCATCAACAACCTTATCTAAATGAAGACCACTGGGTTTAAATGTCCAATTATGACCATTATCCTGACCAAGTTGCCAGTAATTGTCATTCGTGGTATCACCATCATCAGGACTGTCAGTTCTGCGATAATTAACATATCCCTGACGCGCCTTTCTCGTGCCATTACTACTCGTTGCTAATTGTATGCTGGTTTTAATGTATACATTTTTAACATCAAGATTTGCTGGTGTGAGATATCCACCTACTGGATTATTCATCCTTACATATCCTGAACCCACGCTGTCAAAATTGGTACCAAAATTAATATATTCATCTGCTCTATCAGCGCTATTAAAATCATCAAACCATACAAATACTGACTCGCCGCTCCCGTCATATCCTGCATTGTCATTATCATAATACTGATACACAATTACTTCTGAATATTTTGGTATTGATGGTATCTTTACCCAAAATACAGCTGACTGACTATCAGTATATTCTTCGCGATAATATGAAAGAAGGGCAATGCCGTCAGAAGAAGTAAACCGTACATCAGAAAAATCTGTATTCATTTCTGCAATATAAGAAAGGTTAACTTTAACGGCATAATCAACAAGATCATTCGCATTTTCTTTATTGTCAATTACCAAAACTTGTCTTTTGCCCCATTCATTCAACCATGGGCCTAAACTATTGGTTGGCGTCGTATTTGTCCGCACTATAAAATCGCCTGCATTGTCGTCTGTATCTTGATTTTGGTTCCTTTCTAAGGACTTGTTTTGCCCCGGCGCACTTGTATATGGATTTTTTTCGCTCACGTCAACACTTCCCCAGCCCACTGCATCAATGTAGTCTTTTTCTAGTGTTTGTTTTGACTTTCCGCGTGGATCAAATGAATAAATCACCACTGATCCATTTGAGTTTGAAAGCTGGCCAGAAGAATATGGATTACCACTGTTAGTTGTTAACTGCCAATCAACTCTTGGCTCAGACAATCCATAAACCCCGATTAAATAATGCTTGCCTGCTTTAATAACGGTTCCGGTAGGAAATTGTTTTAAGCGATGCGGGGTATTTTTATTAGGGTTAGAAAGTGTAGCGCCGCTCCAATCCTGTGCTGATGAATAATATGCAAAATACCATCCATCAAGAGATATATCACTGCTGGTTGGATTAAATAACTCAACAAACTCGTTATCATTTACTTGAACTTCGCTAATAATAAGGGATTTAAGTGAAATTGAGTGCGGTGTAATATTAGACCACGGACCAACATTTCCTGCCTTATCAACTGCGCGCACCTTAAATCCATACTGTGCTCTGTTTTTCCCTTTTAATCTAAACAGGGTCGAGGTGCTTGAGGTTGTATTTCCGTCTTCCCAGCTAATCTCATAATGATCAATACCGCTTAAATTATCATTAATATCATTCCATGAAAATTTTAAGTCTAACGGACTCCCCTCCTCTGCAAGTACCATATTTGCCGCTATGCCTGGCGGCGTATTATCAAAAATAAAATCAATAACTGATGCATTGTTTTGGCGGTTGCCTAACGTATCAATGGCGCGCGAACGAATAAAATAATTTTCATCGTCTAGTAAATTTTTTGGCAAATTAAAATACCAGTCGCCGGTTGTATTATCAAAACCTGTTGGCGGTAACCATAGTGATGGATCATTTTCAATCCATTCAAACTGTCCATTGTTATTTGTTAGATACCATGATCCAAGCCCTTTTTGCGCCTGCACTTCTACGTTTTCTGCATCATTTCCTGCAATCCCATTAAATATTTTTGTATCGCCCCATGATGCAGCATTAAATGTACCGCCATCAGTAGAAATGTTTGAGATCGGACTCGTCGTATCAATAGTCCACGAATACGTAGTTGCGTTTGCTTGTTCCTGCCAATTACTAGCTGCATCTCTTCCAATAACATAGATAGTATGCTCGCCCTCAGATAAATCTGATAACGTAATATGAACGGAAACATCAATTTCAATACCGCTATAACTTCCATTATCTAATCTATATTTATAATGGGTTACCTCTTGTCCTCCCACGGTAATGTCAGCAGTGGTTTGGCTGGTTGGATTATCTGGATAGGTAATAATAGTTGCTTCAGGCGGGGTAGTGTCTGGCATTTCACTCACCATAACGGTCCTGATTACTTCAACTGCTGCATTACCAGCAGTATCTGAAACATTGTACGTTATGACATACGTACCAGTTCCTGCCGTATTGACTGGGTTTACTACCACAATATCAGCGGTTAGATCGCCGTCTGAATCATCTACGGCTGCTGCGCCTTGGTCAGTATAAGAATCGTCGATATAAAGATTTATAGTGCTGGATCCAATTAAGGTAATGACGGGCGGGGTAGTGTCTGGTTCAGGAGTAGGTTTAGGCTCTAGTTCGGGCTCTGATTCAGGCTCAATGGTCCATGAATAACTTGCCTCTGCTTGGTTGCCTGAAGAATCTACGACCCTTAAATAAAAAATATGCCCTCCTTCAGAGAGCGCAGTATAGTCGTCTTTAGGCGACTGGCAACCTTCCCATACGCCGCTGTCTAAGCGGCACGAAAACGCAGCAGTTTCATTTGCGGAAAATTCAAATGCTGCAGTTGTTTGACTTGTTGGGTTAGTTGGTTTAACAGAAATGGTTATCTCTGGCGACGACGTATCAGACCTTTCACTCACCATAACGGTCCTGATTACTTCAACTGCTGCATTACCAGCAGTATCTGAAACATTGTACGTTATGACATACGTACCAGCGACCGCCGTATTGACTGGATTTACTACCACAATATCAGCAGTTATATCGCCATCAGTATCATCTACCGCTGCTGCGCCTTGATCTGTATAAGAATCGTCGATATAAAGATTTACCGTGCTCGGACCAATTAAAGTGATTAGGGGCGGCGTATGATCATCGCATGCATCACCAATACCATCGCTATCAGAATCTAACTGATCAGGATTTACTGCGTTTATACAATTATCATCAGCATCAGCAATGCCATCGCCATCAGCATCAGGAGGTGGCTGTTGTTCTTGCTGGCCCTGTGCTTCAACCACCGGTTCACTGCTTGCCTGTCCTGGTGTTCCTAAAATATCATTTGCATCCGCATCTTTGGCATATAGATTTTGCCCGCTATGGGTTTGCCAATTACTTGTCTCACTGCCTGATGTGGTAAAATTAATCCGCTCCATTGATGACTTGGTGTCGTTATCGCCCACAGGCCAGCCGCTTGAAAAATTAAGTTCGTCAATAACGTTGCCGCGCCCATCTATTAATTGCAAATGTTCTCCGCCATTATTAAACGCGCCTGTATATATAAGATTTGCCTCGCTATTAGAAATCGTCGTATTATCAGTTCGCTCTAATATCCAATAAGTATGCGCGGGAATAGTGCCTCCCAACTCAATATCAGGAGTTCCGTCAATAGCTTTTAGATGCCACCCGCTTAGATCAGCCGACATATTTGAATTGCTGTAGATTTCTAACCACTCATCGTTGTAAGATGATTGGGTTCCCATCCACGCCACCTCACTTATCACCACATCAAATGGAGAATAGGCAGTATATGTTTGAGTATTTTCTAAAAGATCATCTACGATCGTATCTATTGAAGTTGATCCGCCTGAAGATGGTTTAGAAAATACAATATTGTTGCTGGTTCCAGGCGTAAAAGCAGTCGTAATTGCAAAATCCACGGCATCATTATGCGTGTCTCTCCCATCAATTGTTCTTGCTAACGCCTGACCTTTCTCTGGACGGGGCGCATTATCACTTATATTGCCATCATTAAAACTTCCATAAGACACTTCGTCAATAACCGCATCTTTATATTTTAAAACAATATGATCGCTTGCGTTATTAAGATAAAAATTGAAATTCTGCCCTTGATGTAATGAGATAAAACTCTTTGGCGAAATAACAAGCTCGCCAAGTCTTCGCGCATTACCCGTATTATCTTCAATGGTCCAATCGTTTAAATGAATTGACTGATCCGTGTTATTAAAAATTTCTATCCACTCTTTCGAGCCTTCAGATGGATTTGGTAAAAACTCATTAATCACTATATCACTTGCTTTATATGATATGACCTCCTCAACCTCAACATCCCGCACTTCTTGCGGGATGACAGGAGAATCTTGCGGGATGACAGGAGAATCTTGCGGGATGACAAGGGAATCGATTTCCTCCTGATCGGTTTGGGTAGACTGAACCTGTTCAGAAGAATCCTGCGGGGTGACATCTTTTTTGTCATCGAAGTCAAGGGACGGGATAACAGGCGATGGTTCAGGCGAAATGACAAAGGGATCTTCGCGCGGAGTGACAGGGAGGTCTTGCGGGATGACAGAGGTAATTTCTTCTACCAGTTCTTCTAGTTCTGTTTCTAAGGTTATTTCTTTTACTTGTTCAAAATGTTCAACTTCAAATTCAGGCTTCTTAACCAGCGGCTCAACTTTTTCAACGCCATATTGAGCCATCTCCAACTCTATATCCCTTTGCTTTTGCTCCAGATTTCTTTCAAGTATCGGGTTTCGGTCGGCAAGTTCTGCGTTTTCTTTCATCCGTACTTCGGCCAAATCCTTGGTATCTTCCCAAGAACTTATGGTTGCCGCTACTTGTTTGTTTTTCGCAATCATATCTTTAACCGACTGCCCTATATCAAGATGTACGGCACCACCCGTTGCAATACCAGCGACATTTTCAACTTTATTAATAGCACCGGTTACGGCCTTATATACTGAAATAATTGGGCCAAGACCAAAATAATTTTCTGCCCATTTTATGGCGATACTCTTTACTACTTTAGGGCCTGTTTCTCTCACTGTTCTGCCCGTAAATGCCAATGCTGCTTTTTTCTTAACTTCAGCGTCGGTAAGTGATCCAGGAAGTGATGATTTACCATACGAGGCAACCTCAATATCAACTTGCACATCTCTTAAGGTTGGCTGGATAAATTGCGTATACGGAAAGAAAAAGTATCGATTGCCATCTTTTTTATTTTTGCCAAAAATATTTGTTTCAAGAAGAAGCCCAGCGACCTCGCCTGCTTTGCCAAGTGTACTTATAAAGCTTTGGGCTTCGTCTTTGGCAAACTTTTCCCAAAAATCTTTTTGCCCAAATTTATGAATTTTTGAAAACTCTTTGGTTTTAGAAAAAACATCACCGTAGTCATTAACTATAGTTGTAGCATCATACCCATCCGGGGTAATATCAATTGAATACCAGCAGGTATCATAGGTTGAACTCGGCCTTATGTCATAGGTTAGTGTTGAACATCCTGCGCTTTCATATATTTTTTCCACAAATCCTACTGAAGTCCAATCCCCGTCAGACGGCCCTTTTTGTGTGTGATAGGTGAAGTCAAAGGATTCTTCGCGCACAACTTGATGGTTGATATTTTCCAGAATTTTCTGAGCTAATTTATCTGTGTATTTAAATTGTGTTGGCATTTTAGCTCCAAGGAATTGCTCTCCCTTATCTAAATCTACAAAATATTTTGCAGGAACTTGTCTCACTCCGCTATAGTCAACTTCAACAACCATCGGTTCATTATCTAGTTTATTCTTCCCAATATAAATCGCCACACCGCCTGGATAAATTTGGCCTGGAATTAAAGAAAAATCAAAACCATTATACCCATACATACGACCATCAGTAGAGGTCTTATATAAAATTGTTCCCCAGGGGATCGCATATACAGCAGGTGCGCTAATAACAAAAACAGCAAATACTAATATAAGCAACAAATATTTAGATATAAATCTCATAATACAAAATATATTAAAAGTAATGATTATATCTAAATAAAGAGTTACCGTCCTACTATTTGCTTTTTTATTTTCCTCTCCTATTTTAACCTCTTTCCTAATCCTTCCCTTTAAGGCAATGCTCGTCTCTTTCTTTTTGCTTAAGAAAGGGGTTATTTAAAAATCAATAAAGAACAAAAATCGCTTTAATAGGTAAGGGCTCTTTATTTTTCAATTAACCATTTATATAAAATGATTTTATCCTCCAAAAAAGATCGCGCCTCAAAGCTCAGGAATTTTATCTGTTGCTGAGTGGTTTGTATAGCACAACATTTAATCTATGATTAATCCATATGCATCCTCAATAAATTTATCTATATCTTCTCCTTCTTCTTCATTAAATGTATATTTTTTTCCGGTTAAAACTCTTAATGCATCTGCTGTTGCAGAGCGAATCACATAATTGTCATCCTCTAATAAAGATTCCAACATATCTATATAATTAAAATCTTCTATCGCTGAAGAACGAAATAAACTTTCGAGGGCTGATAAGGCACTTTCCCTGGCTATCACCCCTTTAGTCTCATCAACAGCTATATTCAAAAGTTGTAAGACTTGGCCTTTATCTCTTGCTCCGATCTGTGCCATAGCATTCTCTGCGCTCAATCGTACCTCCCAATTCTCATCCTCTAGTGCCTGGATGAAAATATCTGCCGCCTCTTTTACGCCTGCCTGGCCTAATGATTTAATTGCATTTTTTCTCCATTCAACAGGAACATTATATTTATAATCCGCTACCTCCATTAATGTTTGAACAATTACAGGATCGTCAATTGGAGACTGCAATATATATCCAAATGCAATGCGCTTTAACTCAACAGGATTATTCTGATTAAATGCAACCGCATCATAAAACAATGCCTCATCTTTATCAATTGGTTTATTTTCTCCTGCACGCGACAGTTCATAAAATGTTTTTAACGCGTCAATGCGCTCTGCCTCTGTTTTTGTATTGTCAAACACCACTGCCATGGACTCTTTTCTTTGCTTGGAAAACACATCTAATAAATCCTGCGCTAAATAATATTCACAATCATCTTGGCCCTTTTCTTTGCATTTTTCATACAATGCCTGCGCAAATTCTAAATGAACTTCTGATGAGACCGCGTCTGATGTAACAACAGACAAAATCAAAAAACCATAGGCAAGACGCGCTGCATAAATGCCTATGGCGATCAAGGCAACAACTAAAATTATTTTTACTGGCTTTTTCATGATTTGAAAACTTATCTAAAAAGTCTTAAGCATGTTTCACTTAAGACTTTTTCATTATTGCAGATTTTCCCAAATTTGTCAAGTGGAAAACTTTTTCTGGAAAACTTTTGGACTACTTGGACACTCGGTGTCCAAGTAGTAAACATTTAAATTTATATCTTAAATAACAGATATAATATGTAAACCAAAGTTTCTCTTGTAATATATTTAAACTCTTCTATGCTGCCTTTCTTTATAGGGCTTTCTTTTACAGGAGATGTAAATGCTTTAATTCTTAAATCCTTGCTCATCTTTTTAAGCCGCATCATATGGAAGCCATTACTTACCAAAATTACAGAATCCAAATCTTGCTCATTTAAAATTTTTTTTACTTCATTTAGACTTTGCCATGAAGTGCGCCCTGTCTCTTCTGTGAAAATATTTTGATTGTTAATGTCTTTGTTGATTAAATAATTTTTGCCGACCTGCGATTCTGACAGTTTCTGGCCTTCTCCCACGCCTCCTGTTAAAATAATTTTAGGTGCTAAATTTTGATTATATAAAGAAAGAGCATGATTTAATCTTGCTTCTAAAACTGGACTGGGACGGCCGCTCCATTGACTAGCTCCCATTACTACTATAGCGTCTGCGTTTCTAACTTCATTAATATTAGATTGACTGTAAATTTTAATAATTAACCCTGTAAAGCCTGCCAATATTAATATTATAATTATCATGCTTACTAGCTTTTTTGGAGTTTTTGTTTTCATTGGCCAAGCAATTTTTTAATTCGGTCGTAATTCTTTTTGACGCCATTTCCGAATGACTACGAGGTAATAACCAGAGGGGCTGGAGAAACTTATTTTTCCTTGCTGGTAGATTGTTCTTTTTGTTTTATCTTGATAAATTAAACGTTTATTAAAAAGAGAGTTGAATTTTTCTAATAATCCCATATTTGTTTTTATTAAATGTGGAAAAAATCTCACGGCCGTTACATTTCTTCCTGTATTTTTTGGCAATAAAAATAGGCAGTATTTTTCAAAAAGAATTTCTGTATCAAACAAAACTAAATATCAGCTAATCCTAAGCTGATTTTTAATGATTGATCAATATGTGACATTGTTTCCCTTGTAAGCGTTCCGATTTTCTTTACGAGTCGCTGTTTATCTATAGTGCGAACTTGATTAAGAAGCACTCTTGAATTTTTATCTAATCCACCCTCTCCTGATTTCACTAATATCTCAGTAGGATAAAGCCGCTCTACTTTTGAACTAATAGCGGCTACAATGGTTACCGAACTATATCTATTGTCTATGTCATTTTGAAGAATCACCGCAGGCCTGGTTTTATTTATTTCTGATCCAATAGTTGGATCAAGGCTCACCAGATATATTTCACCTCTCTTTGGTGTTATGGGTGAATCTTTTGTCATAGTTCGTTGTCAATATGAAACCACTCTTTAGCGATTTGAAGATCTTCTTCCGACCTTGTTAGAGCTCGCTCTTTGAGAAGTTTGCGAAGATTCATTCTAGAAACTTTATCTGCATAAAAACGGACTGCTGTATCAATAAAGCGGCTGCGGTTTCCTTTTTTGGTCAATCGTTCAATCATGCGAAGCGTTTCTGTTGGCAGAGTCACATTGACTCGTTTATATGTTTTTGTGTGTGTATTACTCATACAATGAATTATACACACTAAAAGTGTGTATGTCAATATCTCTACTGTGGAAAACTTTTTCTATTTCTCTAACACAAGCTTCTCAATTCTATTCATACTTTGGGTCAACCAATTATTAACAAATCCTTTATAATCCTCTTCTAACGATCCAAAATAATATCTGATAATGTCGTTGTGTATTACTGAAGGGAAATTCTTTTTGCCAATATAATCTAAATAACTTGACCAGCGATACTGTTCTAAAAACTCGTTAACGTTTTCCCAATTCGTAATCCCCTGTTCTTTCCACTTCGACTCCACCAGCTCCACAGGATTAAGATGAATATATCGTGACAAATGCAGTAGATAATTTTCATTGTCAATATGGATTGCCTTATACCTCCCCTGAAATAACGGACCAACTCTTTCATACTTAAGGTTAAAATAATAAACGTATCCTATACCTAACTTTTGCATAAACTGCGTTATGCCGCCATCGTTTAACTGCTCTAATATCAAATGAAAATGATTTGGCATTAAACAAAAACAAACAATATTAACTAGACGGTTTATTTCTTTATTTTCGAAATTGTCGGAGATCGGGACTCCGATTTTAGCTGTAAATTTTTGAGCAGGATCTACACTATTAAATTCATAAAGATCGTGTATAAAACGGACATAATTTTTTTCACTAAGAAAAATATCCCTCTTCTCAACCCCTCGATTATAAACATGATAAAAGTGCTTATTAGCAAATTTCGTTTTTCTCATTTTCCTTATTTTTTTTATTATTAAAAGGCCAGAACTATTTGTCAAAGTTTATCAGAGTTGTCGGAGATCGGGACTCCGATTTGTAATCAATTTTGTTCTTATGCGTACTTGTTATGACTTATAATTTATTCCTCAATTAAATTTAGGGTTTTTTCTATTAAATTATCTTTACTTTAAGAACCGTCTTTTTATTTTTCTATTTCTTTAATAACAAATTTGTGTATTTTAATAATTGCCTTGGTAACTTTTTCCAAACGCGACTGAGCCAATTCCATAACTGACTCATCAACTTGTTTTTTTGTTAAGTGCATAGTTGATTATTATCCATCTCAATTAAATTTTCAAATTTTTTTGTCGAATTAGCTTTATTTTGAGAGCCGCCACCCTTACCCCTTAATCTCTTAGCTTATCCACAGTTACTAGATTGACAACTTTTTTTAGCTTGTTATACTATATAGTGTAGAAGGATTTTCGGCCGTGGTTCATAAACCACACGTAGCGGAAAGTCTTTTTACTTTCCAAGTGGAAATACTGAGATTAGCCATTTTTGTCCGGTTCTTTTATCTTCTTTAATCTGAACAAAAAATATATCATTTTCTTTTGTAATGCCAGCGAACCGATGAAAAATTTCTGTCCGTTTGTTAGGATTCTCTTTTGTGCACTCCACGAAAATCTGTCCCTACTAGTTTATTCGTTTTTGTTTGATATGACTTCATCACTAATTATTATATTGCCTTTAAATTTTTGAGTTATTTTTCATCAAATTAGCTTCATTTTGAGAACTGTCCCCTTTACTCTTTTATCAAGTCTAATTAGCTCTACCCCCTAAATTCTTCCGTCCCTTTTCTGCAAGTCGGTTCAAAGTTTTTTATTTCTTCGGTTTTAATAAACCTGCCATCAATATATTCATAAATATCAGCTGAATTTGTACAGGGATCGTAAGGATGAGGATAATAATCTACGCGCATCTCTAAATCTCCGTCATCATCATAATCTATAAACTTAACGCCTCCTCTGGCAAAAAATCTAGCTTCGGGAGGGCCCGCGTCTTCACTTGGAATTATTTTTAATTCTTGGTTTTCAAATTTAAATATTTGGGTAAGCAAATGATTCACCCCTGTTGCCGTTCCGATTACTACCTCTTTTATTCCATCTTTGTCTATATCTATAGTATAACCATGTGGAGCAGCTACCGTTGTATCCATTATGACCATATTGTTGAACTTCATTTCCGTACGATAAAACTCTTCATCATGATAAAATCGAAAATCTATTTCTTCAAGTGTTCCATTATTATCTAAATCATCAGTTAATTTATAGAATACTTCTTGATCTTTATCTGAATTTAATTGAATCACTTTGCCAAGGTCTTGATTATTTTGATGTATTAATCTTTTAATTTTCAAAATAGGATTAAACTGAAAAAACAAGCCAAAGATTAAAAATATGCCAATAGCCACTGGTATAAAAAGTCTTAAAGAAATTTTACCCTGATTTTGTGTATTTTTATTATAAAAATCTTTAACATCTTTTATGAATTTTTTAATATCTGCTTGATTTCTGAACTTGCTATAGTCTACGGGCTTGTCTCTGTCTTTTATGTCAATACAATTAAGCCCGCAATACCAAGATATTAATATTTTTTCTAAATATTCGGGATCATTTTCTTGAAACAATCCTCTCAAATATTTAAAATATCTGATACCCCCTTCAATGTTTTGCTCTACATCAAAAATATTTTTAATATCATAACCAATCTCTTTATTATCTCTGATCTCTTGTGCCGTAATGTCATTTATTTGCATCACGCCCTTTCCAGCTAATTGATATTCTTTTAAAGAGGGCGACCAACCTACTGCATAAGGAAAAAATTTTGATTCTTTTTGAGCTACTGCCAACATTAAGTTAGCATCTTCTTTTAATTCTTCGCTCCTGCGTTTAATGATTTGGATTATTGTTTCCTTGTCTTCCCCTTCTATTTCTAAGCCTTGCGAATAAATATAGCTCTGTTGATCTTTGTATTGCACCTTATGCCATCTATCAGAATCTCCTAAATTGCCTTTTTGGTTAACCACGGGCCGCTCGCCCTTAATTGCTTTCTCTAAAACTGTAACGTTCTCCCCTTTCTTAAGTTCAGCTAAAATTAAGGAAGATGTATTTGCGCTTTTTCGTAAATTAGTAAATTCCCATGCAACTTTTGCTTTTTCTTGTTGTATAGATGGTTTTGGAAGATGCGGTTCTGGAATAGGCGGCTTCTTGCCGAAATTAATAACTATTTTGCGAAAAATTGGCATTCTATCTACGTCAAATTCAATGTAGTGAAGCCCTTGCCCTAATCTTGGCCAGAATCTCTGTGTTTGAGTTTTTATGGGGGATTCCCATGTAAGACGTGATCCTGAGAATTTCCAAAACCAGCGCTTAGCGTTTGATATTATCTCCGTTTGAATTTCACCGTCTATTTTTACTTTAACATCATCACTGTCTTGTTTTCTTTTGGAATACGTAATCGTGGATTTAAGAGCTCGTAATGGGAGGCTGTCTAAAACAAAAGTAAGCCAAGGGCGCCTATCTCCGTCCTCGGCTTGAATATTTGGGTTTATTTTAAATTTTTTCTTAAGCTCTCGTACTCTATAGATTTCTAAACTCTCAAATGTGGCAGTACTGGTGGGTTTATCTGCTAATAACGTTATGGTGTGTTCTGAGCCATGGAGAAACGTGAGAAAATAAATAGTTTTGACTGAATCATGTGATGTTCCTCCGCTAAATGCGGCTGGTGAATCTTTCAGATCTTTGGAGTTAAGCTTGGGAAATATTTTATTATCTATTTTAACTATTAAATCTTCATCATCGGTGACATCTTCTCCTAATTGTTTTTCGCTTTTTGCTCGGGCAGTGATGACTATAAGATAATAGCCCGGAGGGCTGGGAAAACCTATTTTTTCTTGACCGTGTATTGTTCTTTTTGCTTTGTCTTGATGGATTAAGCGCTTATTAAAAAGAGGCTTAAATATTTTTAATAATACCATATTTGTATTATAACATATAGATACCGAAAAAAAACCGAAAGTTATCCACAGGTCAATTACTGATAATTTGTTATAATAATATTATACTATCAGCATATGTTAACTAAACGACAAAAACAAATACTTACTTATATTGAAAAATTCATTCAAAAAAATGAATATGCTCCTTCGTTAGAAGAAATAAAGGAGTATTTTAATTTATCATCAGTTGCCACAATACATCAACATATTGAAGCATTAAAAACAAAGGGCTATCTTAACAAATCAGCGCATCACCATCGAACCATTGAACTAACTAACAATAATCAGCAATCTGAATTAGTACAAATTCCCCTACTCGGTACTATTGCTGCTGGCCAACCAATTGAGGCAATACAAGAAAAAGAAACGATTGCGGTGCCAAAATCTAAACTAACTAAAAGTGGAGATTTCTATGCACTGCGAGTAGTTGGCAATAGTATGATTGATGAAAATATTAATGATGGGGATGTTGTTTTGGTTAAACAACAAAGCATAGCCGAAAATGGACAAAAAGTTGTTGCAATTATAGATAATTCCGAGGCAACTCTTAAAAAGTTCTACAAAGAGCGAAGCAATATCCGTCTTCAACCCGCCAATAATCAAGTTGAGCCTATTATCATAGATAAAGATGTCCCTATATCAATTCAGGGAATTGTCATTGATGTTATCCGAAATGAAAATCTATTCGCTCAGAATAAACTAATAGAAAGCGATGTTGATAAAAAAGAAACTCAACAGCAGTCACTCTTAACTAAAAAAATTAAAATTACCACCAAGCCCGCAAAGGATTCAGACGCAGTTTTATTTCATGGTGACCGTCTTGATTTGATGAAATTGCTACCAGATAAATCGGTAAAACTTATAGTTACTTCGCCTCCGTACAATATTGGAAAAGAATATGAGAAAAGAAAAGACTTAGATATTTATTTAGCAGAACAAGAAGAAACAATTAAAGAAGGGATGAGAATACTAGCAGATAACGGAAGTATATGCTGGCAGGTTGGAAATCACATCGCTAAGGATGGAGAAGTTTTCCCTTTAGATGCTCTAATGTATCAAATTGGAAAAAAGTTCGGCCTTAAATTACGAAATAGAATTATCTGGCATTTTGGGCACGGACTACATTGTTCCAAAAGATTTTCTGGCAGACACGAAACTATTTTATGGTTCACAAAAACTGATAACTATACATTTAACCTTGACCCTATACGCGTCCCCCAAAAATATCCTGGGAAGAAAAATTTTAAAAAGAATGAGAAATACGGAACATTATCTTGTAATCCTCTTGGTAAAAATCCTTCCGATGTCTGGGAAATCCCAAACGTTAAACATAATCACCCAGAAAAAACAAAACACCCTTGTCAGTTTCCGATTGAGTTAATAGAAAGGTTAGTTCTTTCTATGACCAACAAAGGTGACATTGTCTTTGATCCTTACGTCGGGGTTGGCAGCGCAGTGTGTGCAGCCCTAATTCACAACAGAAAAGGCTATGGAGCAGATATTATAAAAGTTTACTTGGATATAGCAAGAGATAGGATTAAGGCAGTAACAAATGGAACCTTAAAACGGCGACCGATGGGTAAGCCCGTTTATCAACCGACAAAAGGATCAAGGTTATCAAAAATGCCAAATGAATTTTTAAAAATTCAAAACGGTTTATTTAGGGCCAGGGCGTGAGCCTTTATATTTCCGCAAACGAATTAGGGCAAGGGCCCTTTTTTTATTTCCTTCAAAAAGTTTTTGCAATTTTACAGCTTTTATCTTTTCCTGCTCAGTTAAACCAATCCCAATAATATAAACCGGGATATCAATATTGCCCTCTCCTCTATTTTCGAAGTCAACAAGTAACTGATCAAAGGAAGAGACGCCAGTAGACATCTGTTTTTGCAGTTCGTGGCTTGGCACAACTTCTATCCCGCATTCAATATATCTCAATTTCTTAAAAATAATCATCTTCGAAAAAATATCGTAACCCATAAAGGCGTATTTGCCAAGTTGGATTTCGAGCCCTACTTTATTTTTAATACCATCCATTTCTCTAAATTTTCCTTTGCCAAAATTATGGCGAGGCTCTATAAACTTCTTTCTCTTTCCTTCTGCCTTTTTTGTCCATCCTTTTTTATGTAATTCAAGCTTTAAATAATCATTTATATCTCGGGGTGAAAACAAAAGCTTTCCCTTCATAGTTTTTTCTCGACTTTCCTTCGTTAAACAAGTAATGGCATTAAGTCTTCTAATAGCTCTTAAAATATCCGTGAGTTCTTGGGGATGATTTTTCTTGATAAATTCTTCACCGTTTTTGAACGAGTATGTATTTATGATTTTCATAAATTTTTAAAAATATCTAAAATATTAATCCTTAGAGACTTGGCGATTTTTTTAAGAAATGTTTATATTTCTAATATAGAATAAAATTTGAAATAAGACAACCCTTTATTTCAAGTTTATGTTTAAATCAATTATGAGATAATAAAAATGGTTCTGGCGATGACCTACCCTAGAGCCCTGAAAAGTCAACTTTAATTTTTTTATAAATCTTTCGAAGTTTTTTATCATCAATGGTATCGAAACTTTTTCTTTGACGAATGGTCAAGTCATTCCATGCCTGTACAATTCTTTGCAGCACCTTATTTGCCTCTTCTAAGGAATCAAAATTCTGTTTACGCTTTAATTCAAAATACTCTTTTACCTTTATATCTTCAAATAAATGCCTCACGCCAAACGTTCTTTTTCTTCGCTTTTCAGCCTCTTCTACACTGATTCCCTGTCTCTCTGCTAAAATTTCAAGATTGCACTGATAGCAAATTACTATTGGCTCGCCTGTTTCTCTATCATAAGAGGTGGCAGCTAACTTGCCCTTCTTCCCACAAAAATCACAAATACATTTTCCTTTATCCAGCAGCTTTTCTTTTAACGAGTCAGTAGGAGCGTTTCTCACTTTTTCCATTTCAAGAAAAAAATCCCGTGCTATTTTAGGGGTAAGTTTTTTAGAGGCAACTAATCGTCCTAAAAAAGGATGTTTTGCCTCCTTGGGAAGAACATAGGGCGTTCCCCCTATCAGTTCTATATGATCGCCAACTCTCCCTATTCTAGTTACTAATAAATATCCTTTCTGAATTTGAAAGGTCGCGCTATACTCTTGTATCCAATACTCTTTTTCTGTTTTTACATTCATTACCGTAAGGCCCTGTCCCTGCTTGACTTCTAAAACTTCAAATAGTGCATATTCATTATCCTGTAGATCCTTATACGCCTGAAGCCGTACTGAGGAGAGATTATATGGATTGCGCTGATAAAAATCCTCTAAAAGAGTCTTTTTGTTTTTGAGGCGGAAATCATATACAAACCATTCATTAAAGCGCGACTCAGCTTCTTCATCAAATTCAAAACTATCAACAGAAGATAACTTGGTTTGATCAAAAAATTCCTGAAGCGCTCTTAAAACTTCTTTTTCAAATTTAGGATTATCAAGATAATACGTTAATAATTTTCCAATGGTTCCTTGTTCCATACTAAAATCGTTATTTGAGATGACAAGGGG
>JALLOO010000059.1 GCA_027717985.1 Patescibacteria group bacterium AH-259-L05 | reverse complement strand
GCGCGAAGTGCGGAATGACAATGGGGAGATGTCTTCCCACAAGATCACGGGATGACAAAGGGGTCATACGGAATGACAAAGAGGGATGTGAACGTTAAAGGTTCACGCAGGGAATTCCTTTTTACGAGCTCTTTTTATAATGATGTTCCAATTTTAACCCAGCTCCACGTAGCAGTCGCACTATTAGTGCCATGATTATTATGAAACCTCACCACAAATTTATATTCTTTTCCAGCATAAGGCGAGAAATCAGTGTATTGGGTTGCAGTTAAATTCACGTTAAGAGGGGTAAAGTCAGAATTAGCATACAAGTTCTCCAGTAGTTGCGACCAACCTGCATACATATTTTCGTTGGCAATATGCACCAAATATGAAGCATGACCCTCAATTGCCCCACCGCTCAAGCCAGCGGTCACTAAATATGTCCCACGGCCACCAAAAGCAATAGTAGTATCATATGTACTGCTCGCACCAACACTTGTTGAACCCTTTCCTTTGTATATCAAATTAGAAATGGAGGCGCCGCCTGCGACATCTAATGTCTCTCCCGGATTCGTCACTCCAATGCCGACCTTGCCGTTATGATTGGCATGCAGAATAACTCTGCTACCTCCATTATATGTATGGCCTAAAAGTTGAACGGAGTTATCTGCATTGCTTGTATATGTCGTATTCTGTGTATTAACTATGCGGATGCCGGCTACGCCCGCTCGGACTGTTGAAGGTGAGTCGCCGTTTCCCGTGTCTTCAAACACCCCCGTATCTGCTCTATTAATGCCTATATAGAACCGGGTGTTATAAGCCACATTATAATCTTCTAGAGCAATACCATCTCCCGATGATAGGCCGTTAAAATCAAGTTTCCTTCTGGGATTCGTCACCCCAATGCCGACGCGATCATTTACAATCAACGCGCCCATTGTGTTTTGCAAAGAAACGCCGGTTACTGTGCCGTCAAGATTATTACCGCTCTTATCATACCAGGTACCGCCTGTTGCACTTGACCCATCGTATTCTGCCACCGCCCCGATTTGTTTAATTGAAACATTGTCAAGTTCAGTGGCATTTCCAGAAGAATTAGAATAAAATGCAATACCACCGCTCGCAGCCGCGGGGGCAATAAACTCAATGTTGTGAGTGCCTACCGCATACGTTATATAGGCGCCATTTACATAAGGATTTGAACCAGCATTGTTTCCAATCCATAACAAAGCACTAGCTAATTTTACCTCAAAACTTAAGCGATACATTTTTCCTACTGTGTAAGAAACCCAATTCGCACCGACCCTACCAACATTGATACCATCAAATGAGGCAACTCCACCAGCAATACTCCAACCCCCATTTGTTGACCATCCTGTACTGTCTGAAAAATCGACTGTAGCGTCAACCTTCTCTGTCTGGCTTGCACCTTGATACTTGAACGGGACACTTGCACCAGAGTAGAGCTCTTTGACTTCGGTTGCGGTAAGGGCTTTGTTGAAGATTTTTACGTCGTTAATTTGACCATAATGCCAACTTGTTTCTACATAATTAGTTCCAATTCTAAAAGTTGATGGCTGAATTGATAGTGTTAGTGTAGTAGGATCACCCTGAGAAGAATATGTTTCTTCAACCCCATCAATATATATTTTTTGTCCCGTTGCACTTCCTCTATCAGTAACCCCCACAACCGTATGCCATGATTCATCTGCAAATAAAGCAGTCTTATTGCCTACCACAGTTGATGTATTAGTTCCGTCATTTACATACCATTGTACATACCCACTGGAGTCTAAATATAATACTATGCGGTCAGTACCAGAACCATACTCAATCAAAGGATTATCGACTCCAGTTAGTCCTTTTGACTGAAATCTGGCAACCCAACTAAAATCTCCAAATCCTGGTTGAAGATTTGCACTTGATGAAATGGAAATTTTATCGTTTGTCCCATCGAAGTAATAACTTGGAGAAGGCATGGTATTGGCTGCATGGTCTTGCCTGCCTTGTTCACCCACTATGTAGTTGCCCTGATAGTCAGCAGTTTGATCTTTATCAATCGCTAATGCCAAACCAGGAGAACCAGCATTAGACGTATAAAATTGTAGTTTGCTCGAATTAGCAGCCCCATCTCCCACTGCATTAATTATTGTTCTGCTTAATACCGATTCAGAACCGTTAAGA
>JALLOO010000058.1 GCA_027717985.1 Patescibacteria group bacterium AH-259-L05 | reverse complement strand
TATCGACAGGCGCTTCAAAGATCTCTCGGCGGAAGGAGCGCTCTGCGAAGTCGAATTTCAATTGGCAGATATATCGGACAAAGTTCTCGCACGGGCATCTGAAGCATGTAAGTCGGCAATTGACCAGAAGATAGGAGAGTGCTCGGGAAGTGAGGGCTGGCTTCTGGATGTCCAAGTTGGAATAAAAAATGTAGAAGACGTAGAGAATGAAGAAAATGAGGTGTACGAAGCAGTGTGTAAAGGCGGATGCCCTGGAAAAGGTGCAGGCAATATCTATCCCCTCCGCATAAAAGGGGAAACTATTGATATCCAGAGCGGTGAACTAAAAGACGGGGAAGGAGGGGCGTACGAAATTTTCTGCAACATTGGCTGCTCAACATGGGAGTGTGTAAAAGAACCCCCACCGAAAACGGAAAGAGAATGCGCCCCGCATTTTGCAAGCGGGGAAGCATGCCTTCGTGCCTGTGATAAAGGGTCCTGTGACACCATAGGAGAGGTGTATCCATACTGCTACAAATGCAGGAAGAACTGTGACTTGGATGTATTCAGTGCGTGTGTAAGTAAATGCGTCTTGCCACAGGAATGTGTTGCAAATTGTCCCTTTTTGCCGGTCGAGTGTCCGCCAGGTGAAGGGGACACCAAAGTTTACAAAGAAGGAGATACTACCATAGAGGAATCTGTAACATGTGCCGAATTAGATCAAACTTGTAGTTATGGGTGTCTGGATACAGCACGAGCATGTCTTAATTCTTGTCTAAGTGAGAGTAACTGTAAACTACATGAGATACCACCGGAACTCACACCTAACCCTGACGATTAGTGGAAAAAACACGATGTATTAACAAAAAAATTATTTTTATTTAGGCAAAGTTAGGGGACCAAAGTTAGGGGACGGTTCTCAAAATGAAGCTAATTTGACGAAAATGCTAAATAAATATATAGATAGATAGTGTACAGCAGGGTGGGGGAGATTACCACAAAACAGCAACTTTGTAACTATTGTCAGGTTCAACCTGACATAGACTGACATTTATTTTTTTGCTATACTTGAATAGTTATTCAATTATAGATATACCTTACTATGCCAAAAATATCAATAATAGGTGCGGGAAGTGTTGGCTCAACCACGGCATTCTTGACTGCTATAAAAAATTTAGCAGATTTAGTGCTTGTGGATATTGTTGAAGGTCTTCCGCAGGGAATTGCGCTTGATATTCTAGAAGCAACAGCTGGTTTAGGAGTCAATCTCCGTATAGTTGGATCAAATAGCTATGAAGAAACAAAGAATTCAGATATTATTGTTGTGACAGCAGGTGTGCCCAGAAAGCCAGGGATGAGCAGAGAAGATCTTGTTGAAATAAATACAAAAATCGTAGCAGATGTAGCAAAGCGCTCCAGTGTCAAATCTCCCAATGCTATTTTTATAGTAATTACAAATCCTCTAGATAGCATGTGCTACGTTGTAAAGCAAGTAACAGGTTTTGGTCGTAAGAGAATAATAGGACAAGCAGGCATTTTAGATACTCTTCGTATGAAAACATTTATAGCGCAAAAACTCAATGTCGATGCCGGCAGTATTGAAGCACAAGTTTTAGGAAGTCATGGCGATGAAATGGTGCCCATTATTAGTAAAACAGAGATTTCTGGAAAGCCAGTAGGAGATGTTCTGTCTAAAGACGTTATTGGTGAAATTGTTGAGCGCACAAAAAATGGCGGTGCAGAAATTGTTAATTTGCTAAAAACAGGGAGTGCCTATTTCGCACCCGCTTCGGCTGTTACTTTAATGACCGAGGCGATTTTTAAAAACACTAAACAAGTCTTCCCTTGCTCTGTATATTTAGAAGGTGAGTATGGATTAAAAGATTTATTTATAGGAGTACCAGTTCGTCTTGGAAATGGTGGTGCGGAAGAAATAGTAGAACTTGATTTGACTTTGAGAGAAAGAAATGCTCTGTTGGAATCAGCAGATGTTATCAGGGCGACTCAAGAAGTTGCTAAAAATTTCCTGGCTAGACACTCGGCGTAACTCTTGTCAGGTTCAACCTGACAAACACAGATGATATGGACGAATATAAAATTCAATTTGAGGAAAACGACTCAACCGGACAGGATGGTCTGGATTTTGATCCTGAGATAGAAGAGCAGGCAGCGACTCCGCTCATTGTGAGA
>JALLOO010000057.1 GCA_027717985.1 Patescibacteria group bacterium AH-259-L05 | reverse complement strand
GAAAGAGCCGACAGATTAAAGCGTTTTCCTATTTCTTCAAAAGTAGGAGAAAAGCCATTCTTTTCTATATATTTTTTAACATAATCGTATATCTGCTTTTGTCGTTTTGTTAATGTCGCCATAGCGTTGACATGTTTTTATAATTATTTTATATTATAATTATACCGAAAATCTACCGAAAATAGAACACATCAACTGTGGAAAACTTTTCAAGGTCGAGTATATAAAAATTTGATATCTTATTACAAAGTTTATATAAAAAAAACAACGCGATTAGTCCGCGTTATTTTTTTTCTTCTTTATTTTGGTCATTAGGATCTGCCATTTTAAGAAAACCACCAGTGGCAATTATTTGAAGGCCTATTTCAAATGGTATATTTAATGGTATTATTTTGTCGCTCGGGAGAATATAGTAGTATCCCGTTAATGGATTAGGCGTACTTGGCAAATAAAATCCAATTTTTTCTTGCCCTAATTTTTCAGTAATTTCTTTTGTTGATATTTCAGAGAGTAAGCCGAGCATATAGCGATCAGGCAAGAGTTCTCCCAGCGCCCACTTATTATAAACACTGGTGTCAATATTTTGCTTTTGCTTATTTCTTTGCTCTATCCAGAACGCAATAGTGTTTTTCATTGCAATAAAGAAATCGACCATAGCGTTTACAATAGGGATCTTTGTGATAAATTGTTCAAATGGATTTTTTTTAGTGTGCCAGTAGTTGAGAATTAATCCTAACATGATTGCAAAAACTAAAAGCGTAGCTATCTCAATCAACAATTTAACTACTTCAGATGCTAAAGAATGAAATGGAAGAAATTGAGCGATGGTGATATTATTTTAGTTAGGCAACAAAGCATTGCCGAAAATGGACAAAAAGTTGTCGCTTTAATAGACAACTACGAAACAACCCTCAAAAAATTCTATAAAGAACGCGGTCATATTAGACTACAACCAGCAAATGAAGCTATTGAGCCAATTATTATAAAAAAAGATAAAGAATTTATGATACAGGGCGTAGTCGTTGATATAATAAAAGGCGAGGATGATCTAAAAGTAGAGGAAATTTTAACATCTAAAAAAAATAAGAGAAATAATAAATTGCCACTTAATAAAATAATTATAAATGATGCCATTAAAGAATTAAGAAAATTATCTGATAACAGTTGTGACGCAATAATTGCTGATCCGCCTTATAATATCGGAAAAGATTTTGGGAATAATCATGATAAAAGAGAATTGAGTGAATATATAGAATGGTGTAAGAGCTGGATAAATGAATGCATACGGACAATGAAACCAACCGCGACGCTCTTTATCTATGGCTTTAGTGAGATATTAGCTCACTTATCTATAGAAATTCCTATAAATAAACGATGGCTAATTTGGCACTATACTAATAAAAATGTTGCCTCCTTGAATTTTTGGCAAAGGAGCCATGAGGCGATAATTTGTGCATGGAAACATAAGCCTATTTTCAATCGTGATGAAATTAGAGAACCTTATACAGAAGGATTTCTGAATGGGGCCGCCGGAAAAGTCAGAAAAGGAACGGCCGGAAGATTCAGTAGAGGAAATAAGGAAACTATATATAAGGCTCATAAAGATGGAGCTCTGCCGCGAGATGTTATCAAAATTCCTGCCCTAGCTGGCGGAGCAGGAATGGTCGAAAGGTGGTTCTTATGTAAAACTTGTGATGGTGTATTTGAACCGCAAGAATTAAAAAAACATAAAGAACATAAAATTCTAAAACATCCAACCCAAAAACCCCTTGAGTTGTCACGAAAGCTTATTAAATCAGCAGTACCTAAAAGAGACGGGGTCGTTCTGGTGCCTTTTGTGGGCACCGGGTCAGAATGCGTTGTTGCAAAAGAATTAGGACACTCCTATATCGGCTTTGAAATAAATCCTGATTACGTGAAAATTGCCAAGAAATGGCTTAAAGAAACAAAAACTACACAAAAATTATTTTGATCTTTGATCTATTTCTTTTTTCTTTTCTCTAAAGACAAGTGGAGTAAAAACTACAAAGCCATTTTTAAATGCCTTGGTTCTCTTGTCTTTTTTAAATCTTAAATAAGGCTTTCTAAATTCTCCCTTTTTTGTTTTTGGATCTGACAAACTAGTAGGAACTTCGTATTTAATATCTATTGGTTTTCCCGCGAGCTTACTTTTTCTC
>JALLOO010000056.1 GCA_027717985.1 Patescibacteria group bacterium AH-259-L05 | reverse complement strand
TGTTCGGCTTAACGAACAAGGAAACCTCGTTGGTTATGAACGAAAGAGAATGCGAAAACGTGTTGATACTAAAGAATATGAAGAATAGTTCGCTCTACCCAACACAGCTCAAAGGTCGAGGGCTCATGTTGTAGAGAGAACTAAAATTTCGGCTTATGTGTATTTAATTTAAAGATTAATTTTCATTACTATGGACACACCAACTACTTATAAAGAAGAACCACAAGAAGGTGCTTTTAAATGTCCGAGATGTGCAACAACAACCTGGGGCAATCTTCAATATTGTCCAGGATGCGGTAATGCTCTTGATAAAGGATGTTCCGGATGTGGGGCTAGCTGGCGCTATTTCTACTCCTACGATTATTGTCCTAACTGTGGAGCAAAAACTAAGTAAGTTCTTCAAAAATGCCAAAAAAACATGCCAGTTTTTTGGCTAACCCTGACTTGCAGTTAATACTTTTTGGAGGCAAAGGCGGCAACGGCAAGACAACATCAGCTGCTGCTACAGCCCTATATTTAGCCAAGCTTTGGCAAACTAAAAAGATTTTGGTTGTCTCGACTGATCCTGCTCCTTCTTTGAGTGATGCGTATGGGGTAAAGATAGGAGATAGATTTACTCGTATTCAAGGAATAAATAATCTTTGGGCTCGAGAGTTTAATGCTGAAAAGCTCCTCAAAGTTTGGAGAGAAAAGTATGATGAAATAATGAAAAAGCTGGCAGAACGCGGCACTATATTTGACCGAGAAGATATAGATCGGTTCTTTAGTCTTTCCTTGCCTGGCATGGATGAAGTAATGGCTATTAGAGAAATTGCCAGGATTTTAAAAGAGGAAAAGTACGATTTAGTTATTATAGATACTGCTCCTACTGGACATACGCTCAGATTACTCACCCTGCCTGATCTCATGGCTGACTGGATTCGAGTCTTTGATCTCATGCAAGAAAAACATCGATATTTAGAGAGACACTACACTGGCAGATATCGAAAAGATGAGTGTGACGAGTTTTTAAAGAGCCAATCGAATGACATGAAAAGAGTAAAAGCGCTTTTGACTAATGGGACTTCGACTGAATTTGTCCCCGTAACCATTCCTGAACCGCTCTGTGTTGAGGAAACAGAAAGATTCATTGAAACGCTCAATGAACAAAAAATCCCGGTAAGAAGAATTGTTATTAATCGTGCCATAAGAGAAGGAAATTGTCCCTTTTGTCTGGCAAGGAGAAAAGATAGAGAAAAAAATTTAAAGGAGATTGAGAAGAAATTCGCAAAAGAATATCAGTTAGTCAAAGTACCCACGTTTCCTTATGAAATTCAAGGAATAAAGGATTTAAAAGAATTTGCCAAAATTTTGTTTGGCAAACCCTATCAATTTAAACCAGTACAGGCGGTTAAAATTAAAGCTAAGATTTCTCCCGTTGCTCCGGGAAAACTACCCGATTTTTTGAAGAAAGGCCGCGAGCTTATTCTATTCGGCGGAAAAGGCGGAGTAGGCAAGACTAGTCTGTCTGTTGCTGCAAGTCTCTGGATAGCCAGACGCAATCCTAAAAAGAAAATATTGTGTTTTTCTACTGACCCCGCTCATTCATTATCTGATAGTTTCGGACAAAGTATAGGAGATGAGGTTACTCAAATTAGCATTCCCGCCCCAAAGGGGCGAGGTCTCGCCTCTAGCGGAAAAAATCTTTACGGACTGGAAATAGACGCGCCAAAATTGCTTGAGGAGTGGAAAGAAGAATATAGAAGTGCTATAGAAGATATCTATAAAGGATTCGTCGGAGGATCGATCAGCGTAGCGTACGATAAAGAAGTGCTGGATGAAATGTTTGAGCTTTCACCTCCAGGACTGGATGAGTTGATGGCTTTAAAAGAAATCATACATTTCATGGAAGAGCAAGAGTTTGATTTCTATGTCTTGGATTCGGCTGCTACCGGACATTTAATTCGTTTTTTAGAGCTGCCCGGCATCTTGCGTGAGTGGTTAAAGGCCATTCTTCAACTGCTCTTAAAATATCGAGGAGTGATGAGATTGAGCAGATTAGGCGAGAAAATAGTAGAGTTGTCTCGCGACGTAAGACAGATTAGGAGCATTCTAATTAACCCTGAAAAAAGCGAATTTATCTGCGTGACTGTTCCTGAAGCCATGGTTGTAGCTCAGACAGAAAGACTTCTCGCTAATATTAAAAAACTTGAAATAACGTGCAATCATCTCATTGTTAATATGATTATTCCC
>JALLOO010000055.1 GCA_027717985.1 Patescibacteria group bacterium AH-259-L05 | reverse complement strand
AATAAATTTATGCCTGAAGACAATAAATATGATCTAGTAAAAACTGAGCTTGAATTGACACAGAGACAAATGGATAAATATGACGGCCTGTCTGTTAAAATTAGAACATGGACAGTAACCCTATGGATTGGTATCATGGGATGGGCATTTCAAGTTGGAAAAAAAGAAACATTGCTCTTAGGCGCTTTTGTTGTTTTAATTTTCTGGTGGCTTGATGCCATGAATAAAAACTTCCGCGAAGATTATAAACAACGGCGAAATAAAACCGCGCACGGTTTAAAATTATATTTTCAAACATCGTCCTGGCCAGAAAACTTTTTTGCTCCTGACTTGCCACTTCATTCCCAGCGTATTGCTGGATCACTTAAAAAATTTCTCAAACTTCATATAGCTCTCCTCTATTTTCCTTTAATTATAAGAACCTGACTTCGTCAGAACCTTGAAATTTGTAAGGAGTAAGATTTGTATCCAAATTTTAATAGCGTTAATAGTCTTTTTCGTACTATAGAAAAACCCCTCACTCCTAAGTATCTAAAGACACTCGGTCGTTCGGGATAACACCCTTTTCCTGCCTTTCCGCAAGATTGCGGGATGACAAAGGGGGGTCACGGGATGACAAAGGGGGGTCACGGGATGACAAAGGGGTGATAAAATTTAAAAAAACAATATAATTATAGATATATGTTAGATTTACTTATTATTGGTGGGTCAGCGGCTGGAGCTTCAGCTGGTATTTATGCTGTCAGAAGAAAGCTTAACTTTAAAATCATCACGTATGATACTGGCGGCGAAGTGGCAACCTCTGGGATTGTTGATAACTTTCCTGGATGGGGACATACAGATGGAGTCCATGTTTCAGAAAAATTTCAAGAACATCTTAAGTTCTATAACGTCATCCCGGAAACAGGTATTAAGGTGAAGCACATCCATCGTCTTTCTGATGGCTCATTTGAAGTTATGGTAGATAAAAATGGGAAAGAAATAAAATATCAGGCAAAAACCGTTATTATTACAACCGGCGTTCATCCTCGAGAATTACAAATACCAGGAGAAAAAAAATATAAAAATAAGGGGTTAAGCTATTGCTCAGTCTGCGACGCCCCCTTATTTAAGGGCAAAGTAACCGCGACTATTGGTGGCGGTGATTCAGCAAAAGAATCAGCACTCATGTTAAACGAAATTGCCAAACAAGCGTACGTCATTAACAAAAATCCTGATTTTGTTGGTGAAAAAATGCTCACGAGCAAGGTTAAAAAGTTAGATAATGTCAAGATTATTTACAATGCCTTGACCTTTGAGATATTTGGGAATGATTTTGTTAAAGGATTAAAATATAAAGACAAAGAGGGCAAAGAACATACGTTAGAAGTTGAAGGAATCTTTGTCCATATCGGTATGATCCCAAACAGTGAATTTGTTCCCAAAGAGGTTAAAAAAAACGACTACGGTGAAATCGTTATTGATAAACTCTGCCGCACGAACGTGCCTGGACTATTCGCAGCAGGAGATATAACAGACATACCGTTTAAACAAATTGCGATTGCTTCAGGCCATGGCGTATGCGCAGCACTTTCTGTTGTTGATTATTTAAATAAATTAAAATAATCCCAAATTACGAATGTATCCGAATGCTGCAAATTACGAAAAGCATTCGCGAGGCCTGGCCTCACACAAATCTCACACAAATGTAAAAGACCCGACCTCTTCTTGGAGATCGGGTCTTTAAAATTAAACAAACGTTATTCTCCTGCAAAAAATCTTAAAAGCGCCATTAAAACAATACCCAAAAGAAATATAAAGAAATGAATAATTGATGCGCCAATATTTACCCTATGCTTAATCTCTGGCACCAAATCTGATGAAGCAATATAGATAAAGTTACCTGCGGCAAACGGCAAAAGAAATATAATTAATTGCTCTACTTTCCCAATAAGGAAAAAACCAACTATCCCCCCTACAATCACCGTACTGGCTGAGATAAAGTTTAAAACTAATGCTCGTGTTTTTTTAAATCCACCATAAACTAAAATACCAAAATCGCCAATCTCTTGTGGAATCTCATGCAGTCCTACTGCCACTGCAGTCACGATTCCTATAGGAATAGCCGCAATAAAAGAAGCAGCAATAATTAAACCGTCTAAAAAATTATGTACTGCGTCTGAAATCAAAACGAGATAAGAAAACGGATCCCGCTTCTCATGTCCTGTGACAATATGATGGTGAAAGGAAATAAAATTTTCTAAAATAAAAAAAGTACAAAACCCGATAATTACATATAAAAAAATGGTTAAAACTTGTTGAGAGCCAACCATCTCAATTGCCTCAGGGATAAGATGCAAAAATGCGCTGCCAATTAATGCACCTGCTGAAAAAGCAACGAATCCGAGAA
>JALLOO010000054.1 GCA_027717985.1 Patescibacteria group bacterium AH-259-L05 | reverse complement strand
TCCTCTAAACATACAATGTGGCCCCGTGGAACGATGTTCGAACTCTCCTCTCAGAATATACAGGTTTGATCTGTATATAGAAAATAAGGATTTGTTTTTTTAATTAAATTTAGTATAATAATCTTGCCCCAGTTCAGGGCCCGTAGTATTATATAGTAAAACACTCGGTTTGGTAACGAGAGTAGCGGGTGCAACTCCCGCCGGGTCCACTGGGGCTTTTCAGCAAAATAAAGTTATCCACAGGACGAATTGACAAAGTATTTTTATATGCTATAATTATAATACTCTCGTTACCAAAAATAGAGTTTACTATGCAAACTACGGGTTTATAAAGAGATCCGAAAGAAACTCCGAAAGGAGTTTCTTTTATTTAAATTATGTCTCCGGGAGACGCATTTCTGGTCAACCTACAATGTGGCTCGACATCGTGGACGATGTTAGAACCATAATCCAACAGCAAAACGAGTATATTTATATTCCAGACCTTTCACCACAGGGGCAGATTTAGTTTATTGATTACTAAAGCTATTTCTCACCCTTAATAAATGCATATACGTGACCCAGAACACCGATAGCTAAAGCAAAAATACCCCAAAGCGTTAACGTTCCTCCAACAATGAGAAATCCTATACCAAGACCCGCCGCAACATGCATAAGATCAGTTATAGCAGTATTCTTTTTGAAGTAAGAATATAAGCGCTTAATAATCCAGCCAATGAGTGGTAAGCGGTAAAGTTGTTCATCTAAACTCATGTTGATATTTTACTTTAATTTACTTGAAAGTCAAGCTGGAAGTGGTAAAAAAACAAAAAGTGAGGAATTGCCTCGCTCTTGAGTCAAAAAACTCTCCAAGCCGGACGTCGTTAGAACCTCTCTTATGGAAGTAAAGAACCAATTTATGTTTGAAATTGCTGCTTTGTGGTAATCTCCCCCACCCTACGGCACACTATTTCTCTCGCAATTTCAAGTTTTTTTTAACTACTTTTTTATAATTAAAATAGTAGATTAAATCTTAATTATGCTCATGGGTTTGAAGTAAACATACTTTAAATTAAGATTAAGGAATTATATCAAGCACCCATTCCTAGCTGCTTCCGAGGATCTGTAGCTTTAATTATTGCTGAAACTGATTCTTGATTAAAGCCTTTAAAGCCTTGCTTTCTTTGCAGATTCTCTAAATGGCTTCCTATTGCGCCTTGTTTCAAGAATTTAGAATATTGAACTTTATTTATTGAGCCTCGCTCCAATAATAAATCTGCGCGTTTCTTTTCAACTTTCCATCTTTCTCCTTCGGTAAAAGTCTGCTTTAAGAACGGAAAATATGAAAAGGGTTTCATAAACTTTATTTTCTGTTTGAGCAAATCCCTTCTTAACTGATCAAATTCAAATCTGGCTTCAAAATGATGCATTCCAGGCTGAAGAATACTTTCTCCATGAAGTCCTACCCATAGCCCAACTGTTCCTAATGTAATCTGAGATTTTAAGCCTTTATGTGAAAAATTTTCCCCTTTTTCTTTTTTTGATAAGTCAACATCTGAAAACACCACAATATCGCATAAAGGATGCTCTAAAATTTGAGCTCCCCATCCTGCCATTTCTCCAGCATAAAACCGTTCACGACATTCCAAGCCAAGATTCTTAAATATCCTTACCAGATTTAGGAAATTTTCTCTTGATGATCGGTACGTATGATGGTCATGGTTTCCCCACCCCAATCCTAAAACATCTTGCCTTGATTTTTGAGCTTGACCAGCTTTATTTCTTTTTTGCCAATACGCTCTTTCGTTTCTAAAGAAAGCATCTGCTGCTCTGCCTTTAGACAAATTTCTTACAACCAATTTTACCAGATTATTTGTCCATACAAGGCCTTCTTTATCTGAAGAAAATGACCTTTTTCTTTTAGAGAATACCTTCAAGGCTTTTTTGTATCTTGAAATATCATCTGTGTCTTGCACCACAAAGCCATTATACCCTCTTCTTTCTACTGCGGAAAGCCTAAATTTGCTTTGTTCATTTACAACAATGTACCTATAAGGAGCAAACTGAGCGCCCTTAATTTTTCCTAAAACGTTATTTTTTTTGACAAAATCATCCAAATTCTCTGGTTTAATTGCAAACTCTATAACGTCTTCATCTCTTAAAACAATGGGGAATAAAACTGTTTTTGTGTTTCTAAAAACATTAGGTTCTGTTTCTTGAAAGCCAAGCTTCTTGAGCACTATCTTTTTACTTTCTTTAATTGGAATAACCATATGATCTATCCAACAAAAGAATTGAGAAGACGTTTTTGTTTGCATTAACTTCGCAAGCTTGTTTGCAGTGTTATTATTCTTTAGAAATTTCCTTATTTCTTGATTTAAAAAAATTTCTGCCTGGGGATAAAGGTCCCAATCAAATTTTTTTGCGTATTTCCACTCACTTGCTTTTGGCAGCATTT
>JALLOO010000053.1 GCA_027717985.1 Patescibacteria group bacterium AH-259-L05 | reverse complement strand
AAAATATCAGCGTCCGTTTCGCTCCCCGCACCATACGATTTCAGATGTGGCAATGGTGGGCGGCGGACAAATTCCCAGGCCAGGAGAAGTGAGCTTAGCACATCGCGGGGTACTGTTTTTAGATGAATTAACCCACTTCGGCCGTATGGTGTTAGAAAGTTTACGCCAGCCCTTAGAAGACGGCCATATTTCAGTATCCCGGGCGCGCGGCACGGTGTCATACCCGGCTAAATTTATTTTGATTGCCTCAATGAATCCGTGTCCATGCGGGTATTATGGCGATACAGAACATGAATGCACGTGCGGCTCTGGGGATATTATCAGATATCGAAAAAAGATTTCCGGCCCGTTATTAGATAGAATTGACCTGCATGTAAGTGTACCACGGGTAAAAATTGATAGATTAATGAGTGAGAAAGTTGCCGAAGGATCAGATGAGATTCAAAAACGAGTTGAGACGGCGCGTAAAGCACAAACCAAGCGCTTTAAAAAATTAAAAATCATGACGAATGCAGAAATATCCGTGCCGAACATGAACAAATTTTGCGCGGTGGATACACAGGGTGAGAATTTGCTTAAAAATGCATTACAAAAGTTTATGCTTTCAGCGCGCGCATACCACCGGATTTTAAAAGTGGCCCGAACCATTGCTGATCTGGATGAATCAGATGATATTATCTCACAACATATTGCCGAAGCAATTCAGTATCGCACCAAAGTTGACCAAAACCCGTTTGGATAGCCCTTTGTCATTCCGAGGAGGCCATCAGGCCGACGAGGAATCTCACACATTATAATTGCAAAGTTATGAGCCATGTTTTTTCTAAAAAAGAAATAAAGTTTTGCCCTTTTTGTGGAAAATCATCTAAATTTGTTTTTGATCAAAGCCATAAGTGTTCCAAATGTAAAAAAGTTTTTGGTATAATAAAAAGACCGGATTGGAGTTTAAGAGAAATTAGACGCAGAAAAAGAATAAGCAGAGAAAAGAGTCAGTAAATCAAAAATCCCGTAGAAACGGGATCTTGACGGGTCTTAAATGATTCCAAGAATAATCCTATGTTGACACTATACATAAGTATAGCAAATTAATATATTTTGTCAATTTAGATACTGTGGATAACTTTAAAGCTATGGAGCCGCGGGGAATCGAACCCCGAAGACCCTATTGTCAACATAGGACTCGGAGCCATCCCAACCCCATAACAATAATATTATATCACAAATAAAGTATTAGTCAAATGCAAACACAGCGGCAGAAATTAGGGAAGCGAGGTGAGGACATCGCGGTAAGATATTTAAAAAAGAATACATATACAATAATAGAACAGAATTATAGAGCAGGGAAATACGGGGAAATAGATATTATAGCGAGAAAAAAGGATCAACTCGTTTTTGTTGAGGTAAAAGCAAAGTCAGATACGCAGTTTGGTGATCCTGAACAAGAATTGACGTATTTTAAAACAAAAAAGTTACACCGCGCCATTCAGAATTATTTATTTAAACATTCGTTGCAAGACAGAGAATGGCGGCTAGATTTAATTGCCATAGAAATCCCTCCTTGTCATCCCGCGCGACCCCGACGTTACGTCGGGGAAGCCGAGGGATCTCATATCAATTTAAGACATTACAAACATATTCATTAATCAAAAATCTCGTTACGAGAACGAGATCTTTGAGCGGATTCTAGTTCGTCTAACTAGTAGATCCATTGCGACTCATCACTCTGTTATTAGTTTAAACTATTTAAATATGTTTGTCAATGGTCTACCTGTGGATAAAAAGGCAGCCCTTATGGACCGTGCGGGAATCGAACCCGCGTCCCGCGAGTGATGAGTCGCGGATCCTGCCATTAGACGAACGGCCCGGTCAAGGACTGCCGATAAATAGTATATCAAAATCAAATAATGAAGTCAACGCATACAATCACTATTGATGACAAAAATTATCCTGAACGTTTAAAACAAATTAACAATCCGCCAGAGCAATTATATGTTTCCTCTCTTGTCATTCCGAGGAGCCTGAAAGGCGACGAGGAATCTCAATCAAACAATGATCAACCACCAATTATCAGTGATACTGAATATCCCTTAGCAGTCGTGGGCACGCGTAAAGTATCGCCCTATGGCAAGCAGGTGACTGAATATTTTGTACGATCCTTAGTACAAAGAGGCATGACCATTATCAGCGGTCTGGCCCTGGGGATTGACGGGCTTGCGCACAAAACCACGCTTGAGGCAGGCGGGCGAACCATTGCGGTATTAGGATCAGGACTAGATACTATTTTCCCTGCGGTTCATAAAAAATTAGCTCGAGATATAGTTGATTCAGGCGGGGCAGTTATTACTGAATATCCGCCAGAAGTTCCGGCGAGACGAGCATATTTCCCCCAGCGCAATAGAATTATTTCAGGCCTGTCATTAGGCGTGTTAGTTGTTGAGGCGCCGAAGAAATCAGGCGCACTTATAACCGCAGCG
>JALLOO010000052.1 GCA_027717985.1 Patescibacteria group bacterium AH-259-L05 | reverse complement strand
TTATTTTTATTATCATCCTCGGCATTGCCACAATTTTTTCTCAGTCACCGCATATGAGTTTTTGGGGATATTATTTTCGTAAAATGGGCTATATTATGTGGCTTCATTTTTTTGTATTTTTTTTAGTATTATTTTTTAATTTGAAAAATAAGAGACAGATACTACATATTTTTTATACCATTATCATAGCCACTACGATTGCAGTACTTTATGGATTTATGCAAATATCAGGGTTTGATGTATTTACATGGTTTGAGCCTGCATACCGTACCCATCGTATTTTTTCAACGCTTGGCCAGCCAAACTTTTTCGCTTCATGGCTATTATTAACAATTCCGGTTGTTATCGGCCTTTCCCTTTTGTCATCCCGTTACTCATTCTTGTCACCCCGCACACTCATGCGGGGTGACAAAAAGAAAGTGTCATTCCGCGCTTTGCGCGGGGTGACAAAAAGGGAACGCGGAATGACAAGAGAAGGGAATAATAAAGAAAGTGTATTTAAGCACTATTTTTTGCGACCATTGCTTGTTGTTTTATTTTTCCTATCTATTGTTGCATTAGTGCTTACGCAATCCAGAGGTGGGTGGATTGGAGCTTTCTTCGGATTGTTCTTTTTCGCCATTATATTTTTTTGGATTAAGGCGTATAAGCGTATAGCTATTTTTACATTTGTTGTATTAGGAATTTCTATAGGGGTACTTATTTATTTTAATTTTTATCCCCTCGAGTTTAATCCTGATGATACTTATGTAGAGCGTCGGGCAAAAACATTAACCCAACTTTCAAGTACTGGTGAACGGCGCTTGATTACGTGGGAAAATAGCATTGATTTAATTAAACGCGAACCTTTGTTGGGATATGGTCCAGAAGTGCAAAAACTTAATTTTGTAAAATATTATACACCGAACTCTGCGGCTCTTGAGGCAATTAATACGTATCCTGATCGGGCGCACAATGATATATTGGATACACTCTTGATTTCAGGAGCACTCGGCCTTATATCATATTTATTTTTTATTGGTTCAATATTTTACCTTGCCTTAAAATATATTTTTAAAGGCAAATTCCCAAGTATCCAATCCCCAAGTACCCAAGTACCCGTACTCTGTTTGCTTACGGGGATTTTTGCGTATTTAATTTCATTGCAGTTTTCTTTTCATGTCATACCCACTGCAGTTTATTTTTGGGGATACCTTGCTATTATTCTAAAAATTCGAAGCACGAAATACGAAATACGAAACAATATTTAAATTCAAAATTCTAATGACAAAAACAATTAGTAAAATTATTTTAGTAGTCCTGTCGATAATACTTTTTGCATTGGCTTTACGACATAATGTGGATGTTTTTTTAGCTGATTATTATTTTAGACAAGCGCGTCTTGCAGGACTAAATAATACATTGCCGACGGTGTTGGAAAAATATAAAAAAGTGTTGTGGTATCAGCCGTTTGAGCAATTTTATCAGCGCCAGTTTGTACTTGACTTGTTGTGGGAGGCACGAGATTTTACTGAAGACAAACAAACAAAGATTGATTTGCTTAATTTGGCAATTGAGCGAATGAATAGTATCCCACAATATGATCGTATTTTTGAAACTGATGTATATCTTGCACGAACTCTTTTTTTTAAAGCATCACTCACACAATCTGACACAGATTTTAATACTGCCGAACAAGCAATGACTTATATTGCGCAGCGTTCTCCAAATATGGCGCGGGTATATAATGAGTGGTGCCAATTAAAAATATATAAGGCAGAGTGGGATGAGGCAGAAGAGATGTGTAAATATGCGCTTTCATTGTATCCTGCTCTTAATCATCCAAACCTTATAGCAAATGAAAATCATCAAAAATTGGTGATGGCAGAAATGAATGAAGTATATGAAAAATTAGGAGATATATATAGATTACAAGGCAAATATCAAACAGCAGAGGAAATGTATATGCAGTCTTTAAAGCTTATGCCGTTAGGCAGGCCGGCGGTATGGAAAAAAATAGGGGATTTGTATTATTTACAAGGCGATATAGATACCGCGATTGAAAAAAATCTGCATGGGTATCATTTAAATCCTAGCGATCCTGCCTGGTCGCGTGCCCTTATGGCGCTCTATGTAGAAAAAGGCGATATAGAAACTGCTCAATTATGGCAAGAAAAAGCACAAGCACTCGATTAATATCTTTTTTTGTCATCCAGTTCCATTCTTTTTTTGTGAGATGACAACTACTCTCCCTGTCATCCCACGTGAGGGAGGTGAACGAAGGGTGGGATGACAAAAAGGGAACACGGGATGGCAAGAGGATGTGGATAACTATATTTGCAAAAATTATCATTCTATTTATAATAAATAGGAATAAACTATTTCTAAATTTAGTTAAAAAACAGTAATTTATGCGTTCACCTGGGCTTACAACTGAATATATTAAAGGATTTTTTGACGGAGAGGGTTGTATTACTTATGGCAAAAATAAAAACGGAAAGTGGGCAACTCTACGAATAGATAACAGTAATAAAGATATTATATGTTTGATTGGCAAGAAACTTGATGAATTAGA
>JALLOO010000051.1 GCA_027717985.1 Patescibacteria group bacterium AH-259-L05 | reverse complement strand
GCAAATCTATGCTCAATCCAAACAAATCGCAAGCTCCTAATTTACCGAGCCACTATTTATTTAGACGCGGGAAAGAAGAGTATAAGCCTGAGCTTTTAAGTAATTATCCTACGTATCATACGGCAGCTGGTGAAGTGCCTGCTAATGATATTCCCAGATACTGGGGGGATATGAGCTGGACAAGACGAACCAAGAAAGAAGATATTGATTCGAGAATTCGAACCAGAAAATTAATGCCTTATGGAATAGGAATACGAGGAATATTTACCTGGCCGCTCCATATATTTATGGGAATGCTGGAAAAAATTGATGAAGAAGCAAGAAAAGAGCTGGGCCTGGAGGAAAGAGCGCAAAATGAGCTTCTGGAACTTCGGATGCGTTATGAAGCAGAGGAAATTAGTAAAAGAGAATTTAAAATAAAAGAGAAAGCATTGCTTAGAAAATTGGAAGCCATTGAGGGAGTGGAGAAGAAAGAAAAGACGAAGCCGAAAACAAAGAAAAAGCTCGTTAAGTAACCACATATTAACTAGTTGACACGATAGTGTCATCCCGAGCGAACGAAGTGAGCGAGGGATCTCAAGACCACAAGAGCCACAAAGATATGAGATCCTTCGTCGTTTCACTCCTCAGGACGACCTTCGGTCGATTTAAGCAAAGTATTTATATGGCTAAGTTTAAAACGGGTAAAACAGTCACGAAAAAAAGTACAACAAAAAAGGCAGACAAGGAAATCACTAAAAAGATTGACTGCGCATTCTGTAATTCCACTGGAAAAGATCCTTTTGGCGTTCTTTCAAAACTGTCTGATTGCCAGGTCTGTAAAGGCAGGGGCTACAATCACGCTGCAGTCAGTATGATGAAATGCCGTTTTTGTAAAGGAACCGGAAGACAGCCCTTGACCATGAGTAGGCTTACTTGTTCTGCCTGCGGAGGCAAAGGTGTTGTTAGGGAAGTGAAGCCTGCCAAAAAATGTCCTGTTTGTGAAGGGACTGGTATATGGGCTAAGCATGCCCAAGAGTGCTATAACTGTAACGGCCAAGGCATTGTCCGTAGATAAAGATACTTTACCTTCTTAACTCGTAGCTTCTTGGCTTGGAGATTTTACCAATCTCCGCTTCTCGCGACTGACCTAAGGAGCTAAAAAGTTAAAAAGCTAAAAAAATGGCTATAGAAGCAACAAAAGATACAGCAGGTACTTTGGTTGATGTAATAGACAGAATCCTGGATAAAGGTCTAGTGATCAATGCTGATATTATGGTATCTGTAGCTGGTGTAGAATTATTAGGAATTAAGATAAGAGCTGCTCTGGCATCGTTTGAAACAGCCGCAAGATATGGCTTGGAATTTCCCTCAGGGACTAATGTAGAGACTGAAGCATGGAAGGAGGCGCAGGTAAGCAGAGAGAACTGCCCTCAATGCGAAAAAAGAGTGCCTGTTGAAGAGCTAATTACTACTGGCTGTCCGTGGTGCGGATGGGTGAGCGCTAAGGCAAAAGCCCTTGCTGCTAAAATGGACCAATCTAAAGAAAGTTAATTATTAATTTTTTAAATGTTATGGATACCCAAGATGAAATAAAAGCGCTTAAAGAAAAAATTAGAAAACTAGAAGCTCGTTTGCACGAAAAAAAAGAAGGAACTGAGACTGAGAGTGCGGCTGAAGGCACTCTCCGTGAGGTTGGCAGTATGTTTGGATTAGGCGGACTTATTGAGAAACTAGGCAAGTCACCGGCCTTTAAACAAAGGTTAAGCCGTGTTGATAAAGAAATCGAGCGTAAGTTTAAAGAAGAACCATTAAAGAGAACAGGAGAAGAGAAAAAAGGCGGGAAATACGGAGGATATAAAGGGTGGTAGAATTAGCTCGATCATATGCCTATTGATATTGATGAAGATAATTTAAAAGCAGGGATTTTAGGACTGGTTGTAGCCATTGTAGAGATTGTCAAGGATGCTTTAAAACTTCAGGCAGTAAAAAGAATGGAAAGCGGAGGGCTCTCGAATGAAGAAATTGAAAGATTGGGCCTGGCTCTAAAAGATTTAGATAAAGCCATTGATCAAATAAAAGAAGAGCAGGGAGTTAGCAGCACTGTTCAATCTGTCCGCGATGGCTTAGATGATATTGTAGATGATGTTTTAAATAAAATGCTTAATCCTGCCGAATGGGCCAAGCAGGCAGAAAAAAATAAAAAGAGGTTAAAAGGTTAAATTATGGGGAATAAAGAGAAAACGGGCAGGTATCTTTACTGCATTGCTGCTCGTCCACCGAAGTCTCAACAAAGGCAGAGTGAATATCAGAAAATAAATTTTGGCAAAATCGGTATAGAAAAAGAACAGGTCTATACTATACTGTATAAAGATTTATGTTTGGTTGTTCATGATTCACCTTTAGAACCGTACAAATCAGAAGATGAGAGTAAGATCAAGAAATGGGTTATTGCTCATCAAAATGTGATAGAAAAAGTTCAAAAAAAATTTGGTACAGTTTTACCCCTGGGCTTTGATACCATAATTAAGGGCGATGAAAAGGCCGCGCCAGAAGCCAATATTGAAGCCTGGTTAAAAAAAGACTATTCCAGCCTTAAAGAAACAATAGCTAAAGTTAAAGGAAAGCGAGAATATGGAATTCAAATCTTCTGGGACCCTCAAATTATTAGCCAGAAGTTGATAAAGGAAAACGAT
>JALLOO010000050.1 GCA_027717985.1 Patescibacteria group bacterium AH-259-L05 | reverse complement strand
AGTGCGCGGCAAAAGCGTGGTTAAAGTTTTTAAACAGGGCGTGGTTGTTATTCAAGAGATACAAACAGGATTGATAGGAGATGAGGTAATAGAAGTAGTTTCCGGGCTTAATCAAGGGGATAGCGTGATTGTTGATTAAATATGGACGGACCACTGCTACAATTAAACAATGTTTGGAAAACATATTTACTTGGCGAGGTGAAACTTGATGTTTTAAAAGGAATAAATTTAGAAATATATTCTGGTGATTTTATGACAATCATGGGCCCTTCAGGCTCTGGTAAGTCTACGTTGATGTATATTATTGGATCATTAGATGTGCCGACCAAAGGCACTGTTTTTTTACAGCAAAAAAATGTTACTGATTTTTCTGAAGATGAACTTGCTCAAATAAGAAGCAGAAAAATTGGTTTTGTTTTCCAGCAGTTTAATTTATTACCAAATTTAACTGCACTGGAAAATGTAATGTTGCCAATGGTATTTGCTCAAATACCAGAAGAAGAAAGAAAAAAAAGAGCACAGGAAATACTCATATCTCTAGATCTAGATAAGAGAGCACATCATCGGCCGGGTGAACTTTCAGGCGGAGAACAGCAGCGGGTTGCGATTGCAAGGTCTTTAGCCAATGATCCAGACATTATTCTTGCTGATGAACCTACGGGCAATTTAGATTCTGCTACGGGAAAGACAATTATGAATATTTTAACAGGCCTTCATAAAGATAAAAAAAAGACCATTATAGTGGTAACGCATGATTCTATGATTGCACAGTATAGTAAAAACCTTGTAAATATTAAAGATGGGGAGATAGTTCACAATCATTTACAAGCTGAAAAAGCTTTATGGGACAAATAAAAGAATATATAAAAATTGCGATACGGAGTTTAAAAACAAGACCCATGAGGAGCTGGCTGACTATGATTGGCGTTGTTATTGGGGTTTTTTTGATAATGTCATTGCTTTCGTTGAGCGAGGGGATAAAAACAGCTATGTTGCAGCAGCTAAGAATGATGGGGAAAGATTTAGTTATGATAATGCCCGGAGAGATTACTGATATAGCAACCATGATGGCAGGAGGAATGGAGTTGAATGAAGACGACCTCAAAGCAGTAAAGAAAGCTGATGGAGTAGATGTGGTTGTTCCTATGACCTATAAAGGAGAAGCAGTTAGATACAAGGGTGAGAAAAAAACAGTAATTTTGAGCGGATATCCCTGGAAAGAGGGACTGGATGTTTTAAGAGATGATTGGGGATTATCTTTAACCGAAGGTCGGTGGCCAACTCCTGGAAAAAGAGAAATTCTTGTTGGTAATTTAGTGCCAAAAGAGGTTTTCCCTAAAATGAAAACAGGAACAGAAATTACTATAAAAGGGAGACAACTTAAGGTTGTTGGAGTCCTAAGATCAGTAGGAACTAAACAAGACGACTCTCAGCTTTTGGTAGATTTAGATATTTTTCGAGAAATTACCGGCGAACGAACAGGGGCTAAAATGGCCTTTGCTAAAGTTGAAGCCGGGTATTCAACAGATCGGGCAATAGAGAATATAAAAGAAAGTTTAGATGAAACCAGAAAAAGAAGAAGAGGAGAAGATTTTCCATCTTACACTGTTCTTAGTAGCGAAAAAATGACTGATATAATTAGCAATATAATGGCTTTAGTACAAATTGCAATTTTCGCGTTTGCTTCAATAGCTATTATTGTTGGTGCAATAGGAATAATGAATACTATGTATACGTCAGTTCATGAAAGAATTCGAGAAATTGGAATTATGAAAGCAGTGGGAGCAAAAAATAAAAATATTATAACTATTTTTTTAGTTGAAGCTGGTTTTTTTGGGCTGTTCGGAGGACTCGGGGGGATAATTTTAGGACTGGGATTGGCTAAAATAATAGAGCTTTATTTTCAAATTCATCCAGTGTTTTTTTTCAAGGCATCAATTACTCCTCAGCTCATATTGTTTGGCTTAGTTTTTTCCTTTTTAATTGGTTGTATATCAGGATTTTTACCTGCACGTTCCGCCTCAAAACTCAAACCGGTTGATGCCCTACGTTACGAATAAAATATATATTTAGTAGAAAAAAATCACCCTGCGTGTATCAACGGGTGATTTTTTAGTGGACAAAAGTTATTCACTATAGAAGCCTTGGCCTCAGGCCAAACGGCGCTGTTGTTCTGGTGTTGGGGTTGCTTTTTTTATACATACGTTTATAATTACATTGTGTTTGTTCTTTTCATATGCCTTAGGAGGGCAGCATCATGAAAAAAGTATGTATTATATCTGTGCTGGTTTTTATCCATATCTTGGCGATTACCTACATTCAGGCCAATCAAATTCCTGATGGTATGAGCCAACCGTACGTTGTGCCGCTCATTCTTGCTTCTGATTCAAGCGCAACTATTATAACGACCGCAACCCTTATTGATAGCGAAAACAAACTGTTTATCACTACAGGATATGCAGTTGATTTAGAAAAAACAACGACCGTAAACCTTGTCATTTCCTCTACGCTCTATTCTGTAGAAACGCGTCAGGAGTGGACAAACTGGAATACGTATATGACCATTATAAGGCTTGATACTGATGAGAATATCCCTCTCTTACCTGAGGTGGCCGTATCCTTTGCAGATACAATTGCGCTTGGCTCTTTAGTAACACTCAAAGGATTTATCGTCCAACAAGAGGTAGGTAAGAATACCTTTTCTGCTGACGTCGTTTCAATCCGCGGCTTTATTGAGAAACGCGAAGCTGATTGGACTATTTTCTTTCCCCACCTTGATGAATTAATAG
>JALLOO010000005.1 GCA_027717985.1 Patescibacteria group bacterium AH-259-L05 | reverse complement strand
TTATTAAGCGCGAGGACCAGGTTGATGTTTTAGTAGGAAAGTTTCAAGAAAATCATGTGGACCGGTTTTACCGCAGAGAAGTATCTGCAGCTGATGGCCCGTTATTTAGTGATGTATTAATTAATTTAGAGCGTATTTCAGATCAGTGCGACAACATTGCTGAGAATTATACATAATCACCCCTCTGTCATTCAGAGACCTTTTCTTTTTGTCATTGTGAGGGCTTACGAAGTAAGCCCGAAGCAATCTATTTAAATACGTCTCCCGGAGACGGAAAATGGACAATAGATTTTTTTATTTAAGAAGCAAAATCAACCAGTTCGTAATAAGAACTGGTTGATTCGATTTGGACTAGAGATCAATGTCGGATTTGTGTGGGAGTACTCGATAGAAAGTCTGACGGTCGAGGTCGCTGGCGAATTTGAATTTGTATCCGCGTTCTCCTAGATAGCTATGCTGTTCAACACTGAAAGTGACAAGTTGTCTTCTTCCATTATAACCAATAGTGTCAAATCCTCCGAAGCGAACAACAAGATGTCCAACTGCTCGCCATGTATTTGAGATTGTGGGTTTCTTAAGCTGGATCAAGATATATGCCTTGTGGTACCATCCCACAACTTTCACACGGACCTTGGCAGTCGGCTCCCAGCCAGTTTTTTCAATAATCTGGGTATAGTTGATATTGAGGCCCCTTCCTTCGTCTACATCAAGTCTATGGAATAGTTGCGTCAAGACATCAACAATCGCCCAGTCTTTTCCAACGATATCGTGCTTCTTGCTCATTGTATACCTCCTTTCGCGAACCTCACGTTCGCAGTTAGGGTTAACTTACTGCCTTCGCGGCAGCGGACCAAATACAATACATGGTAAGCATTGTATCCACTCCGCTGCCGCGACGTTGAGTATATAAAGAGCGTATTATTTATTTTATTACTATTATTATAACAAAAACACCAAAAATGTCAAGAGCAATTGTTGGATTTGTTATTTTTTTATATTGACAATTTCTCGAGTCTTGCTATACTTATACTGCTCTTTGACAGGCAAAGAAGCCTGCGGCCTGACAGGAATCAGGTTAACCGGGCGAGCCTACAATCAATTGTAGGAGAGCTCATTACAATAAAGTAGGAGGCCCGTTATGGGAAGCCACTTAAGAAGATTGCGTGCTACAGATATGTGGTCGACAATAGAGACTCTTTGTACAGTCGCAACACCAGAAGATTTAGCTGTTCTTCGTACCGAACCATCATGTCTTGAAGAAGTGATGCAAGTCATTCGAAAGTACCGACCCCTTAAAGGCATAGATTATATGCTTGCGCGCAAGATTATGGGAAGCAGTAATTTTTTTGGTCCGGAATTATGGATTGCATTATACGGTGAAAAGTTTAGTAAAAAACAGCTTCGCGAAATAGCTGATTTTCCGTGGGATGAAGAGATTCTGAATGAGCGTTGTAAGCTATGTGGAAAAGCAGTCAAAGAATGCCATTTTGCTTTTCTTGGACTTGAAAAGCTTCGTGGACATCCCCTGATCCTTGATAGATGGGTTATACTTCAACCGCAAGAATTTGCTCTTGCATGGACGAGGCCTGTAACAGAAAGTATATGCGAATTTAGATGGTATTTAGTACATAAAAAGACTGTTTCAGCAGGGCTTTGGGGGCAAAAGGAGCTAGATAAGGTGCTCCCGATAATGTATGAGATGCCACGGGCAATAGTAGAAGTTACTAAACATATATTGTATCATAGAAAAAATAATGCTTATCTTGATTCCGGTATGTATGCCTATTGCGATGACAGAACTTCAGATTTTAGTCAGATCTATGTCGGTTCTTCTAGGAGTGGGATTATTATTAATTATGTCCACGAAACCGATCCTTTCCCTCCCGATTGTGGTATTGGTATTGCCGCATCTTTAAAATATCCTGTTAACGCAGATGATATATTTGGGTGGGTTAAGGTTGGCGCAAGTCCTTTACCTGGTCCTAAAAATCACAAGCGCAGATCATAAAATAATTCTTTCATTCAAAAAATCCCTCATTTTCATGAGGGATTTTGCATTACATTGTGAATTTACTTACATTCTTTGTTTGAGCATTTTATTTTTTCATCTTTGCCAAACTTGACTAGTAATGACCCGCATTTTTCACATGTATCGCCGGTAGGTTCATACCACAGTGCATTTTTACACTTTGGAAAGATGGAACAGCCATAAAAGAATTTGCCTTTTCTGGTTCTTTTTTTAATAAATTCTCCCTCTTTACATTGCGGACATTTCACCCCGGTTTTATCATTGGGCTGATCAGATGATTTTTGCTCTAAGCTTTTAGTATATCTGCAATCAGGAAATCCAGTACACGCTAGAAACTTCCCAAATCGCCCCATTTTAATAACAAGGTCTTTGCCGCACTGGGGACAGGTTTTGTCAGTTTTTTCATCTTTAAATTGTTTTTCAATTTGTTCTTCTTTTTGCATAAGTGTTTGTTTAAACGGTTTATAAAAATTTGAAAGGACGGTTTTCTGATCTTTTTCCCCCTGTGCAATCGCATCAAGTCTATCTTCCATTTTTGCCGTAAATTTGTAATCAACAATGTTTGGAAAATGTTTGGTAAGCAGATCATTTACGCGCATCCCCATCTCAGTGGGTTTAAATCGTCCCCCTTCTTTTATCACATAGTTTCGCGAAAGTATGGTTGAGATAATAGGTGCATACGTAGAAGGTCTGCCAATACCATATTCTTCTAATGTTTTAACCAGTCGTGCTTCGCTGTAGCGCGGCGGCGGTTCAGTAAAGTGTTGTGCAGGTATTATTTGTATACAATTAAGTATTTCATTAATTGATAATTCAGGAAGTATTTTTTCACCGAGTTTTTGGGGGTAAAGTTTGAGCCAGCCGTCAAATTTTATTACTGAACCAGTGGCGCGCAGCATATAGTTGTTTGCACTAATATCAACAGATGTTTTATCTATTTTTGCCGGGTTCATTTGTGAAGCTACGGCTTGGCGCCAAATTAGTTCATACAGTTTTAAAAATTTTTTTTCAAGTCCTTTTTCCACTTTTTCTGGTGAATTTATAGCAGAGGTTGGCCGAATGGCTTCGTGAGCCTCTTGAGCCAATTTTGATTTGGTTTTAAAGTGGCGTGGATATGTATATCTATTCCCATATTCATTCGTGATAAATTGTTGTGCTTGATTGATAAAAGCACTGGCAAGATTCAATGAATCAGTCCGTGGATAACTAATCAATCCTGTTTCATATAGTTGTTGGGCAATAAACATGGTTTGTCTAGCAGAAAAGTTTAGGACTCTACTTGCTGCTTGCTGCAGGGTTGAGGTGGTATAGGGGGGAAACGGATTTTTCATAGTTTGCTTTTTTCTAATATCAGTAACGGTATATTCAGTTTTTTCTAAATTTTTAACAATTTCATCTGCCTGTTCTTTATTTTTAATATCTAATTTTTTAAGTGTTTTATCATCTATTTTGCTAAGCCTGACAGTAAAAACCCCTTTGTCATCCCGCACATCCCCTTTGTCATCCCGCACTCCGTGCGGGATGACAGTGGATGGGGTGCGGGATGACAAGAGAGGGGTTTGTTGTTCAAGCTCTGCTTCAATGCTCCAGTATTCTTCTGGTTTAAATTTTTTGATTTCCCGTTCTCGTTCTACAATTAACCGAACCGCAGGGGATTGCACCCGGCCAGCTGAAAGTCCTTTAACTAGTTTTTTCCACAAAAGCGGAGAAAGTTCATATCCAACTAAGCGATCAAGAATACGTCTGGCCTGCTGTGCATTGACGAGATTCATGTCAATATCGCGCGGATTTTTAAGTGCGTTTTGAATTGCTTCTTTAGTTATCTCATGAAACGCAATCCGTTGAAATTGTGGATTGTTTACAGATTCTAGAATTTGTTCAAGATGCCATGCAATTGCCTCGCCCTCTCGATCTTCATCTACGGCCAGAATGACAGTCTTTGCTTTGGCAGCTATTTTTTTAAGATTGGTAACAGTTTTACGTTTTTTTGTGGGGATGACATACTGAGGCTTAAAATCATGCTCAATATCAATACCCATTTTGCTTTTGGGCAAATCCCTGATATGGCCGTTACATGACACAACTTCAAAATCATCTCCAAGGTATTGGGCTAAAGTTTTTGATTTCGTTGGTGACTCTACTATTAATAGTTTCATGCGTTGTTAGTTATCCACAGTTTTTATATTGACACATTATATAATACTGTTATACTATACTTAGATTAAGTGCCCTATCCAGGAAGGGTAGGTGTCACGCCCGCCGTGCTAAAGCGGCGGTTTTTTTATTCCTCACTCCTTTGTCATCCCGAGCGACCCCGAGCCTGTCGAGGGGGAGTCGAGGGATCTCTCCACTCGCCCTGCGGGGCTCGGTCGAGATGACGCCTTGTTCCGATAAAATCAGAACTTCGGCGTCAATTAAATGATTCTAAAATATCTTCTGCCTTGGTGACGGGCTTAGCGCCCATTTTAATTAGGTTATTAGTCCCAGCTGAATTCTTGTTATATATACTCCCGGGCACGGCAAATACGTCACGATTTTGTTCTAACGCGTGTCGGGCAGTAATTAAGGCTCCTGATCGCATGGGCGCTTCAATTACTAAAACGCCTAAGGCAAGGCCGGCTATAATTCTATTTCGTACCGGAAATGTTTTTTGCGTTGGCTTAGTATCAGGTGGATATTCCGTAATAACTGCGCCGCCTGATTTGACAATATCATGAGCTAATTTTGTATGCTTTTGAGGGTACAGATGATTAAATCCTGAGCCAAGTACTGCAATGGTTCGTCCGTTTGCATCAAGCGCGGCTTGATGAGAGATTCCATCAACACCAAGTGCTAAGCCGCTAATAATGGTGAGTCCTTGTTTTACAAGCTCGGTAACTAGTTCAAGGGTAACTTGCTTTCCATAGTTTGACACCTTGCGCGTTCCAACCACTGCAAGTGGATATTTTTCTTTTTGTTTTAAGACTCCCCAAATATACAGCTCTTGCGGCGGATCAGGAATTTCTTTTAACAGGGGTGGATAGTTTTTATCTTGAGGAGTAATTTTTTGATATTTAATGGTTGACATTTTTAAAATAGTATACTATACTTATATATAAGCTCATTGATAACATATAACAAAAATTTTGACAAGCCGCGTTGAGCGTGGCAAGGAGGTATAATGAAATATCAAGTATATAAGCGGGACCCGGAACTTACTTTTCGTGGGCCCCGAGATATTTCTCCAGAAGAGCTCAAAAAGCGTTTTCAAAAAGAGTTAGATCGCTACAGGGCTACAGCGATCAGTGGTGCATGGTGGACTAGGGGAGGATGGTGGCATGTGCGCATTACTGATGCATGGATTGGCGAAGTTGAAGCTTCATCTGAAGATGAGGCGATAGCAACGATGAGTCGAGCGACAAGAATACATCCAAAATATTTATATGCCCAGGCAGCAAATTAAATCTACGAGGTCCGACCTCGTAGATTTTTTAATATCCTATGAGTTTCTTGACATTTTTAAAATAGTATACTATATTATATATAAGCTCATTGATAACATATAACAAAAATTTTGACAAGCCGCGTTGAGCGTGGCAAGGAGGGAAAAATGAAAAAATACGCGATTTTCTTGAGAGGTATGACAGTGCCGGTCTATGCAGGTCCTGATACTCCGGAGGAAGAGATTTTAAAAGAAGCTGCCAAGGAAGTTAAATCTTTTCCTGCAAAGCCAACCGGCAGGCCCCCAATCTATACTGGAGCAGATCGTTGGCTTGTAGGACTTAACGATGTTCCACTTGGCGTTGTTGAGGCTGATTCTAAAAAAGAGGCAATAGCAATAAAGCGTGAACAAACCGGAGAACTAGAAAAAGACATGAGGGCCGAACCAGTAGCAGATGCGTAAGTGAAATAATCTACGCGGTTTATCCGCGTAGATTTTATAGTTTACGGCTCACCATATCCTCTCTTGACAGGGATTTTTATTTTTGTTATATTGTAAGAGGTAACGTTCTTAATATATAAGAGGAGGAAGCACAATGAGTGATGCAAGAACCGCGATTGGTCGTGATGATCAAAGAGCAAAAGGTATTCAGCATTTTCTTAGCGGCGTGAGATCGTATTTAAAAGGGAACTTGTCATTGAAAAAAGTAAAGGAAAGAGCAGAACAGACAAGTGACATCAGAGGCGGATATTTTAGAGGAGCAGTAGAAGTAGACCTTACTACTGGTCTAGAAGAAATGCTCAAAAAATTAAAGCAAGGTGATAGACAGACCTGGGTAGAATTTCTATATCAAGCTTGGATATCTACCGACCTTTATAAATTATCACCATTTGCTGGTAAGGTTTTGTTCCGTGTTGATTATGAGGGTAGTTATAAGTATCCAGGCGGGGTTTGTATTGATGTTCGTATTGTAAGTTATCCACGCGGCTTTGTTTTAGAAAGAACCCTTAATCAGATAATACAAGATAAGGACTGGATAACAGAAGACGGTGATGGTTATGTTGTTTCAATTGATACATTAAAAGTTGAAAATACCATTCTTTCTATCGATGGTGTTGAAGCATATTGGGTAGGAAATGGGACAAAGTTGTTTAGGTGTAGTGATGGTGAAGACAGGTGTTTAAAGATGCCCAGAAAAGTGAGTGACTGGACAAATTTTGGGACTGAAGAACAAAGAGATAAATATTGTGGGTTTGAGAACAAGGGATAAAAAAATATATGAGAAAAGAGGGGATACCACCCTCTTTTTTGATGCTGCTATTGACAATTACCCAAAAATATGTTATAATGTTGTTAAGTAAAGTAAAAGTTTGGCAATTTGAAAATCAGCTCTTTGGAGGAAAATAACGTGAGTCAACACTATACAAGTGAAGAGTTCGAACTGGAAGTGCTCGGCTGTTGTAAGAGCGGTGGCTGGAATGGCGACTACATTCCGTTTCGCAAAAGCGTGGCTTTGGTCAAGGAATCTCAGCCATGGGATCCAACTGATCCGAATCCCCGGATAGCTAATGATCTCCATGCTTTAGTAGCAATAGCCCTGGGCGAAGATGATTTCTCAGAACTGATGCTCTATACGTCGACTGGTAGTCCGCTTGATCGCTGGCACGGTGTTGATGCCTTTTTCGAGTATAAAGGCAAGATCGTGACCATTGATGTGACCCTTAATTCACAAAAGGGTGAGTACAAGGCAGACATTATCATCTACAAAAAAGACGTTTATTTTCTTGATGGCTCTATCAATCAAGAAGGTATACAAGTAATTGCGGATGAAATTGTCCTTTGTCTGCTGCGGCAATTGTCTTCCTTTTCCGCAAAGCAAATATGATAGGATTCAGCTTGGTTCACATCCCTTGTTCGGCGAATTAACTAAAGAAGAGTAGATGCCTTGCGCACTACTCTTTTTTAATTTACGTACCTCCTTGTCATCCCGCATGCCCTTTTTGTCATTCCGCGCCCTGCACGGAATGAAAGAGGGGGTGACAAAGGATGTGGGATGACAAAAGGGACGGGGGGCGAACTCTTGACAGAGATTTTTATTTTTACTATATTATAAGAGGTAACGTTCTTAACATATATAAGGAGGAAACATGAAGATACTTTCTGGAGTTCTTTCAGTAGTTTGTGGATTTGGATTTGCTTTTAGTTCAGTTCGTGTATGGGGACTAGGAGAAGTGAGCGGCACGACAGCTACTCTGATATATGTTTTAGCAGTTATCCTCGGTATATTGGTAGCGGCAGGTTTAGGTCTGCAGATTGTAAAGATAAAGCTTGAAGAGAAAAAAGTGAAACGCGTGCATTTAATTACATATCCAATTACGTATGCAGTATTTTATTTTGTCACCTATGCGGCTACCGTTACGTATCTTATCTAGAGAGTAGTATTGTTAAACCAGGTTTAGAAAGCCTGGTTTTCTTTTATAGTAAAGGGTACAAATGCTTGAGGGTATTGATATAAGGGAGGCTTTCGAGTACAATAAATAGTATGAGAATTGTATTAGCAGGCGGGGGGACTGGCGGGTCAGTGAGCCCGCTCCTCGCCATTAGCCAAGAATTAAAAAAACAATTGCCGGAGGCAGAATTTTTGTTTATTGGCACCAAAAAAGGAATTCCAGAAAAGGCGCTTTGCAAAATGTATACAATTCCGTTCAAATCTATTTTTTCGGGGAAACTAAGACGGTATATAAGTTTTCGAAATGTTATCGACCCTTTTTTTATTTTGATTGGATTTGTCCAATCTTTTTTTATACTGTTGAAATTTAAGCCCCATGCCATTTTATCAGCAGGCGGATTTGCGGCGGTTCCTATCTCAACCGCTGGATGGTTATTACGCATCCCTGTATTTGCTCACCAGCAAGATATTATTCCTGGTCTGTCAAATAAGCTGATAGCTCCTTTTGCCAAAAAGATTACGGTTAGTTTTGAAAAATCTTTAAGTGATTTTTCAAAAAGAAAAACAATATTGACAGGCAATCCCGTGCGCATGCATGTTTTAGAGGGTAATAAAGAACGAGCGCGCGAAGTATTTAATTTAGAAGAGAATGTGCCAACCGTATTAGTTGTTGGCGGCGGCACTGGTTCGTTAAAAATAAATACATTCATTGCGCAAATTATTCCCGATCTGGCACAATTCTGCCAGATCATTCATATCACGGGCAATAAAATAGATAAAGGGACGTATACCTCAGATCGATATCATGCATATGAATTTTTAAAGACCGAGATTAAACATGCCTATGCGATTGCTGATTTAGTAATATCTCGTGCTGGCATGGGCGTATTAACTGAGCTTGCAGTATTGGGCAAGCCAACCATTATTATCCCGATCCCTGATTCTCACCAAGAAAACAATGCATCATATTTTAATGAGCATAAAGCAGCAATAGTACTTGATCAAAAAACATTGACCTCTCAAGTATTATTAGATAAAGTTCATTCGTTACTATCTTCTGATGAAAAACGAGCAGTATTAAGTTTACATATTTCTAAATTAGGAAATCCTGATGTGGCTCAAAACATAGCAAAAATTATTTTGGATTTTGTTAAAAAGTAGTACAGTTATCCATTTTTAAAATAAATTATTAAATAAAATTAAATCATGAAAAGAATACCATTTGCTATAATCATTGTAATTCTTGCCATAGCTGTATTCTATGTACTGCCTTTAAGATTAGAAAAAGGACAAGAAGTAACCAATGAAACACATGCCCCTGTTTATATTGGTATTGATCTTGAAGGTATAGCTAATCTTGATGATGGAATACGCGAAGAATTAGAAAAGCTTGCCGATGCTTTTTCTCATTTAGAAGATTTTAGAGTTGATACCTCTTTGGGTAGTTTTGATAGTTCGCCTTCAGGAGTTACTGACTAATATATATATCAATAGCTAAAATTATGAAGAATATTAAGCATATTTTTGTATCGGAATTTAAAGATTCCGATACAAGAGGAAGGGGGTCGGGGAAACGTAGTTTCCCCGTCGGGGTGACAGGAGCGAATAAAATGAGCGACGCCAGAGGGCGGAAGCCCTATGGAGAATATAGTTCGCGAGTATTAGCGAGCAACTATATTCATTTTATAGGTATTGGCGGCATTGGGGTAAGTGCGGTTGCAAAACTTTTGCAATCGCAAGGAAAAGAGATTTCAGGTTCAGATTTGTATGAGAGCGAGATAACAAACGAATTGGAACAATTATCTATTCCAGTTTTTTTTAAGCATAGAAAGGGAAATATACGTGATGATACAGATATAGTTATTTATTCTCCTGCAGTTCCAGAAAATAATCCTGAAAGAGTTCGCACAAAAGAATTAGGGATTGATCAATTTTCTTACCCAGAGTTTTTAGGTGAGATAAGCAGAGAAAAAAATACGATTGCGATTTCAGGAACCAATGGGAAAAGTACGACGACTGCTCTGTGTGGCCTTATTCTGGAAAAAGCAGGATTAGATCCTACGGTGATTGTGGGTAGCAAAGTCCTACTCGGCAACTCGGGTTCTCAGTGGAAAGGGAATCTAAGAGTAGGAAAGTCAAAGCATTTTGTGGTTGAGGCATGTGAGCACCAGGCAAATATGCTCCATCTTGACCCTCATATCATTATATTAACCAATTTAGAAAAGGATCATTTAGATTATTATAAGAATTTGAACCACATTATTGATTCATTTCAGGAATTTATACAAAAGCTTCCCAAAGACGGGCTTTTAGTGCTGAATGCTGATGATAAAAATTTACAAAAACTAAAGCCAAAGTCAACCGTAATTACCTATGGCATAGAGAATGATGCAGATGTTCAAGCAAAAAATATAATTATTAAACCAGGAAAACAACAATTCGATCTCGTGACAAGGTCTGATCTTGTCACGCAGGTTGAACCTGCACGAGTAGTATTAAAAGTTCCTGGTATTTTTAATATTTATAACGTACTTGCAGCTATTGCCGTTTCATTTCATCTGGGTTCTGATATAAAAAGTATTAAAAAAGCAGTCGAGGAATTTTCCGGCACATGGCGAAGGTTTGAAAAAGTGGGAGAATACAAAGGCGCGATTATTATTTCTGATTATGCGCACCATCCTACCGCGGTTTATGGCACTATTCAAGCAGCTAAAGAATTTTATCCAGACCGACGAATTGTTGCGGTGTTTCAACCTCATCACCACAACCGTACTAAAAATTTATTTAATGAATTTGTTTCCAGTTTTGATAACGCCGATCTTGTTATCATTTCTAAAATTTATGATGTGGCAGGACGAGAAGAAGGCAACGATCAAGATGTCAGCTCGTATGATTTAGTTACTGCAATCAAAGAGAAATATCCAGACAAATCAGTCATTTATGCCAAAAATTTGAAACAAACACAAGAACTAATTAAAGATATTATCCAATCCAATGATCTTGTTCTTATCATGGGCGCAGGTGATATTGATAGTGTAGCGAGGGAATTGGTACAAAATGTGTTGACGATATAGTTTTATATGTTACATTATAGGTGATGAGATAAATTTCATTGTCAAAGGAGGAAAAATAAAATGAGAACGATAGTGTATAAAGTCTTCGTTTTTGTTTTTTCGCTCTTTATACTTTTTACCATTCCTCACTGTACTGGCTCGCAACAGTTTGTAGATGTAGAGCAGCAGGGTGGGGCGCATGCGCCTCAGATACGGGTGTTAAGCTATAATATCCATTATGGGATAGGAACAGATAGAAAATTTGATGTGAAACGGATTGCCAAGGTTATTAACGCAACTAATCCTGATATTGTGGCGCTTCAGGAAGTGGAGCGAAGAAGGCCACGAACTTTATGGGTTGATCAGGCGGCACGGATTGCAAAACTTACGGATCTTACGGCAGTATTTGAGCCTAATATAACGTATTTTGGTGGCGGAGAATATGGTAATGCCATACTTTCTCGATTCCCTATTATTTCTCATATAAACTATTTAATTCCGCATGTAAAAGGAAGCCAGCGCGGTATATTGCAGACAGATCTTGCCATACCCCAGGAATATGGTTTTGGTGATAGTTTGGTGCTTCACTTCTTTAGTACCCACCTTAGGGCCGGAGGTGATATTGGGCGAGAAAGGGCAATATCCGCAAACTTTATTGAAGATCTTGTTGGGCCACTGTTAGGAAGTCCAATGATTCTTGCAGGAGATTTTAATGATGATCCCGATAGCCGCCCCATGTCTATTTTTAGAAATGTATGGTCAATTGCAGGTGATGGAAAAATACTAAAAACACATCCATCCTCGGATCCGCAACGGCAAATAGATTATATTTTGTTCCACCCCAAAGATATGTGGAAAGTGGTAGAAGTGCGCGTTATTGATGAAAAAATTGCTTCAGATCATAGCCCAGTACTAGCGGTATTTGAATGGATCGGGGACAAAAAGGATGATTCATAACGAGTCATCTTTTCTTTTTTTGAAATTATGTTAAACTAGTGTTATGAGACAATTTATAACACAATTAAGTAAAGATGCAGGGAAAATCTTATTACGGTATTTTCGCAAAGATAAGTCTTTAGTAAAGCTGAGAAAATCAGTAAAAGGCATTACGACCAAATATGACATTATGGTTGATAGATTTATTATTCGTGAAATTACTAAAAAATATCCAAAACATAACCTTGTAACTGAAGAAACAGGTGCGATTGATAAGAGATCAGAATATACCTGGATTGTTGATTCTTTGGATGGTACGACAAATTATGCATATGGAAATCCTTTGTTTTCACTTTGTATCGCACTAATAAAGGGAGATGAACTGTTATTAGGCACAGTATATGCACCAGCCATTGACGGGTTTTATATAGCCGAGAAGGGCAAGGGCGCATATTTTAATAATCAAAAGGTTTATGTGTCTGATATAGGTGATTTAAAAAAATCATATGTTTTTTTATGTGATGGGGGAGAGATCAATCGAAAGCGAAGCGCAAAGATTGTTTTTGATCTGTATCATAAAGTTACTGATGCGCGTAAATTAGGTTCAGCAGGCATTGAGTGTGCATGGATCGCTGCAGGACGGGCTGATGCGTATGTGACCACCAAGATCAGGCCATGGGATGTAGCTTCAGGCGTTTTGTTGGTTGAAGAAGCAGGCGGTATGGTTACTGATTTTAAGGGTAAGCCATGGGATTGGAAAAAGAAACAAAGTGATTTAATTTTTTCAAATAAAAAAGTACATTCTCAAGTACAAAAAATCGTTAAAGATTTGTAAAGAGATTTTGAACTAAAAAGAGGCTGAAATACGCCTTTTTTGCTTTGACACCATTATATATTCATATATACTAATAAAAGTTGTTTACATAGAAAAGAAAGGAGAGAAATATGAGTCATCTTCGTTGGTTGTCAGAAGAGATTTTAAATGGTATTTCCTCGAAAGAGCAGATCCAAATATTAGTAAATCTTTTTCATCTTTTGATTAAGCAATTGTCATATCCTGTAGCACACGGCACGTCCAGTGAATATCTTGAATCTATTATTGAATATGGGCTGGGCGCAAAGCCTCCGCGCAATGCGTCTCACCCAGAGCGTATTGGCGTATGCGATCTACGTTTTAAAGATGGTTTATTGGGTGCATATGCAATTGCGCTAAGAGGGAAAACAAAACATCCTGATTTGTGCATTCATGCCAGAACAGTTGGCAGCGGAAGTATTATACAAAGGTATGTAGCAACATTGGAAGTGAATAAAAAGGAAGCAATAAAAATAAGGATAGGGCTATGGATTATTGGATTGTTGTATCGGCTTAAAAGAGGGAAAATGCAAGGCTGGCCCATACTCTTAATATATGACACCGAGGGAAAAATCCAGATGGAAAAAGCGCCCAACAGAACGCCGTCAGAATTTGTTGTCCCTCATCCTTTAGGCAAAGAAATACTTGCGTTAATTCTTGCACCAGCCAAAAGACATAAGCAAACAGAGGAGATTCTTTCTCGTTTTGATCTCGTCATTCCTATTATACCATTAGAAATTCTTGAGCTGGAAGAAATCCTTACTATGTTGTCGTAATAGGCCGGGTATATATACCCGGCTTTTTTTAAATAAAAATTACATTGGGCGGTGAAAAGACTGATTTAGGGGGTATGGCCAACAGTTTCTAAGGCAAAATACCACCAAACTTTTGGTGGTATTTTTATAAATGGAAGAGAGAGAAGTAAAAGTTTACTTACATTTCGACCGAGCGAACCATTTACATAGTATGGAGGAGTGGCGAAGTCTTTCTCCTACTCTATTTTTACAAACGTTTCGATAGCCAGGACAGTTGCCCGCAGCGATACTCGCATTACAATATCGTTCATCTTCCGTTACTTCTTTGATGATGGTCAAAAACGAAGGCAGCAGGAGTTGATCTTGTTCTTCGGTCAACTCAACCTCTAAGATGATCAATTTTTGTGGCGAAACAAAAATGTCTAATTGGAAATATTGGTGTTTATATGCAAACGAATACCGTTTCTTGACAATTGTTTTACGATGCGTATCTTTTTGTTTTAAGAATTCAAGATACTCACGTGCGCTGATAATTCTCTCGGTTTCCTGTCGCGTCCTAGAACTAACCCTTGTTTTTTCAGTAAACGTATAGACGGCGCCATCAGAGAACGAAAAACTTGATTTTCCCAAGGGCCTGCTTTCCCTGATTCGTGTCTCTATAGAGTCATCAGATGAAGAGAGGTAGGTTTGACGAATGTCAGTTATAGTAGAAGAGACCGGAAAATTGTTTGGATCTGTTTTTGGATGAATTAAAAACTTTCGCTCTATTTCCAAAGGTACAGGGATATGTAACGTCCGGCATATTGCGCGCAGGAGTTCGTCCATTTTTTCAGAAAATGTTTTTCGTTTTTGACCCCCTTCGCGCGTAATGGTAACGTTATGAATGATTCGTAAGCGCTCATGGCCAGTCCAGGCAGCTAAGGTTTTTTTGTCAGCTTCTCGAGCTTGTTCTGCTGTCTCATAGCGAGCAGGATTATCATAGTTATAAAATTCTTCTGCCCCTTCAGCCGCGGTAACCAGATGGAAAACGCTATCGTAGCGTTTGTCGCGCAAGTCAGAAAGTTGAAAGCCCAGGTCTTGGATCATTGCGGCAAATTCTTTTTGATCCATGTAGGCAGCAACGTCCATGACCCCTCGATCGCAAATCAAAACTTTATTCTCTCCAGGAAGGATTCTAAGAAATTCTTCCCATTGATCTTCAAGAGCAAGTTGAGCCAGTAAAAGTTGCTGTTCAAAATCGAAATAGGCAGTGCGGTTGGTGATTATAGCTCCAATATTCACGCCACTGGTGATAGCCAAGGTAGCAACTTCTGGCACTAAAAAAGGAGTTACGCCATAATCTTTCAGTTTTTTTGTTAGCATGGAGAGGGCAGTGGTTTTGCCAGCACACGGCCCACCGGTTAAGACCAGCCTTGGAATTCTCTCTTTTCTTTTTTCCATTACTATCTCCTCTTTATTTTTAAAAGAACGTTATTACGTTACATTATATTAAAGAATTTAAGCAACGTCAACCCTTAAGGGAGATGATATAAAGTTATCCACAACTAATTAGCACTCGGGCTTGACGAGTGCTAATTATTTTGTTACTATATATTCAATAATAATGTTACCATGACCAAACGTCAACAAAAACTATTACAATGCATTATTGGTGAATACATTGAAACAGCTCAGCCAGTAGGCTCAGCATGTGTTACCAATAAGCTCAAGGTAAGTTCTGCAACGATTAGAAATGAAATGGCTTCTTTGACTGAAGAGGGTTATTTATCTCAACCTCATACATCTGCAGGAAGAACGCCTACGGTACAAGGATTTGAATATTATATTGAGCATTTATTAGTTAAACGCAAACCCACTAAGACAGAAAAGCAAGCATTGAATAAGGGCAGGCAAAAAGCACGAGCAGCAGGAGATAAGGATAGCAAAGAAGAGCAGGAAATGGCGATGAAATATCTTGCCCAAGAGGTTGCGGCTCTTTCAGGCGAGCTAAGCATTTTAGTATTTGACGGTGACAATTTTTATTACACTGGGCTGTCCTATTTATTTAATCAGCCTGAGTTTGCTGAGCAAGAAGTCGTATATAACATATCATATATTGTTGATCATTTAGATAGAATTATGACTGATATTTTTAACAGTCTTGGAGATGAGACAGAAGTTTTAATTGGAAAGAAAAATCCATTTAGTGAGTTATGCGGAGCAATCTTTACACGCTGTCAATTGCCATCACGGCGTGATCATAGTGTAATGGGGTTATTGGGCCCGGTAAGAATGGATTACAGTAAAAATCTTGGCCTTATAAACTATGTAAAAGATTTGATCGGCCAGTAAAATCCTCATTTATTTAGGGCGGAGGGCTAATTTTAAAAATCATTCAATGAGCATAGAAAAGTTTGAAAAAGGGCCCTCTTTAACAGAACAGTTTGAAGCCCCGGAGGTGATGGAATTTTATGGTGGAGAGGTAGAGGTCGTTGATATACACCCAGAAAATAAGAAGACCGAGATACCTGTTGTGGTAGCTCCAGGATGGGCAGCCACACCTGAAGTATTCAGAGATAATATTTTAACATTGGCTGAATTGGGAAGAAGGACAATCTCTATAAAATCACCTCACGGAATAAAGGCTGAAAAAATTGAGAATTTCCCTGAGGCAGAATTACAAAAAGTGGCTGCTCTTATTAAAACGCTCAAAAAAAAGGATATTGATAAGGTTGATGCAGTAGGACATTCTGAAGCTGGCATTTATTTAACTCTCGCCGCTACGTTATATCCAGACAAGTTTAGAAATATAGTGCTGGTCGATCCAGGGGGAATGATTGGTAACGATAACCCATGGCGTTTATCGGTTGGATTTTTACAAGATATAGTAAAGCAGATCATGAGAGGCATCAAAGATCGTAAACTTGTGAGGCCTACATTAACGTCTTTTCGAGAAGGGGGAAAGTCAATCAGTTCTGGTCCGGTGAGAGCTTTTAAAGAATTATTAGTTATTTCAAAGATTCAAATTCATGAACTTTTACGAGAATTAAAGAAAAAGGGCGTTGGTATATCGATTATTCATGCCGCAGATGATAAAATATTTCCTATGGATAAGATTCAGGATATTGCCAAATCTGATCAACTTGATGGATTTTATTCAGTTAAAGGCACACATAATGAATTTTTTCTTAAACCTAAAAAATATACTCGATTAGCTGATCAAGCGTTAACTGCGCTAGAGTCTAAGCACATATAATATGACCGATAAAGAAATTAAAAAGTTACAAAAGAAAATAAATCAGCTCAAAAAACAAGCTGAAGAATATTTAAATGGATGGAAGCGGGCAAAAGCAGACTATATTAATAGAGAGCGAGAAATTGAAAAAGAAAAAGCTGAGTGGATTAAATTTGCAAACAAAGATTTAGTTTTACAATTATTGCCCGTTTTAGATAGCTTGAATCAATCGTTAGATCATATTCCCAAAGATATTGGAGAAAGCGAATGGGTAAAAGGAGTTGCGCAAATTAAAATTCAGTTTGAGAAGTTTTTACAAGGCCAAGGTATTGAAAAAATAAAAACAGTTGGTGAAATATTTAACCCAGAATATCATGAAGTTATCGGAAAAGGGGAGGCCGGAGAAAAAAGTAAAGAAAATGTGATTGTACAGGAGGTACAAACAGGATATATGATGCATAACAAAGTAATTAGAACGGCAAAAGTAATAATAAATTAATAAATTAATATTATGTCTAAAATTATTGGAATTGATTTAGGGACCTCTAATTCTGCTGCTGCCTATATGGAGGCAGGAAAACCAAAAATGATTCCTTCAGCAGAAGGCACAACCATTGTGGGTGGAAAAGCATTTCCGTCGTATGTGGCATTTACTAAAGAAGATCAGCGATTAGTTGGTGAACCAGCACGGCGTCAAGCAATGGCAAATCCTGAAGGAACGATTTTTGGGGCAAAGCGGAAAATGGGCACTGACTATAAATATAATATATTTAATAAAGAATATACGCCGCAGCAAATTTCTGCGTTTATTTTGCAAAAAATTAAAAAAGATGCAGAAATGTATTTAGGGGACAAAATTGAAAAAGCAGTCATAACCGTGCCGGCATACTTTAATGATAGTCAGCGTCAAGCCACGAAAGATGCAGGCAAAATTGCAGGATTAGAAGTAATACGATTGGTAAATGAGCCGACGGCTGCTTCACTGGCCTATGGTTTGGATAAAATAAAAGAAAAAGACCAGCAAGTATTGGTTTTTGATTTTGGCGCTGGTACCTTAGATGTAACGATTATGAATTTTGGCCAGGGGGTGTTTGAGGTGCGATCTACTTCTGGTGATACGCAATTAGGCGGAACTGATATGGATGAAGTATTAGTTAACTATATTACAGACGAGTTTAAGCAAAAAGAAGGTGTTGATGTTGGATCTGATAAAATGGCAATTCAGCGTATTAAAGAAGCAGCTGAGAATGCAAAAATCGAACTTTCCTCTACCTTGGAAACTGAGATTAATATTCCATTTGTTACGGCAACCAGTGAAGGACCAAAACATATGTTGCTAAAAATTACCAGAGCAAAGCTTGAAGAGCTTGTTAAGCCTATTGTTGAAAAGTGCCGTTCTTCTATTGAGCAGGCATTGGGCGACGCAAAGTTACAACCAACTGATATTGAGAAAATTATATTAGTGGGAGGGCCTACGCGTATGCCGATGGTACAAAAATTTATTGAAGATATTTTTGGACAAAAAATTGAACGCGGGGTTGATCCGATGGAGTGTGTATCTATGGGTGCTGCTATCCAGGCCGCTATTTTATCCGGAGAAGAAGAAGTCAAAGATGTACTGCTCTTAGATGTGATACCACTGACCCTTGGCATTGAAACGCTGGGGAATGTGATGACACCATTGATTGAGCGAAACACCACAATTCCAACTTCAAAATCACAAGTTTTTTCAACTGCTGCAGAAAATCAGCCGTCAGTTGAAATTCATGTACTCCAAGGTGAACGGTCAATGGCAAAAGATAATCGCACCTTGGGTAGATTTATGCTAGATGGAATTCCGCCTGCGCCGCGCGGCATACCGCAAGTTGAGGTAAGTTTTGAAATTGATGCGAATGGGATTTTAACCGTCACTGCCAAGGATAAAGCAACCAATAAGAGTCAAAATATTACGATTAAAGATTCATCTGCCCTAAAAGAAGAGGAAATTGAGAAAATGAAAAAAGAAGCAGAAAAGTTTGCGACCGAAGACAGAAAACAAAAAGAATTAGTTGATCTGCGCAATCAAGCAGATATGATTATTCATACTTCAGAGAAAGCATTAAAAGATGCAGGAGATAAAATAAGCAAAGATGATAAGCATGCGGTTGAGAAAAAAATTAAAGATCTTAAACATGTAAAAGACAAAGATGATGTAGATGCCATAAAAAAAGCGATAGATGAATTGTCATCTGAGATACAGAAAATAGGAAGTGCGATGTATGGACAGCAGGCCGAATCTCCTCCACCAGGTGAATCACAAGGCCCTCAAGCAGGTCCTCAGCCAAGTGGAGAGAAAGAATCAAAAGAAGATAAAAAAGATAAAGATGAGCCAATTGAAGGCGAATTTGAGGAGGAGAAATAATAAAGGCATATGAAAGACTTTAAGGAGATAACAAGAGAAGAGCTCAAACAAAAAATTGACCGCAAAGAAGATTTTATTTTGATTGATACGTTAGGAGAAGAATCGTATGCGAAGCGACATCTTCCTGGCACTCTGTGCATTGATGCGCATAAAGATGATTTTGTCGAACAGGTGGAGAAGCAAATTCTTGACAAGAACAAAGAGGTTATTGTGTATTGTGCGAGTTTTTCATGTCAACTTTCTCCGTATGTGGCCAAGAAGTTAGTTGAGGCCGGGTATACCAATGTGAAAGATTTTGAAGGCGGCCTTAAAGATTGGGAAGAAGCAGGATACTCATTTGAATCATAAAGTTTAATTAAACAGAATCAGGAGCTTGACTCCTGATTTTCGTAATGCAAAAGCGACAGTAGGTTTACTTGCTGTCGCTTTTCATTTATGGCTGGCTTACTGTATGAAGGTAAGAGGAAGAGCTTCAAGGAGAATCAATCCTATTGCTAGTAAGAGCCCCATACAGAGACCAAGTGCTTTAGGGTGTCCAGCTGCTTCTGCTATTGTTAGGCCAAAGTAGGTAAGCCCCATTGCGACCATTCCGCCAGTTATGAAACTAATGATAGGCATGATATCCCTCCTGTTAAGTTAAGTTTTATAAAATTGTTCACCATGAACACTATATATATTTTAACACAAATCAAGGTTTTTGTCAAGAGGAGGAAGAGGAAGATTCTGTCATGTATATACATTGACAAGTTATTGAAAGCCTGCTACCATTAGTTAGTAACGTTATAACAAAATTAAAACAAGGAGGGAAAAAAAGGATGCCGATGCCGGAAAAATGTGAAAAGTGTGGCCGTCGTAACCTACGGATACACGGCGCTCGTGTAGTAAGAAAAGAAGAGTCTGATAAAGAACAAACTATGTGCGTATGCTCTTTGTGTGTATCTGACCTAAAGAAGGAAGGATGGGAAGAAGTTCCAGGACCAGGTGTATGGTAGTTCGGTTTCTAGATTCAAATTAAAGCAAAAGCGACAGTAGATTCACTGCCGCTTTTCATTTACTTTTTTGGCTCTATTTTACATTCATCATCAGAACAGACAAGTGTGCCCTTTCCTTCAAAGCTTTGACCCATAGATATGAGAAGATTCATGTTATCCCATAGCTCTTTGGTGGTTCCACCACATTCGCTGCTTACTTTTGCGCCGTTGGGCAGATACGCAGCTAACCAGGGAACAAATTCTATATCTTCTCTATGTTTAAGCACTCTATCAGAAGTGTAAAACAATTTTGCTTTGGTAAAGAATCGTGCAAGTCGCGCAAGAGTTGGTTTGGTTATATGACATGGCATACACCAATCGGTTGAATAGAATACGATAAAAGGTCTGTCAGAATCAGGCGGAAAGGTATTTATATCAATTTCTTCAATAGGTGAATTTTTCAATAACATTTTCCATGATTTTTTAAGTGAGGTGACATTTACTGCTTTTTTAACCTTGGCTTCCGTTTCTGTTCTACTACGACTCAGTGCTTGTAAATCTTTAACTTTTACTTTTAGAATATGTTCTATTTTTTCACGGTCTTTTTCATTTCTCCAGTCAAGTCCATCAAGTTTTTTCGCTGTTTCGTCATCAGTGAATATGGTCTCTATTGCCAGCGCAGTATCTTTATACTTTTCTTCTTTTCGAGCTTGGTTATCATAGATTGCAAATAATTTTTGAAATAATGTTTCGAGTGGATCATCAGCAAGTAGCTGTTCAAGCGTTTTGTATACTTTGCTCATGAATAACCTCCTTTCTAATGAACGATTGCCTGTTTAATAGTAACATATTGTTATAACATGTAAATAGAGTTTTTTGTATAAAAGCAAAAGGCAGGTGGAATTCCTGCCTTTGACAAGAGTTATTTTTCCTCCAATTTTTCCAAACTCCCGATCCAAAAGAGGAGAATCGGGGTTGAGTAGTTAGACATATGTTGTTTGAGAATACATCTTGAACCTTGGTATCCTAGTGTTATAGCTCTGTCTGAAGCGACAGCGCAAAACGTATCTGTTATTTTAGTTCCACCGATCTTTTTCTTTATTTCCCCCGTTCTTATATGACCAGTTAATTTTACAAAAGCAGCTATTCTGACTGTTCTATCTTGTCTTTCTTTAATCGTCTCTTCTTCAGATGGTATCCCAAAGAGAATCCTTGATGTATCAAAGACGAGGCGCTCCCATGACCCTGCCGCAACCTGTCTCCCATTCCATTTTTTATCAGTTGGATAACGCTTAATGCCATTGATCCAATAGCGACCGCCAATTTCATATTCTTTGTATGAGTCTAAATCAAGCCGAATGTCTGCTCGTGGTTCATCAAAGTTGACATAGGATGAACGAAAAGCAAGCCGCATTTTTCCGTCATTAATCCATAGAGCTTTTAAGAGCCATTCTCTCAGTTCATCAATAGTGGGTCTTTTCATAATATACCTCCTTTCGCACTGAAAGTTAATGCCACGCACTGTGACACGGTGTTGATAACTGCCTTGTGCAGCTATCTATTATAGAGTATACACTTTTTTTAAATTTTTGTCAATCCCTGTCATCCCGCAGACCCCCCTTTGTCATCCCGCATCCCGCACTCCGCGTTAACCCCCCTGTCATCCCGCACTCAACTCCTTTTTGTCACCCCGCACTCACTTTGTGAGTGCGGGGTGACAGGGGAATTGTGCGGGATGACAAAAAAAGGATGTGGATAAAGTTTTTTAAAGGTGATATACTATATTTGTCTGATGTACAATAAGATTTAAAAAGGAGGAAACATGGCTGAGGAAAAGTGTCAGTCATGCGGGCGAAAGCGCAAGATATTTACTTTAGAAAGACGAGATGGACAACAAATAAATGCATGCTCATCCTGTACAAAAGAGTTAACAGAAAAAGGATGGAAGATAGTTGTATGAAGAGGAGGAGGTATATCGTCATCTATCCGTTGCGAGGAGACGATACCACCGAAACGCGACTATGTTCATAGATCGGGAGTTCAACTCCCGATTTTGTAATGTTTGTTTTGGGAATCTAAAAAGCGGCATAGTTGCCGCTTTATCTTATCGCTGTTGCTTTGTAAGAAATTCCTCTTGCAATTTCTTGAATGCTTTTTCAAATACTGCTTCTTCTGGATAGCCATCTGGTATAGAGTAAAATGTGACTGAACCATCTTCATTTACTTTGCCTGTAAATTCAGCACCATTACAGCCGAGATGGCATACATCAATATCGCCGTTAGTTGTATTCCAATAAAATTCAAATTTACTCTTATATCTATTGCCATCCGGATGCAGGTATTCAAAATGTTCTTCAGTGGCTCCAATAAATTGCATGCTACGCGCTTTTTCGAGGTATTCTTTATCAGAAAGTTGGTCAGTATTCATTTTTTCCTCCATTTTCCTTGTGATAAGTAACCAAAGGCATTATACAAGCTTATTTTTTCTTGTCAAGTCAGTATTGGTTTTTTAGAATTTTATGGTACAATATAATAGACAGGATATTCATAATTAATTAGACTATATAGTATGAAGTATATAATTTTTAGTTTACTCATCATTATTACCTCAGTGATTTTTAGCTTTGCAACTGCAGAGCATGCGTTTGCCCAGGATATAAAGGTATTCCCTCCGAATCCGGGTTCTGAAACAGGTGAAGATGGATGCGGTTTGTATATAATACTCGGACACATTTCCCAAAGTTATTGGACGAATTATTGCCGCATAATTTTTGAAGGTGAAGCTTTTGAAGAACGCAAGGATTTGGGCAAAAAATTGTGCAATAATAAGAAAGTGGAGCAGGCGATGATTCAGGAATATGAAAAATTTATCTGTCCTGCCGGTTGCTCTAAAAAAATATTTGTTAAGCGTGATTTGTATGACGTTCCATCCGAAAAACCTGATTTTCTGCGTATGGGACCCAATTGTAATGAAAACTTCCTTATTGGTTCAACCATGACCTGTGATCTTAATTTAAAGTTCAAATGTGTGGGCGAGGATTATGAACCTCCTTATGATCCTTCTCTAGAGCCGTCTCCAACTTCTCCAGACCCTAATTATATCCCTCCCGGACAAGTTGGCTCACCCTCTCGACCACTCGTGGAGGTACAGGGTGATATCTACCGGCTTGATGTTGAGAAAGGTGAGCCCACTACTCAAACGTCTTTTACTGAAGTCATCTCACAGGGAATCACACCAAATAGTTTCTTTTATTTTTTTGATACCTTTTTTGAAAAGGCAAGCCTTTTCTTTACAATTAGTCCAGAGAAAAAAGTAAAAAAAGCAATGTCATATGCGGCTGAAAAAGTTGCTGAGGCGCAAGCAATGGCGAGTGAGAAAAAAGAACAGGATTTTGAAACGGCATTGGCAGGTTATTCCAAATATAAGAATACTGCCCTAGAGCAGATTGATAAGATAGAAGAACGAGGAGGTTATATTACCGAGATTACTAAAAAATATGAAGAACAAAATACAGCAAATCTCAGTATACTATCTGAAGTTAGTCGTTGGCTTTTTGGAGATGATGAATCAGAATCTGATGATACCGAAAGTGGGGCAGAGTATGATGATTATTGGTGGATTACTGGAAAAGACGGCACGCAAGAAAGTTTAGGATGCGGCTGGAATATAGTTTATGACGGGAGCTATTTTATCCACTATCCGGACACAAACTATTGTTCTGGTGACGGGATATGGTTTAAGGGTAGAGATGGCAGGGCTATTGCTGAGAATTTATGTAAAAATACACGTCAAAAATTGCAACAAAAAATAAATGAGGTTGTTGCAGGGTTGCGTTGTCCCGAGACATGTCTTAAAAAATCTATAGTTCCTGAGGATCCACTTAAAACATGTTCTCGAGATTCTGGAGGATTGTTTTCCAGTGATTGGGGCCCAGGTTCAAAAATTAGATGTAGAAGTGTCACTAATGTAGGATGTGAGTCAGAGCCAGCTACAACTGAGTCAGGTATCACCGAAGAAGAAACTATTCCGACGGTGAGTATAATAGTAGATGGGGCAGTTGATCAAGAACCAGGATTAGAGACCGTAGAAGAAGTAGATGAGGCTCCAGCCACGACGATCAAAGATTGGCCAGAAGAGGATGAAGTTGAAACATTGAGTGATGAAGGGGGAGCATTTTTTGGGCTTAATATAACAGATCCATCTAAGTTCCCTCCACCACCACCTCCTGAAAAGTGTCCAGAAGGAACTACAAAAGGACCGGCGAGTAATACAAGTTCTAATATAGTGCCACCTTACTGCGATCCAGCATGTAAGGGTCGTCAATATTGCCAAGTGGCTAAATATCTTCTTCAGGGCGGTGCGTGCTGGAGCTGTCAGGATATTTGTAAAGAAGGGTATTTTGCTGATGTTTTAGAGTGTGAGCGTGTATGTGCTGAGCAGGATAAGAAATGCGGCGGTGATGCGTTTGGTGCGCTTGATCCAAGCGGCGCGGCCGATTTACAAGTATCGTGTTGGACGTGTGTTGAAAAAGAGCCTGAGCCGTCTATATGGGATATTTTTTGGGAGATATTAGATATGGATGCAGGATGGACAAAAGTATCCACATTGCCAGCCGAGCATCGGGCGCACTTGATTGTAGCAAGCAATGGCGATCCAGATATTCGTACCTTTTTGCCGATCAAGGTTGAGCTTGTGGTGGATGGAACTGTTGCGTGGCAGACCACAATTAGCGGGAGCCCTCAAGAGACATGTCGTGATGCAACCGGCTGTAGTATTGATGGACCGCTTATTCAATCATCATGGCAGGGAAAGGAAGTTACGTTGAAAGCGTATAACAAAGAGGGGAAAGCCCTCGTGAGTTCGCAATTTGACATAAAAGCTCCAAAGATTAAGGTGATTGAGCATCAAGGAAAGTATATTTCTATAACATCATTGCGGGTAGCAGCGCCTGATGCATGTGGAAAAGAGCATTGGCATCCAATTTACGACGCAATCACCTCAACAGATAACACGATTTTATTTGATCCAAATCCGCAAGGGTGCGGATTTGGTACACTTGAGACAACGCCGGTGATAGAGGTCGCATCGTGACCATGGTATGCGATAATTGAGTTTATGACACTTCCCAAAGTTAAAGTTATTATTTTTGCGTTCTTGATGTTTCTCATCACTGTTTTTCTGTGGTGGCAATTATCATTGTTTTTAACCAAAGGGTTTGCTGACCTCAGCCATTTAACATATATTGGCATTGGCTGGTTATTATTTTTAGCATTCAGTTTAGCTTTTTTATTTTTAGTTGAACAAAGAAACATAGTATTTGTAACTTTTATCTTTGGCATAGAGTCTTTTTTTCTGTTTTTTGTGGGTGTTGAAAAATTAACGCTTGGTATGTATGGCATTGCAACTCTTGTTTTTTTATTATTGGTAATTATTGCCTATGAGAGAATGTTAGTAGAAAAACAGGAGCGCGTAACTATGGTTTTACGAAAAATATGGAAACGAGGACTGCCTTTTCTTGTTTTAGGATTGTCGTTGATGATTGCCGTGACCTATTATTTTAATCCCTTATTAAAAATTGGTCAGCAGGAAATTGAAATACCATCTGAGGTATTTCGTATCTTGTTAAAGCCCGCGAGCGGATTGATTAGCGGCATTTTGCCATTTTACGATGAAAATATGACTATTGACGAGATCTTAACAACCGGATCTATGTTAGAGGGCGGAGGGACTTCATCGCTTTCATTGGATCAAATTTCTCCAGAATTGTTGCAAAGTATTGATATAGGGAATCTAGAAGGTCTCGATATTAATGAGTTGCTTAATAATCCTGAAATTGGGACATTAGTGCGAGAGCAACTAAGCCAACAAACACAGAAGATGCCTTCTTCAGTTCTTAATCAACAGCGAAAAGCATTAGAACAATCATTAGGAATTACCATCAAAGGAAATGAAACATTTGATATTCTTATTGCACGCGTGGTAAATGATAAGCTGAAAGACTTTGTAGGCCCGCGCGCAAAAGAATTATCTATTGGTATTGCCGTGGCTTTATTTTTTGTACTTCGTTTACTCGGAAAGATTTTCTCATTCCTTATTATTATATTCGCGCGCATGATTTTATCATTTCTTTTATTGCTCAATATAGCTGAGAAAAAAGAAGTAACTAAACAAGGCGAAACCATTATAATGTAGTATTGTATTAGTTGAAATTCAAAAGGACTTATATAATGAATATAAGTCCTTTTTTATTTTACACTTCTTGGTAGAGGTAATCATCAAGCATGCTCATTCGCTCTTTATAATTTTCAGGATTAAGAAACCACATAATTGCTGCCATAGAAGAGAGCAAAGAGTTGCCATCTTGCGGGGTAAAACAAAACCCAATCAATTCTTTACCAGCGTCAGAGCCAGAGGGTTTGCGGATATGAAGTGAGGGAGTTAGTACCACCGTATTATTCAGAATCCGGCCATAGTGACCATGGTCCCGACCAAACGAGAAAACCTGATGCATATTATCCTTATAGGTTAGGGCAATCTGAGGATTTGCTTGTAATTTTTCCATGATCCACTCTTTATCAAAATTGTTTTGAAATTTCAGATTAAAGCGTATACTATGCATATACTGTGTGTTGAGCTTTATCGCAGATGAAAAAATGTTGAAGTCATATCCCATAAGTGAAAAAAGACGATGGGCATCAGTAGCATGGTGCGTGCCAAAACGGTCATCATCATGATAGGTGGTGGTGGGAGAGGCAATAAATTTGCCAGTACGGTCGCTCTGACTAATATCACTGGCGCGACGCATACATACAAAATCTCCTTTTTCTAATGGATTGAGTGGCTGGGTGAGACTGAGCGTATGGATCAGAACAGTAAGGTTATGGGTATTACAGCTTAACACTTGAATGTATCGATCTTTATCCGGCACTAATGTTTTATCGCTCACCCCATATACATAGGGCTTGCCAAAACCTGTTTCGCTACCTTGGGCAATAAATCCTAACGTATTTTGTTCAAATTTTTTGTAGTACGCTTGTTTATTCTGATGACCAAATCCTTTAGGGGTGCAGTCAATGACAATATCTGCTTCTTCAACCGCATTTTCAGTTCCTACAATAAAGGGCTGAAAGCCCAGTTTAATAAACTCTTCAGCTGTTTTTTTGTCTCTGACACAAAGCTTTCCTCCTCGCTCAATAAGTCCTTGTACTAGTGGCTGATCACCGCGCATGTCTATTTCTTTATCATCTTTTTCAAACAGCGTCGGGGGAGTGTTTTTATGAAACAATACGTTGTGTATATCCATTTTCTTTCTCAGATCACAGATAAGGCTGATCAGTGGCTCGCCAATTGTTCCCGTGCCAATTACCAAGATATTCTTTTTCATGATTTTTCCTTTCAAAAGAACATGGTATTGTACAATACCCTTGCATTGTATCGCGCTCTCATTGTTTTGTCAACAATAGTTTTTGCACAGGTTGACAGATCATACAATTTGTGTTTTACTCTAAATAAGAGATAACGTTTTTTAACAAAAAAGGAGAGGACATGACAAAAGTAGAGAAAATATGGATTTTACTAGAGATTGTTAGATTGAATCGATATCAAGCGTATATTAACCATTTTAAAACTCAGTTTTTTACCATTGATGAAAGCGTGAGAGAGAAGTTTGCCGAATTATATTGCCAGGGACTTGAAAGGAGCGAGGATACATTGATGGCAAAGGATTTAAAAATGTTTAATCGCTATCACGAATTCATTATAGATAGACTTATTACTTCATCTTCTGGCTCCAAGTTTAAGCGTAGTATAGAGCCAACACCTCGGGAGTTGATGGACTTGATGATGGGGATTCAAAAAGTAGTTTCACGTCAGAAAATAGCAAATTGACAAGAGAAGGTCCTTGTCAATTTTTATTTAGCTTGACAAAAGCAGAAAAATGTGCTAGAATAAAGATAATCAAAGGAGGAACAAACGTGAGTAAGCAAGAAAAGATTGAGAAACTAGTGGAAATTATTAAAGAGTTTCGATACCAGTTCTATGTTGAGCATTTGGCGGCGAATTATGCTACCATTGATGAGAATCTACGCAAGCAGTTTATTGAGGAGTACTATAAGAATGTTGAAAAGATTGAAAACGTATGGTTGGCGAGATTTTCACAGAGTTTTAGTGGAATGAAGGAGCGCGCACTCGATGCAATTATGTCAACTTCTTCGAGCTTTGGATTTAAGGCTCAATATCTACCGCCCATGGTAGCTTTGACATCAGCGGTAACAGATACCCAGAAAGCCATTGTAAAACGTGGAAGATATAATTGATGAGGTTGATAACCTCATCAATTTTTGTTATCTGATATGTGTGGCTTTTACATTTTGACATATTGACAAAAGTAAAAAAATGTGATAGAATAAAGATAATCAATAATAGGAGGAATAAGCAATGACTAAGGATAGAATGGCTGGAGAATTGTTGGAAGCTTTACAAAAACAGCGGCAGCAGGCTTACATCGAAAATCTTTCAAGGATAATCACTAGGATGGATAAAGACAAGCGAGAGATGTTTGCCGATGCATATTATTCTCTGGTTGAGGAATTAGAGAATAGAGAAATGGCAAGACATGAAGAGAGTTTTAGGGGATGGTCTGGAAGAACGCTTGAATTGATCTTTTCAAGTCCTGTTGGTCCAGCATCGTTTGGCCCCGGTGATATGCCTACGCGTCGTGATTTAAGGCAATTGGAGTCTGATGCTTATCATTTAGCTTCTTGTCCAAAGTGCGCTTCTCAGCTCTATCGTTAACCATATTTGTTTGATAGAAAGGAGAAATAATGAAGACATTAGCAGAAAATCAGGAAGAACATGTAGCGAAAAATTATTTGCTGCGGTTCGGCAAAAGGATTGTTGAGAAAAATAATGATGGCACCTCTTTAATATATCTTGTTGATATGAGAAGACTTGACTTTTTCCACATGTTAAAGAGGTCTCACAATACCACCTTGCATATGGTTGAGTTGTCAAACTGGTTCAAGCCCCGTTACTTGCTGTGGTTTAGACGGAAAGAAAGGGAGGCTATCATCACGTATTACAGCACTATTGAATCAGGATCAAGGCTTCGTGCATGGTTAAATATTGAGCCGTCTTATTTTCCCAAAATAGAGCGGAGTCCATTGCCTCGAGGCTTTGAATTTGCTTGTTAGACAATAGTCATAGAGCCGAGAAAATAAGATATTTTCCCGGCTTTTTGTATTGTCAAAAAAAAATAACCTGTTACTATAACTATTACAAGTTTCTAATTTCGATTAATTAATTTCAAAGATTATATGCCAACTAAGAAATCAACAGCGAAAAAAATAACAAAAGAGCCGGCAAAAAAGCCGGTAGCCAAGCGAGCGACCAAGAAGCCGGTAAAAAAGACTACCAAGCCGGTGGCAAAGAAAACAGTAGAGAAGGTTGTAACAAAGAAATCTGTTAAAAAACCTCCTGTTAAAAAATCAGCAGCCAAACCAATTGTTAAAAAAATTGAGAAAAAAGAAATTTGGGCTACCGGAAAAAGAAAATCTTCTATCGCACGAGTGCAGTTTTTTAGTCATGGGAAAGGAGAAATTTCTATTAATAAAAGGAGTATAAAAGATTATTTTCCTGTATTTGAGCTGCAAAAGTCAGTGGTTGCCCCGCTTGTTCTATTAAGACAAGATAAAAAATTTACCTTTAGAATAAGGGCTCATGGCGGCGGCATACGAGGGCAAGCTGAAGCAGTGCGGCTAGGTATTGCGCGTGCATTGGTTTTATTTAATCCAGAGTGGCGAAAGTCGCTAAAAACAGCCGGATACTTAAAGCGCGACCCGCGAAAAAAAGAACGAAAAAAACCAGGACTCAAACGCGCCCGCCGCGCTCCTCAGTGGCAGAAGAGGTAGATTCATTTACTTTCTCAGAGAGTTTTGGAGTATATAGAAACACTAAGAAGAGTTTTTATTTAATAATTATATTATAGTCACTAAAAAAACGAGAATCTCCCGTTTTTTTTATTTGAATAAATTCCTAAATCTGTCATAATTTAGTAGTAAAAATAACCCTACAATCTAATTGAGAAATTTTAATTTAATAAATTTATATGACTACAAAAACCTTTAGTGATCTGAAAAATAACATCAAAGTATTTGCCGGTAGTTCAGCTGATGATTTAGCAGAAAAAGTGTGCCGAATATTGGGCATTGAGTTAGGCAAGGTTTTACGGGAGAGATTTTCTGATGGCGAACATCAAATTCAGCTTCAAGAAAATATCAGGAACAAATGTGTCTTTATTATTCAAAGCACAGGACCAGATGATGCTTATTTAATTGAATTAATGCTTTTAATAGATGCGGCTCGCGGATCATCAGCTGAAAAAATAGCCGTGATTGTCCCTTATTATGGTTATGCTCGGCAGGACAGAAAGGATAAGCCCCGGGTTCCAATCTCTGCCAGAGTGGTGGCTGATGCGATTGAGTCACAATTGCCGACCAGGATTTTATTCTGTGATCTTCATACAGCAGCTATTCCTGGATTTTTTAAAATACCCTCAGATCATATCTATGCCAGACCTACTTTTATGAAGTTTATCAAGGATGAATTTACGGATCGATTAGACAATGTAGTTTTTGTGGCGGCAGATGTAAGTGCTGCTAAGATGTGCCGTTCTTATGCCCAACGTCTAAAAACGCCAATTGCTATTATTGACAAAAGACGTCCGCAACCAAATCGAGCAGAAGTTTTAAATATCATAGGCGAAGTTAAAGGTAAATACTGCATTATACTTGACGATTTAATTGATACGGCTGGGACAATTACTGGTGGAGCTGAGGCTCTTGCGAAAAACGGAGCCAAAAAGATTTTTGCTATGGCCACCCATCCTGTTCTATCTGGCTCGGCTATTGAGAGGATTAATAACTCTCCTCTAGAATGGTTGGCAGTGAGCGATACTATTCCCTTAAAAAAGGAAGTCGAAGACTCCAAGAAGTTACGGGTTATTTCTTTGGCGAGTGTTTTCGCCGAAGCAATTCGTCGTACTTATTCCGGAGGATCATTATCTGCTCTTTTTGACTAACAAAATAGATTATGGTTTCAACGGCAAAAAATACGGCCTATCTTTTGATTGCCTATATCTATCAAAAAGTGATAGCGCTTTTTTATTTTATTCTCCTTGCACGATATTTAGGCGCAGAGAATTTTGGAAAATATACCTTTGCTATTTCATTTGTTACGCTGTTTTCAGCATTGATCGATTTTGGCTTGTTCCCAGTACTCAATCGGGAGATTGCCAGAAATAAATCAAGGACAAAAAAATATTTTAGTGCCGTGTTTGGATTTAATATCGTAGCAGGCATATTTGTTTTGATATTAGTTTCTGTTCTTATAAATGTCCTCAATTATCCATCCACGACCAAAGCATTGGTGTACTTGAGTGGATTATTTATATTACTTGATTCATTAGCGCTGTGTATGTATTCTGTTTTTCGTGGTCATTTAAATTTAAAATTTGAAAGCATTGGGATTGTGGCGCATAAAACAACAATGTTAATTGTAGGAGTAATATTAATGGCATTAGGCGCGCCGCTTGTTTTAATGGTTATACCCCTTATTGTTGGGAGTATTTCATATGTGGGAAATGCAGCATTATTTTTGAAAAAAAAGTTAGGATTGCTGCCTAAACCACGCTTTAATATAAAGGTATTAAAAGCATTATTAGGCCTTTCATGGCCTTTTTTTATTGCAGTTATGTTTGGCAAACTCTATGCCACGATTGATACGATTTTACTATCCTATTTAACGAAAGATATTTATGTTGGCTACTATACGGCAGCGCAAAAATTAGGTTTTGGATTTTTACTTTTGGTCGCTGGATCAATGAGCACAGCGCTTTATCCCGCGTTTAGCTATTACTTTGTCCGTTCAAAAAGCACTTTATCTCAACTATTTCACAAAGGCATATTTTATTTACTTCTTATTGGCATTCCTTTGATATTCGGTATTACTGCATTGGCGCGTCCTATTATTGTATTTATTTATGGGGTTGAGTATGTGCCTGCAGTTTCTGCATTAATGTTGTTTGCGTTAGCGATTCCGTTTATGTTTTTAGATTATGTTATGGGCGTATTTTTAAATGCAGTTGAGATGCAAAAAATAAATACGATGATTCATGGAATTGGCGCGGTTATCTTTATTATCCTTAACCTTGTATTTATTCCGGTATGGTTTCATACAGGTGCTGCAGCTGCGGTTTTGATAAGTTTTGCACTACTGATTGGTATGGAGCTGTATTGGGTAAAAAAAGTTGTTGCCCTTGATATGAATTATTTCGCAAAAAAATTTATCCTTATTTTTACCGCAGCATTGGTTATGGGCGGAGTGTTATTAATCATAAAAGATATGGTTCATGTACTTGTTGCGACAATGATTGGTGCATTGGTATATTTTGGTGTTTCATATATAATGGGGCTGATTAATAAAGATGATATTGTATTTCTTAAAAGTCTTATTCGTTTTAAGCATTCAAAGTTATGATGTTAGAAATAGTCATGTTTAATATGTCTAACTATACTGAGTGGGAAAAGGGCGTGGTTAATCGAAACTATCACATTTTTAATAATCTGTTACAGCATTCATCAGTTGCGCGTATTATTGCAATTGATTTTTTACCGTTTGGTTATAAGCGGGCTATACGAAATTATGGGGAAAATATTATACACGCTTCTCATGGCGAAGTTATATACAGAGATTTGACCACGAAGTGTACTAAAATAGATGATTATTCAGCAGAACTCTATATATTCTCAACCATTGATTCGATTTTTTCACACAAGTTAGTCATTAAAAAAGTTAACAAGGTTTTAGGGAAAATAAGTCCTACCCGGCCCGCCTGCCGGACGGGCAGGTCGGACTTGGTAAGCGTGGTGTGGTCATATTTTCCTATGTTTGTTAATTACTTTTCCGCCCCAGAGGGGCGAGGTCTCGCCTCGGGCGGAGATGGTATAAAATCAGATTGTACGGTTTTTGATGCAGTTGATAATTGGATTGAACATCCTTCATTTGTTAATTTTAAAAACGTATTGGGTAAAAATTATCAAACCATAGCTGATAAAAGTAATTTAATTTTTACCGTAGCAGAACCATTAATTGATTTTTTTGGCATGTTGGGAAGAGAAAAAGATATACATTGGGTTCCCAACGGTATTGATGTAGATCATTTTACTACCAACACACAATCTATGCAGTCGGACCGCATAGATGATATAAAAGGGATTCCCAGGCCAATTGTTGGCTATGTTGGTACGATTCAAAACCGGGCCGACATTGACTTAATTGAATATATTGCAAGCAAACATAAAGATAAGTCATTTGTATTTGTTGGTCCGGTTTGGAAAGAAGCTGCAATTAAAAAGTTAAAATCGTATACCAATGTGTATTTTTTAGGCAGAAAACCATATACCCTTGTTCCCGCATATATAAAACAGTTTGATCTATGCATTATTCCTCATAAACTTGATGTGTTTATTAAATACACGTATTCGCTAAAAATGCTTGAGTATCTTACCCTTGGTAAGCCAGTGATAAGCACGGCAACGTATGATACCGCACGTTTTTCTGATTATCTATATATTGCAAAAGATTATAACGATTTTAGTAATAAGATTGATCTATCCATGAAATCTGATACAATAGAATTACAGAAAAAAAGAATTGAACGCGCAAAACAAGAAGATTGGGAATGTAAGGTAGATACAATGATGGATTATGTTTTTAAAAAACTAAGCGTGAAGCGTTTATGACTACCGTATCTATTATTATTGTAAATTGGAATGTAAAACCGCTCCTCGAGCGATGCCTTGCTTCTCTTTTCCATCATGGAAAAGAGCTTAAGTATGAAGTAATTGTTATAGACAATGACTCAAGAGATGGGAGTAAAGAGTATTTACGGGTTGTAGATAAGCGAAGAGATAATGTACATGTTATTTTAAATAATGAAAATCGGGGATTTGCAAAGGCAAATAACCAGGGGATAGACATGGCGCGCGGTGAGTTTATACTATTACTTAACCCTGATGCTGAAGTATATGGCGGGACATTACAAAAAATGGTTCGGTTTATGGAAAAAAATTCTGATTGTGGTGTTGCCGGATGTCAACTGGTAGGCATTGATAATAAGGTTCAGCCGTCAGTGCGCAAGTTTCCTACGGTGTGTTCTCATGAAATGATTTTTTTAAAACTTCATTATATATTTCCACGTGCCAAGAATTTACAGGATTATTTTCAGTATGATTTTGATTATACAAAGACCGCCGAGGTGGATCAGGTTATGGGTGCATTTTTAATGATTCGGCGCAAAGTTGTTGATGAAATTGACATGTTAGATGAGCAGTTTTTTCTTTGGTTTGAAGAAGTTGATTTTTGTAAACGCGCGCAAAGTAGTGGGTGGAAAGTAATGTATGTACCAGAAGTGCGCGTACTTCACCATGGTTCGCAAAGCTTTGGGCAGATGTTCTCATTGTCAAAACAGCGTATTTATAGTAAGAGCGCTTTGCAGTATTTTAAAAAACATTTCCCCCTAAGGTCGTATTGGCCATTGATTATACTTCGACCACTCAGTCTTTTATTAGCGTATTTGACACAAGTTTTTGGCGTATCTAAAAAATTTGAGCTTCCACGGCGTACCCGCTTTCGTTAAATATGAACGCTCGTATGAAAATGCCCCCTATTTTTAAAAATATTTGGTTTATTGTAGCACTTTTTTTACTATTTCACGCTCTTTCACTTCTTGGCTATTATGTTCCACCAGTTGAAACGCTGGTGTTTTTATGTATTGTGGCAGGGACGTTGATTTTATCTATATATAAAATAGAGTATGGATTTTTAGTGCTGATATTTGAGTTTTTTGCTGGTCATGGCGGGCATTTGTTTGAATTTTTTGGTTTATCTTTGCGGTTTAGTTTATTTTTAATTATTGTGTTAGTTTGGTTATATAAAAAAATAAAATATGTTGTAAAGGATCATTCATTATATATTCCAGCGCCTCCCATCCTTATGTTATTTTTAGTATTTTTATTTTTTATTTTTATTGGGGCTATTCGCGGTATGACCTATAATGAGCCCATAATTGCGATGAAGGATTTTATAAACTATTCATATATATTTTTAGTATTTCCCTTAGTTGAGGTAATAAAGCAAAAAAATATTTTTAAAAATATGTTTACGATGAGCAAGGCTGGTATTATTGGCATTGCAATCGTAACCATTGCAGTATTTATTTTATTTTCAACAGGCATTGTTGAGGTTCATGATAGCCTTTATTGGTGGTGGCGCAATACCGCTATTGGTAAAGCTACGTTTGCAGGAAATGATTTTTATCGTATTGTTTCGCCCGCGCATTTGCTTATTCTACCGTTGTTTTTAGTGGTGTTAAGTTTTTTAATTGATTCTCAACAAAAAAAGCGAAGACTACTTTTGTTATTGGCGTTGGCGAGTGCAACGGTCCTTATTATAAATTTTTCCCGCGCATATTTTTTAGGTATTGGAGCCGGGCTTTTGCTGTTAGCATACCATATTCATTGGCGGCGATGGCTTTTGTTTTCTCTTGTTGTTATCATGAGTATGATTCTTGAATTTGGCATTATCTATGGTATTGTCAGCGGCGGAAACGTATCAGCCGGATTTGATTTTTTTGGTGAACGCATACAAACCGTAGTTTCTCCAGAGGAAGAATTAAGCTCACAAACCCGTATGGTTATTTTGCCGCACTTAATTGATAAAATAAAAGCCGAACCAGTTTTTGGCCACGGCCTGGGCTCAACAGTTTCATTTGTTGATCCAAGGACATCTCAAGAGCGGACCACATTTCATCTTGATTGGGGATATTTAGAAATTATTACTGAATTAGGATTGATTACGCTTTTGTTATATATAGGAATACTATCACTCATATTTTATGCCGGGTGGCAAAAAATTAAGACTATAACTCAAGATATATTTCAAAAACGGTTAATTATTGGATTGTTAGCAGGATTGGTAAGTGTTGCAGTTGCAACACTTACGGGCCCATTTTTATTCCACCCGGTTGGTATTTTTTATGTAACCCTCACCACCGCAGTAATTATCAATAATTAATTCTTTAATTAATTATCAATGATACCACGCGTTTCAATACAAATAGTTACGTTTAATAGCCAGCGTTTTATAAAATCCTGTCTGGATTCGGTTTTTTTACAGACCTTTCAGGATTTTTCAGTGTTAGTGATTGATAATGCATCGCGCGATGACACGGTTTCTTTTGTTAAGGAGCGCTATACAAAGCAGTTTATTGGGGAGAAATTTAATAGTTCGGTTCCGCTTTTTGTTGTGCACAATCCTCGCAATACAGGATTCTCATATGCGCATAATCAAGGCATTGTTATGAGTAAATCAGAGTTTATATTAGTAATGAATCCAGATATGATATTAGCGCCAGATTTTTTACAAGTGTTAGTGCAATCAATTGAAAAAGATAAAAATATTGCGAGCGTAGGAGGTAAACTGCTACGTCTAAAATTAGGAGATCCGGAATTGGATGAAAAAATTAAAACAACTATTATTGATACTACCGGCATTCACGTTGTGCGATCCCGGCACGTTATCAATCGTGGAGAAGGTGATGGAGACAAGAGCCAATATGATAAGAAAGTCGATGTGTTTGGCATCTCAGGCGCGTGCGCATTGTACCGCCGTTCCGCCTTAGAGGATATAAAGATTCCAGATCAAAAAAGGGGAGAGTATTTTGACGAAGATTTTTTTGCATACAAAGAGGATGTTGATCTTTCGTGGCGATTGCAGCTACGAGGGTGGAAAGCACGGTATGTGCCCCAAGCTGTTGCGTATCATTTTCGCGCAGGCGCACCGCTTAAAAAACGATTTTCTCAATCAAAACTGGTTAATTATTTGTCATATCGCAACCATTTATGGACGTTGTTAAAAAATATCTATTGGTCGAATTTTTTTCACCATTTCATATATATTTTCTTTTACCAATTAGTAAAAGAATTGTATTTATTTTTTACCCAGCCGTTTGTGCTATTAAAAGCAAGTTTTTCGTTTTGGATGGGATTAAAAAAAATGCTGCGTAAAAGAAAATATATAATGCAGCATGCTAAAGTGAGTCCAAAACAAATGAAAAAATGGTTTCAATAATCACCCCTTTGTCATTCCCGCGCGGATCGCGGAATGACAAAAAAGGGACGGAATGACAAAAAGTATGTTGTCTATAATCATTGTCAATTACAATCAAAAAAATTTGTTAAAACAATGCCTAAGAAATATAGATGAGGCACATATTGGCATTGATTATGAGATCATTATCGTTGATAATAATTCTACTGATTCCAGCAAAGAGTTTCTTTTACAATTAAAATGTAAAGTTATTCTTAATAATGAAAATATTGGTTATGCAGCGGCAAATAACCAAGGAATAAAATTAGCTAAAGGTAAATATATTCTAACGTTAAATCCAGATGTTATTGTATTACCTGAATCAATAGAAAAACTATTTGGATTTTTAGAAAACAGTCCTGATGTTGCCATGGCAGGGCCGCAATTATTAAATCCGGATAAATCAATTCAATATTCCTGTTGCCGATTTCCAGAAGTATATACCCCTGCAATTAGACGAACATTTTTAGGAAAACTGCCTTTGTTTAAAAAAGAGCTTAATCGGTATTTAATGCTTGATTTTGACCATAAAAAAACTAAAGAGGTTGATTGGTTAATTGGCGCAGTACTTATGGTACGAAAAAGTGCACTAGATTCTATTGGCTTATTAGATGAACGCTTCTTTTTATATTTTGAAGATGTGGATTTAGCGCGCAGAATACAAAAAGCCGGCTATAAGGTGATGTATTATCCTGAAAGTAAAATGTATCATTTTCACCAGCGGCTTTCAGATGTTCAATCTGGCGCTTCGCTTTTTTCAAAAATCACCTGGATTCATATTACCAGCGCATTAAAGTATTTTATAAAATGGCGCGGTAAGTAGTTATTTAAAACAAAAAAGAACGACCTAAGTCGTTCTTTCATACCGTTTTTTTACACTCGTTTGAATTTAACTCATTGCCCACCTGCTTTTTAATATTTTTCCTGAAGTCCAGTGAGCAATTTTTTCTGCAATCGGTAATAGTGCCGCAAGGATAAAATATATTATTATACTTCCTATAAAGAGCACTGCCCAGGACTTTAAAATATCTAACCAAATGGCCATTTTGTCCTCCTTTCTTGATTGAACTAACATTATAAAAATAACATAATAAATACATTTTGTCAATATGGCTTATCCGCCCTTGTCATGCCGCGACTCCTTCTTGTCATCCCGCGCAAATCGCGGGATGACAAGAAAAGGGGTGTCATCCCGAGGTAGCAGGCCGAGGAAATCAAAAAAGGGGAAGTAACATTAAGTCTTCCCCTTGATCCCTGATTATGTAAGGGCCAGGTATCCACCAATGACAATAAGGCCAAGTACCACTACCGTTCCTATAGAGACGAATATAACCGTGGCAAGCTCGTACCCTACCATCAGTCCGAAAAATCCCACTGCTCCACTAATGGCAAGACCAATAAGTGACCAGCCAATTATTTTTTTTAGCATGAGGTCCTCCTTTTCTTTTTGATTGAACTAACATTATAAATATAACATAATAAATAAATTTTGTCAACATGACTAATCCACATTTAGACAACAAATTACATGTACTATTGTTGGAGAATATTCATTCCTCTGCAACTGTTTTATTTGAAAAGCAGGGTTATGAGGTAGAGACACTGGAAAAAAGTTTGAGCGAAGATGAGTTATGTAGTAGGATACAGGATGTCTCTCTTTTGGGAATACGGTCGCGTACAAATATTACCAGAAATGTAGTAAATGCAGCGCCGAATCTTATGGTTATTGGCGCATTTTGTATTGGCACAAATCAAATTGACCTTGATGCATGCCTGAAGCAAGGCATTGCCGTATTTAATGCGCCGTATAGCAACACGAGAAGTGTGGTGGAGTTAGTGCTTGGTGAGATTATTATGTTAATGAGAGGTGTATTTGACAAAAGCGTAAAGCTTCACCAATATGGGCAATGGGATAAATCAGTTACCGGAAGTTCAGAAGTACGCGGGAAAAAGCTTGGTATTATTGGCTATGGCAATATTGGATCGCAATTATCAGTGATTGCAGAGTCATTAGGTATGGAGGTTTATTATTACGATATTGCGGACAAATTAGCATTAGGCAATGCAAAAAAGTGTGAATCCATGGAACAAGTATTACAGGTTGCAGATATTGTAACCATTCATGTTGATGGCAGGCCTGAAAACAAAGATCTGATATCTGAAAAGGAATTTAAAGCTATGAAGGACGGCGTGATATTTTTAAACTTAAGCCGTGGATTTGTGGTAGATATATCTGCTTTGAAAAAATATATTAAAAATAAAAAAATTAAAGGCGCTGGTATTGATGTATATCCAAAAGAGCCAAAAAGTAATGAGGGAAAATTTAAATCTGAACTGCAAGGATTAGATAATGTGATTTTAACTCCTCACATTGGTGGATCTACCCAAGAAGCGCAAAAAAATATTTCTGAGTTTGTTCAGAATAAATTAATTGATTATATAAAGACAGGGGGCACAATGTTGAGTGCGAATTTTCCTAATGTACAATTACCTGAATTTGAAAATGCGTATCGTTTAATCCACATTCATAAAAATGTGCCAGGGATTTTAGCACAGATTAACTCTATTTTAGCAAAGCAAAATATTAATATTGTGGGCCAATATTTAAAAACCAATGAAGAGCTGGGGTATGCAATCACTGATATTAGTAAAAAATATAACAAAGATGTAATCAAAGATTTACAAACCATCCCTCATACCATCAAACTCCGCGTATTGTATTAAGATAATAATATAAAAGCAATCAAAAAAGATCCTCGTATTAGGGGATCTTTTTTAATACATCGTTTAGCCATATGCTGTTTTCTCTCATCTCTTTCTCCAATTTACTGTCAAGTTCATAGTTGGATCCTAACGTATTTGTAATAATTGGCTTTTGGTACGTAGGAATGTAGTGGTATGTGTTATGCGAGTCATATCTTACCAAATGGTGCAGTATTGGTTTTTCCTTTCCCAGCAAGTAAAATGCAGTAGTAAATATTGTATATTCTTCTCTTGCGCGGGAATTCCCGCCTGCGCCAATTGCTAAAATATGTTTGTCGTGTCCTTGCTTAAGGATAAAGAGGCTTATAACACTCGTTCCAGAGTCAAAGGGAAGTTCTGTACCATCTTTTAAATACAGATTTGTTCGTCGTCTATACCAGTACCGAAGTCGCGGCTTTGTCCATTCATCTAGATTAAAAGATTTTTTTGTTTTTGAGAGGAGTTCAATTGCTTGTTGGCGATAAAGCTTTGCTAAGATGTAATTGTCAATATCATCAGGTCCAATCCTTCCTTTATATTTTTCTAAATAGTGTTCATATTCTTCATCATTGACTAGATTTTCATAGATCCATGAATCCAGCCATGACCGGACAGGGAGTCGTGAGATATGAAAATATTTTTTCTTACGATACGTTGAAGGGTCTGCTAGCTCAATATAGATGTGAATTGCTTCTAAATCCTTTTGTTTACCTTCCAATAGTTGAACACGGCGCCCAATGGGATAGGCAGGCGATCGATCAAGTATGAGATTACTAAATAACTCTTGTACCTTTGCCATTATTTTTTCTCCTTGTATGCATTAACAAGTTCAGCAGCATGTTGTAACACTTTCACGTTAAAGTCTGGTTTTTGTTTGAGAACCAGATTTTCAGGGACAAATCCGTTTAAAAATGCAATTGCATTAATACCTGCTTTTTTTGCATGTTTTATGTCAGAAGGGGTGTCGCCAATATAAAAGCATGTTTGAGGATCAAGGTTGTGTTGGTCAACAATTTCAGTGATAACTTGTGGTTTTTTAAATATATGAAAGTGCATTGTAGAGAAAAATTCTACAATATCAAAGGTTTCAAGTAAAGGAAGAACCAGGTTGCTTTTTTGTGCAGTCATAAGTCCGAGCATTGTTTTGTTTTGTTCAAGTAGTTCAAGTGTGGCGCGGGCTGTAGGGTAAAGTTTAGTTTCATACATATGGGCGCTATAGTATGCCTCGTAGATCTCATTGAGTTTGTCAAGGCTTGCAGTAATTCCTCGAGATTGGTAAATGTTGTGAAAACTACCATCACTATCAAGCTCGGTAAAATACTCTTCTACGGTTGGCGGCGTGGCGTTAGATACGCGGAATATTTCCATTATTGAATCCCACCAGATTTTTGTGTCATTAAGCAGGGTCCCATTCCAGTCAAAAATAACGGTTTTGTGCATGTTTTCCTCCTTGTTTACCCTGTTAAATAATTTCGCTTTCAGCGAAATTGCCGCTTTGCGGCATTTAACAAGGTGAATGTCAATGATCTTACCTTAAGTATTACGTATTTTACGATTCCTGTCAAGACGATGAGACAGAATAGAAAAACAGGCTGCCGAGACAGCCTGCGCCTTACGCCCTCCTTTGGATATGCTCTCGGAAATCCTCTAGAGAGCAGCAAGTATTATTATATCATATTCATAAAAAAAATCAACAGTCAAGTTTGTGGATAACTTTAGCTTCGTTATTGCTCATACGTATTATCAATAAAATCAGTAACTTCTTCTTGCCATTCATAAACATCTGCTGCATCAGGGCCAAATTGTGCGCCATATGCTAGGCTCACGTCCCAGGAAGCGATTTCTTTATCATTCTTGTTATGATCAAAAACATATAAGGTCCCGATATAGTTTCCGGTGCGATGGACCTCAGCAAGATAGCGGTCGTCAAATTTAGCACGCCATATAAGAGTAGGGTGATCTGTTTCTTCTGAATCCCATGGTATGAGTGGTTGTGCCATTTTAAACCTCCTTTTTTAAGTTAAGAACTATTACAGTATATATAATAGAAGATATAGTAAAGGGTGTCAATCCCTACCCAATTTGACAATCCCCAAAATTTTGAGTATAATAAGGAGATATAGTGCCGGGTCGTCTAACGGCAGGACATCAGATTTTGGATCTGAGTATCGGGGTTCGAGTCCCTGCCCGGCAGCCATAAAAATAATCGTTTGAGCTTTACAGCCTGTTTTTAATTTTTTTTAAGTCATATTAAGATGAACAAAGAAATAAAATATAGTTTAGATAAAAGTGGCGGCTTAGAGCCAAAGAGAAGCATGGAAAAATCAGGCATTTCGTTGGAAAGCAGGCAAAAGATACCGCTTGAAATGTATGAAATTTCCGGTCAAGACAGGATCACATCACATTCTTTGGCAAGGTATATAAAAGATAAGGAACAGGATGAAATGATCAAGGGAATGATCCAGGATCCTTTAGAAGTAAAGATATCGGACGCTCCTGCAAATGAACGATCCTCACTTATTGCAAAAGGCCTTGCCAGTGACAACATAGATGTTCGAAAAGAGTGTGCTAGAATGATTAAGGATGCTCCTGTGAGCGAACGATCCTCACTTATTGCAAAAGGCCTTGAGAGTGGTAATGTTGACGTGCAAAACGCTTATGCTGAAGTTATTTGGGATGTTCCTATAAATGAACGACCCTCACTTAGAAAAATGGTATCTAAGATTATTGCAAAAGGCCTTGCCAGTGATGATATCAAGGTTCAAAAAGCGTGTGCTGATATGATTTGGGGTGCTCCCAAAAATGAACAATCCTCACTTATTGCAAAAGGGCTTGCCAGTGATAATGTTGAAGTTCAAAAAGCGTGCGCTGAAATTATTTGGGATATGCCAGAAAGAGAAAAAAGGTCCCTTATTAAGCTATTCATGAAAAAAGGGCTAAATAATATATTAATAGAATCTCCATTGTATAAAGAGAAAGACATTAGTGAAGAAAGATTTTCAAGGCAGGAATTTGAAAAAAGCGGCTCGGAGACAACGCTTGTAGGAGGGTCTTTAAAAGAAAAAACGATAATTAGGCACATAAAACCAAGAGCTTTCTTAGCGTGGCAGGAACTGTATGAAAATTACCAATTATGGAAAAGTAATGGCTTTGATTATGTTCCAATAGAGCCAATACAGTCATACAAGCTAAATAAAGAAGGCTTTGTTGACGTTTATAGCGGCGTTTTGGACTTAAATTTAAATAAGTGGTCGATAAATTTTGGATGGTTTGAGGAAAAGTTAGCGTCTGATAGAGAAAAAATTCTTAAGGTTTTAGATAGTCAAGGAATTTCTCATGGTCATACGCATGATGCTAATTTCGTCCTGAGATTCTTTAGAGATGAAGACGGCAGGGCTGATCTTAGAAGAAAGCCCCGTATTTATTTAATTGATTTTGACTTTGCGGCCTCTCCCCAAGGCAAAACATAGCATTATTTTTAAATTAGTATTTATTTGAATTTAGGTCTGGGGCATAAATGTACTTGTTTGACTGTTGAAAATGGGTTCTAATGTCGTCCACGATTCCCCGCCACATTGTATCACTTTTATGGAACAGTTTAAGAAAGAACAATCAAGAGAAAAAAGGCAATCTATTTTAGAAGATGAGGACGTTAAAGATTTTATTAAGATGAGGAATATACGGCCTGAGGATTTTGAAATAATTGAAAAGTTATATACTTACCCTCAGGAGTTTTTTATTGAATATCATAACCTTTATAGTTTTGAAGGAGAAAAGACCGCACAACAATTAGATAGGATCATTCAAGACCTGAGAGAACAGATCAGAGATGCCGAGCAAAAGAAATACGATCCATTGAGATCCGTTCCTAAACTTAAAGAAAAAATAGAAGTGACTATGTTATTGCTTAGTGTTGTTGCTAAATATGATTGGCACACAGCACGGCATTTAAATAGTTTGCTCGAGCGAAAGGCAAAGTATCAGGCATATCTACAAAAACAGTATTATGAAAAGGAAGATTCAGAATGATCTGTGTGGAGAGCCAATTTTTACCTCAGATTAAAATTTTAGCTTCCGCGTTTAATTAATTTATATGGCAGAATACGTACCAGAAAAATATAAAATTAAATCGGGCGACAAAACCGTGTCAGGGCATGCGGCAGATAAGTTAATTGATAAAGAAACAGGAGAATGGTATTTCCTTACCAATCGATCATTTGAGGAGATCGATCATTTTTTTTCTAATCTTCCGTCACGCACCATTAAAGAATTGAAAAAAATAAAACCGCGAGAAGAAGTAATCAGGATACTTGATATTGGCGGCGGAATTAAGGCACGATCGGCCGGTGACATTGCTGACACGTTCGGAAGTAAACACGATGATCGTGTTCAGGTTTTTAATCTAGATTTGACTGCAACAGGGCAGAATAAAGAAGGATTACATCAAGTCGTGGGCGATATGATGCGGCTGCCTATTAAAGATAACTCGATTGATCTGGCATATTCTCATCATTCAATTTCTTTACGTGAAGAAATTGACTCCGATGCATTAGTTCAAGCATTAGAAGAGGTGGCGCGCACTCTAAGGCCCGGTGGAATATTTTTTCTCGATAAGATATATACAGAAAAGTGGGGAAAAACGATTAGCCCTTTAGATCTGGAAAAGCTCAGTGAGAAATTTGGTGTTGTGTTTTACTCAAAAGAGATTGGGTTATTTCTTGAGCCGGTTGAGAGAATTCTCAAGAAAATCAATAAGGAACATCCTAACTGGAAGTTTATTATTATGATAAAAGAACCTGTTGATGAAGAACTGATGAAGACGTTAAAAATAGAAGAAACGTATAAACCAAAAAATCATTAACCACCACTTGAGGCATTTTAATAGGTCATGTAATAAAGTCGGATGACATGGCGAGCCCAATCTCCTTAGCCACTTTTATATCACTATTTTATGGAAATAATAGGTTTAAAAAAAATTGATAAAGAGGTTTTTGAACAGGCCTATAAGGCAAGAGATGAAACAATACGTGAAAGGGTAAAAAATACTCTTGATATTGAAAATCTAAAAACAAAAATGAAATCTGAGGTGTTTCAGGATAGCGATTTACTTGAGTCATTAGCATGCTTAGTTGCCAAGCTTAAAAATAAACTTATTAACTATGATACCGTGGTAAGTGATGAGGCAAGCGGAAGATTGGTTTCCCGACTTTTACATGAACTTGTCAATGTAAAAAAAGAGCAAGAGGGCAAAGAAAAGGCTCCCATTTATTTTATTGCGGGAGGCCGGAGCCGACACCCTAAAGCAGAACGTGATGTTAATGATTTTATATCTGAAAAGAAAAATACGCTTGGAAGAACATTATTAGTAACCGAGTATATAGAGACCGGAAGCACTATTAAATTTTTAGCAAACATTTTAAAGGCGCATGGTATTAATTTTGATATCGCAACTGTTTCGCTCGGGCAGGAGCCGTTAAAGTATAAAATGAATCCCGCGAGAGATGCTATATACGGATCAATTGGCATGACAGGAGCAAGCAGTTTGTATTTGAAATATAAAGCAACTGGTGTGCAAAGGGCAGAGAAAAGAGGTCCACACCCTATACGAAGTGAGCTTAGGGACCCCAAAGATGTTAAAAAGTCGCGTGAAGATATACAAACATTAGCTACCGCCTTTTCTAAATTATTATAATAAATTAATCTCTTACGCTCCCACTAAAAAATAAGCTAGCCCTTGTTTTTTTAGTTAAAAAGGCATAGTATAGATTTGACTCTAGTATATAGTTTGCTACTATTATACTGTTCTTTTACCCGCAAAAACAAGGAGGGTCAATCAATGACCAAGAGAGAAAAAGTTGAAAAGCTTTTAAGGATAAGAGGTTCAATGGTTGATGAACAGGAATTAAGCTCTTTAATAACACAGTACTACAATGAGACAGTTGAGAAGTATGGCGAAAAGGAAACAGTTTTTGAGTTTACAAAAAGATTTAGAAATGCGTATCAGGATTATACTAAAAAAGAAATTGAACTATATTACAATACGTTTACTCATGCTGAACTTGATGTATTGATTGCGTATTTTGAAAATCCTGTTTCGAGTCGTATAGAGGGGGGAGTAGATCCTTATGTTAGAAAATTGTATCAGGGATTTAGCAATGATGTGTATGGCATATATTATGAAGATGCTGAATGCGGTTGTTGTTGCGCTGAAGATAAGAAACGCCAGGACCAGAGCTAACGGTAACTGACTCCATTCAAAAAAGAGGGCATGCCCCTCTTTTGTCTTGAGCAACCCCTAAAACCTGCTATAATTTAGCAGTAAAATAATAAACTTTTTAAATTTCAAGGTTCTGCGAGTGGAGCGAGCAGGTTCTTATAATGAAAATACTAAATAAGCATTATGGAGCAAATATTTACAAGTCAATATAATAGTGTTTTGCGATTTAATAAAGGAGACGAGTTTATACCATTGTTAAAGGATTTTTGTAAAGAGCATGATATTCAAGCCGGGTTTTTCTATGGGTTAGGTGCGGCATTGGAGGGTGAGATCGCATACTATCATTTAGGCAAGAAAAAGTATCAAAGTAAGAAATTTAAACGGCCAGTAGAGATTTTAAATATTATTGGTAATGTTGCTGTATCTGGGAAAGAATTAATTATCCATGCTCATGGAGTTTTTGGAGATCAAAACATGAAAACATTTGGCGGCCATATTAATGCGTTGGTAGTTGGCCCAACACTTGAGCTATATCTTAAAAAATTTGACGGCGAGTTGCAAAGAGAATTTTCAAAAGATATCGGTTTAAAATTATTATCTTGTCCTAAACAATAAAAAATATTGAATATATATGAGGAAAAATCTTGCTCAAAAAATCATTGAGAAACACCTGGTTGAAGGGTCTTTTATTTCTGGCGGCGATATCGCACTTCAGGTAGATCAGGTCTTGATGCAGGATGCCACGGGCACTCAGGCCTGCATGCAGTTTGAGCGGTTTCTTGAGACAAAAGAAGGGCGTCCGTCCTTGAAGCCCGGATCGTGGGAGAACAAAGAGCTTGTTATTGACGAGGCGCTCGAGGATGGAATGACGCCGCTTTTGCAGTTTGAGAAGTTCGGGCTTGATAAGGTTCAGGTTCCGCTTGCGGTCCAATATGTTGACCACAACATAAAGCAAATTGACGAGCGCAACGCCGACGATCATGCTTTTTTGCTTTCGTTTGCCATGAGATATGGGATATGGTATTCCCCCATGGGCAATGGCATCTGCCATCAGGTTCATGTGGAGCGGTTCGCAAAGCCCGGAGTAATTGTGGTTGGTTCAGATAGCCATACGACAACCTCGGGAGCCATGGGAGCTATCGCTCTTGGGGCTGGTGGGCTGGGCGTCGCAGTGCTCCTTGCCGGCCATCCTTTGTGGATCCGTACGCCAAAGGTAGTCCAGGTTCATCTGACGGGACATCTGCGGCCATGGGTTTCGGCAAAGGATATTATCCTTGAGCTGTTACGCCGTTTTAGCGTCAACTGGGGGACGGAAGTCGCTGGAATCGGTGGTACTCTTATTCTTGAGTTTGATGGTTCAGGGGTTGGGGCGCTGAGCGTGTCTCAGCGCGCAACAATTGCCAATATGGCGGCAGAATTAAATGCCACCGCCCTCTTTCCTTCAGATGAAAGAACGCGTGAGTTTCTTCGTATCCAGAAAAGAGAGAAACAGTATCGGCCAATGAGAGCGGATAAAGGAGCACAGTACGATATGACGGTGGACGTCAATCTTGAGACACTTGAGCCCCTTATTGCCTGCCCTTCCAATCCTGACAATGTGGTGAGCGTGCGGGAGGTTGAAGGAACGCCGGTCGCGCAGGTGTGTGTCGGCAGTTCGGTGAACTCATGGTATGAGGATCTCGCCATCATTGCAAAGATGCTTGAAGGACGGCGCGTGCCTCTTGTTGATACGCCAGACGGGAAGCGCCTGCTTCAGCTTTTAATAAGTCCTGGGTCACATCAGATTTTTAACGTGATGGAGCGCAAAGGATTCTTGAAAGATTTGCGGGAGGCCGGAGGGGTTATTCTTGAATCAGCCTGTGGGCCGTGTGTTGGTATGGGAGGAGCTCCTCCCAGTGGGACGAACTCTCTACGCACCATGAACCGTAATTTTCCCGGCCGAAGCGGAACAAAAGAGGATCGGGTGTACCTTGTAAGCCCCGAAACCGCGGCGGCATCAGTACTCCATGGTGTCATCACCGATCCGAGACGGCTTGGAAAATATCCCGAGATTGGTACGTATGAAGTTCAAGATGACGATTTTACCGATCATTTGTTCGTGAAGCCAATCAGGTCCGTTCAAAAAAGGCGGGCCGTAACGATTGTGAGAGGCCCTCATATTATTTCTCCTCCGCAGAAGGGCGTAATGAGGGAGATGCTTCGAGGAATGGTAATCGCCAAATTTGAAGATAACATTTCAACAGGATCGATTTCTCCCGACGGAGTGATTGTAATGGGAAAGAGATCTCACGTGGGGGATATTGCCAAGCATACTTTTGAGAAGGAAATGCCCTCACGAGATGAGGGCGCTTCCGAGTTTTATCGTATTGCGAAAGAAGCGCAGCATAAGGGCGTGAAAGGATTTGTTTTTGCCGGGCGCAATTACGGGCAGGGCTCAAGTCGCGAGGCGGCTGCGATGGTCATGGTTGAGCTTGGCGTGCATGCTGTCTGCGCACAGTCCTTCGCGAGAATTCATCGCACGAACCTTATTGAGCAGGGTGTTCTACCGCTTATCATTTCCGATGAGCTCTATGATGCTGTATTGTGGGCGGAGGAAGCATCTGAAGGGAAACGCCAGACGCCTCATGTTCGATCCGGCCAAACAGTGACGTTGCCCAAAGTCCGAGAGGAGCTTGCTTCAGAAAGTGAAACGATAACGCTGGTACTGGGCAATCAAGAATTTTTAGTTCAACACATGTTTAACGAGCGCGAACGCGCAATTGTACTTGCCGGAGGGTTGATTAATCACTTGAGAAATCAAACGACATAAGACCAAAATAATTTGATAGTTTTGTTTGGCATCTTTTAATACTATAATGAAATAAAATCTGAAAAATTTATAATTATGGAAGAAGCAATCAAACCCCATGCAAAACCTATTCGTTTATTTTTCTTTTGGGCAGGCATTATTGCCACGCTCTCATACAGGATTATTATTGTGCTTAATTTCTACAGTCCCGTGTGGGTGAAGATTGCGTGGTATATTGGCACGATTGGATTTATTATTTACTTTTGGCATCGCTTTGATATTCAAAAAAAGCGTGCAGATATTGTCCTGGATTATAAATTAATTGAAGCAGTAGAAAAAATACAACATTTAGAAAAAAAGCAAAAGCAAGCGCTTCACTATACAGTTAAAACCACCTTAACCTCTAAAGCACGATGGAATTCACTATTTATTTTTCTCTTATCGGTCGTTGCTTTACTCGTTGGCATCGTTATGGATACGATACAATAGTGCAGTAGGTAAGCGATTTAAAAAATAGCATAAAAATTTGATCAGTAATAAATATATGAAAAGTCATAGTTTAGTACGTACAATTTATTTATATGTGTTTGCGTTACTTGGATTAGTCCTTTTGACGATTGGCAGCGTTCGCTTTGTTGATATGGGTTTGAGAACCTTCGTGTTTACTCTTGCTGATGGAGAGCGGAGATTAGAGTATAAGCGGCCTCCAATTTATTATCCCGTAGAGAGATTAGAAAAGGTTCAAGCAGGTGAGGAGGGATTATCTGAGCAGGAAAAAGGAGAGATTAGACGCATGATTGGGAACTATAAACAGTGGGAAGAGCAAAGACAAGACATTGATCCAATTACCTCGCGAAGACATCGTAATGCGTCAACTAATCTGGCCCTCATTTTAATTGGTCTGCCGCTTTATTTATATCACTGGGGTGTGATTAAAAAAGAAGCAAAAAAGTAGATAAATATTTATGGCAAAGCTATCATTAGGGAATAAAGCACCAGTATTTTCGTTATTAGATCAGAACAATAAAAAACATAATCTTAGTGAGTATAAAGGCACGTGGGTGTTGGTATATTTTTATCCGAGAGATAATACGCCAGGGTGTACGACTGAAGCATGTGGAATACGAGATACATTTTCTCAATTTAACAAATCCAATGCGGTTGTTTTAGGCGTAAGCGCGGATTCAGTTACAAGCCATGAAAGGTTTGCGAATAAATATAATTTGCCGTTTCCACTGCTCGCTGATGAGGATAAAAAAGCGGTAAAAGCATATGGGGTATGGGGAAAGAAAAAATTTGTAGGAAAAGAGTTTATGGGGATCAAGCGCATGTCGTTTTTAATTGATCCTGATGGAAACATCGCAAAGATTTATAAAACAGTTAAACCAAAAGAGCATGCCCAACAAGTACTGAACGATTTAAAAGTATTACGTACATAAGAGATTAAATTAATTTACATTTAATTAAATAAATATATGGGAACGAAATTTACACAAAAACATTGTGTGCCGTGTGAAGGTGGTGTCCTGCCGATGAGTAGGGATGAAGCAAGACGTGCCCTTAAACAAGTTTCTGGTTGGGAGCTGGCTGATGATACAAAAATCAAAAAGCTGTTCACGTTTCAAGATTTTAAACAGGCAATGAAATTTGTTAATTCTATTGCAAAGCTTGCTGAAGATGAAGGGCATCATCCTGATATCTCCATTACCTATAACAAGGTTTGGTTTGAGTTGACCACCCATGCCATTGGTGGTCTTTCAGAAAACGATTTTATCATGGCTGCCAAGATTGATCAGCTGTCGTAAGCGGCTCTCTTGACAAGGGTAAAAAAGTGTGATATAATATAGATAACAATAAAGGATTGTAATCATACCCGTAGCACTGTGCTGCGAGATCTTTTTAACAAGGAGGGTATACCGTGAGACGATTTTTAATCATAACCGCACTTTGTGTTATCACAGATGGGTGCAGCAATCCGTTTTCAAGTGAAGATGGGCCGCCGCCACTGCCTGATACCTGGTTTATAACCCAAGATGGGATTACTGTCATGAGTGAATATGCTGATGAGATGCTCGTGCGCTTGAATGTCGACACTGACTCGTTAGGGAACATGATTGATACATGGAATCGAAAAGTACAAAACATATTGCACGATAGCCTTGGATATGACCAGCAATATCTTTCAAGCCCAGATCTGGGTGTTTTGTTTGCCAGCCAGGATTACATTAATCAGTGGCATGACAAAGATGTTACGGCACGAGGAATCTATATCCGGGTAGAAAAAACTGCTGGCGTAAGCGTGTGGTGGGAGCTGGATGCGTTTGACCAATATAATGGCGATGACATGAAAGGACTGTTGTGGGTATCAGGGTGGATATTAGTGCATGAGTTAGTGCACTATTATCAAGAACGCGCAGGAAAAGGATTTTCTGAATGTGAAGCAAATGCAGTCAGGGAGTACTTTTTTTACGGCATGCTGCTCCATCCAGATTGTACAGAAGGTCTTGGCAAATCAAGTACCAGATGAAGTACTGTTATGTGATATTGAATGAGCCCTTAAGGGGCTCATTTGCTATTGACAAAAATATAAAGCATGGTATAATATTAAAGGAACCATCAAAAGAAAGGAGGATATCTTATGGCATATGAAGTCAAACCCTGGAAAAAGGAAGGATGCTCTTTGGCTGTAAAAACGTTTCAGTTCTCAGATCGTGAAACGTTTTCACAAGAAATCAACGAGGCATACGGTGAAGGCGGCGGATTAAATGCTGATTATAGGACTGTTGATACCGCCCTTAAGGTGACCAGCATTCTGAGAGGAGATGGACTTGAATATGGAGAGGATTTTGTTTTTAAGACCGCAGGAGTAGGTGAAATCATTTTTGATTTTGCTACTCCAGAGATCAAGAAACGTGCTGAAAATTTTTTGGAAGCTGTCTTGCTAACTGACTAATACATATGTTAATGGCGGGGATTTTTATCCCCGCTTAAAGTTTGGATACAAATATTACTCCTTACAGACTTCAAGGTTCTGCGAACGCAGTGAGCAGGTTCTTATCTATTTGACTGGGAGTTTAAAGTTACTATAATAAAAACATATGTCATTACAAAATTCTCAAAAACAAGTTGATGAGTGGATTGGACAGTTTAAGGAGGGTTATTGGAAGCCAACAGAACAGATTACTGCTTTAGTAGAGGAAGTAGGGGAGTTGGCGCGAGAAGTGAATCATTGTTTTGGCCCGAAAAGGAAAAAATCCACTGAAGGAATAAAAGAAATAGGAGATGAGATCGGTGATGTGCTTTTTAGTCTTATTTGTATAGCAAATGCCCTAGATATAGATCTAGATGAAGCATTGCAAAAGGCAATAGATAAAAAATATAAACGGGATAATAAAAGATTTGAACGAAAGTAAAATACATATGAGAGATCCGCTTTTAGAAACATCTGGGGAGGTCATTGGTTTTTATGATGAGATGGGGAAAATTTGGATGAAGCTGCGGGAAAATAATTTAAAAATTTAAGCAAATACATTATGGAGAAAGCAAAATTAGATAGAAGAGAATCAAGTGTTTCTCGGATTGTGAAAACTGAAGATGAACAGGAATTTTTACAATATTTTAAAGATATGTTTGAAAATCGACAGTTTCATGATATACCAGAGAAAGAGAAAACCCCGTTTATACAAGAGCTTATTAAAAATATTAATGATTATATGGGCGAATTTGTTGCTCAATACGGCACTACCCCTGTTGATATTAAAGATAAACATATATATTTTATAGATCGATCCAAGGCCACAGAGAACAAAAAAAAGAAAATAGATAAGGCACGCGCTAAGGGGTTCATGGCTGTTTTTGCCCCCCAGGCTCAAGGAGTAGTCATATGGGAGGAGTATGATGAAGATAAAAAATTAGAACTTGGCACTTTACTTACTCATGAGATGTTGCATTTTAATTCCTTTTTTGTATATGAAGAAAGTGAAGATTTGGCAAATAAGAGGCCTGAGGATCTGTTGTTTTGTATACAAACAGAAAACGATGAAAAAGATATTTTGCTGCGAAGGAGAAGGAGTGGTTTAAAGGTTTTTACTAAAGAAAGAGATACATATTTTAAATATTTAGATGAAGCCGTGATTGAAGAACTTACGATTAGATTTTCTGAAAAATATTTTCCTCAAATAGATGCGCTTTCCAAAGAATTAGAAAAAGAGAATCAACTTTATCACCTTATATCATCCACGACACGGCGTAAACTTATTTCGAGATATGAGTATGAATTTGAAAGAGATGACTTAAATGATTTAATTGATGAGGCCTATAAAAAGAATAAGGACTCATTTAAATCAAGAGAGGATGTGTTTACTGTTTTTGCTAAGGCTGTATTGACAGGTCGATTATTGCCGCTTGCCCGATTAATAGAAAAAACATATGAAAAAGGGAGTTTTAGAGGATTGGGCAAGAAAACTGCAAAGAGTGCTCAAGAGCGTCGAGCAAAGTAAAGGTAAAGAAATAAAAGAATAACTACAAAACTTTAAATAGGATTTATGCCATATATTGAAGGGACAAAATTTGGTAGTGTGACCATTGACGGAAAAAAATATTTCCAGGTTTTAATTATGGGTGATGAGGTAAAAGAACGGGAGTCTGAAAAATTAAAACAATTATTTGGTACGTTTCATAAAGTAGGCGATTGGGAAATAAAAGCATTATTAGAAAAAAATAATCCAGAGATTATTGTTGTTGGTACAGGACAGCAAGGATGTCTTGAACCAGGCAATGTGATTAAGGCGGCGAAGAAACATAATATTGAAATTATTGCTGATATTACGCCACAAGCAATACAGGTATATAATGAGAACGTTAAGCAAGGAAAGCGAGTCAATGCTTTGATTCATACAACCTGCTAATTGTATGTAAAAAGAAAAATACGGATACCCGGTATATCCGTATTTTACTTTATGTTAGTCTTGCTGGCGGCATTCGCATTTGCATTGTTTTTGTCGAGCGCCGTGGACCAGAAAATCATTTTGCCATCCTTCAGCTTTTTTCTTAAGCCGTTCCGTTGATGGTTTTCTTATAAAATCTTCTGGTTTAAGCTCGTGTTCTTGACTGGCTCCACCTTCAGTATCTTTTTCTTTTTCACTCATGATTTCCTCCTTTAAAATTAAGGGATTAAATATCCTTTATTATTGTATACATGGTATAAGGATTTGTCAAATGAAATTTTTGACAAAATTTTGATTTGTGCTATACTATATGTAGTCTATGGTTTTTTAACAAAAAGGAGTTGCAAATGCTGAGATTTTTGGCAAGAATTCTAAAATATTTTCCTGGCTACGTTGCTGGCGCAACAGCAAAAGAAGCAATTAATGTTGTAAAAGGCCTTAATAAAAAGGGAATCAGGGCTCAAATCAATATTTTGGATGAGGAAGTAACATCAGTGGCTCACGCACAAAAAGCAGCGCAGGAATACTGTCATCTTTTGGATAACATCAACGCACACCAATTAGATGCGTGTATTTCTGTAAAGCTTACTCATCTCGGACTATCACTTCCAGAAAAGGGTAGGGAAGTTTGTGTAAGTAATATGCATCAGATTTTAAAAAAAGCACGTAGTTTTAGTATGTTTGTCTGGGTTGATATGGAGAGTTCAGAATATAATCAAACAATTTTAGATATGGTACTTGAACTCAATACGTATTATGACAATATGGGACTAGCCATGCAGGCCGCACTTTTTAAGAGCAGAAAAGATGTTGCCCTGCTTTGTAAAAGGCAAATTCCTATCAGACTATGCAAGGGTGCTTACGTAGAATTAAAACATATTTCGCATCAATCTAAAAAAGATATTAGCAATAGTTTTAAAGATTTAATAGTTTTTGTCTTACTCAGGGGACGAAGTCCAGCTATCGCTACCAGTGCTGATGAAGAGATTATAGAATTTACCAAGCATATGGTTGGTAAATATAAAATCCTAAAAAGTTTGTTTGAATTTCAAATGCTTTTGGGAAGGAGAAAGTCACTCCAGAAAAGATTAGTAAAACAGGGATATCAAGTCAGGGTATATGTTCCGTATGGAGTACATTATCTCCCTTATATTAAGCGAAGACTGATGGAAATAAAAAGGAACCTCACTCAATTATAAAGGCCGGCAGGAACAGACCGCTGGCTTTTTGAATTTATAAAGTCTCATTTTGACAAAATTTTGATTTGTGCTAACCTATAGTTAGCATATAACTATTTGTACCTTAGAAAGGAGGATAGCGTGGAGCAGCAAGAGGATAGAGTACCTTTGCAAGGCGCTACGTATAAGGAGCAAGAATTGTACCAATGGATGTTGCCTATTTTTAAAAAGTATTGGGAGCGGCTCAAAACTAATAATTGTGATGAATATATGCTGGTTGTTTCAGAAGAAGCATCTACCCCCTCTTATACTAAGGGGGTAAAATATGAATCAGGCAAAGAAATACCGTGGCATATGGTACGGTTTCCTACAAGAGAAGTTGAGAGAGCAAAGTTAGGTTTAGAGTATGAGCTTGATTTGTATTCTGGTAAAAAAGTAACTGTTTCTGCAATGACATGGTTCTGTTATGGAATTGTACATGAGATTACCCATTGTTTTGATGACAGCGAAGAGATTGATATGCGTGAGGCAATTGCAGTAAAAGTTGGATGTGAATATGTTATGCAGGATTTCCCTGACGGCGAGCTTTTAGCAGCTGGTTTAACTTCTAGGGATTTAGTAGAGGCGCATCTCCTTGGTTGTTTAAATATTGGGAGCGTGTATACAATAAAGCTGCCATTGAAGTTTTCAAAGCAATCATTGCATTTGATTCAAACAGCGCTTGAGGTCTACTTTCTTCTGCCGCAGGTAATAAAAGATGCATATGAAAGAGAAAAGAAATCCCATCCTTATTACCCTGGCAATTATCAAGATAACTATGCAAAAGGGTTTGCAAAGTTGATTAAGAAATTAAATCCACATTTGTAAAACACAAAAGTTAGTTGAAGAATTTGAAGAAAAAGCAGCAGAAGAGTTTAACCAATTGCAGAGAGAATATACGTAAAGCAAAAAGTGATGTTGCATAACATCACTTTTTTATGAGGAGAGGACTACCTATCATTGTCATCACGAGCCCTTTCTTGTTCAAGTCTGCGCTCTATTTCAGCCTCTTCTTTTGGGGAAAGACCGAGAAATTCGGCTACGGTGCCCTTTCTCCAGCCTTTCTTTTCAGGGCGTTCTCTTTTTTCTTTGTCCATAGTTCCTCCATTTAATGGATCAAAATATCCTTTATTATTTTAGCACAGTGATATAATCTGTCAAATACATTTTTGACAAAATTTTTATATCTAGTAAACTAGGGGTATAGAAATATATGTACTTTGACAAGGAGGAAACATGAAAAAGTTTGAACTGAACGTGAGAGTAGGCATTAGTCCTCATGTTTTTGATAGTGAGAGAAAAGTAAAAGTACGGCGTTATCTTAAAAATATAACCAAACAAAGAAAGAAAGGAGGATGATATGGAGCAATACGAGATTGATCCGTCAGTAAGTTATGAAAATATTAGAAAAGCATTAGATCATTTTACGCCAACGCGTATTTTTATCCGTTGGACTAAGGATTCAATGGGTCAAAAAACCGTGGTACGAGAAGATTTAAAAGACAAGGCGCTAGATATTTTAGAGACTGATGATGGTTTATCAATTGTCATTGATGGCAAAGAAGTATTTTTGTATAATATAAGCTGTGATCGGGACAAAAAGACTGCCATAGCATATTTTAGAGACATCGGGACTGTTTTGCCCACAGGCATTAATCCAGATGATAAGACTCTACCGCCCGTTAAAGAGTCAATGATACGAGGCGCAAACGACACACATTTAATGGAGATTACGTTTGAAGGGAAAATTCCTTTGTGTGTTCATTCTCCTAAAAACAAAGACAGGTGGTGGGACCTTTGGGAGATAGAGGCATAAAAAAGCGGAGTAATTATTATTTCGCTTTTTTTATTATATGGTATAATTTATTTAGTATGGTATAATTACGAGGGGTGAATAAATAGGAAAATAATATTTTCATATTTATGAGGCCCGATGTAATTTCAAGGTTCTGTGAACGGAGTTCCGATTTATCGGGACGCAGTGAGCAGGTTCTTATAATAGATCTATGTTTTTAAAACCAATAAAAATTACTAAAACACACAAGAAAAAAGTGTTTCATGAATTGTTTGAAGAAAGTACGCCAAGCTATGATTTTTTCTTAATGTTGGTTCTTTCTTCCGCCATTGTTACCTTTGGTTTATTATTGGATAATGTTGCTGTTATTATTGGTGGCATGTTGGTGGCGCCAATTTTGTTCCCGATTTTAAGTCTTTCTATGGGTGTGGTGGTAGGCGATCGAAAGCTTATGAAGCGGGGAGGAATTGTTATTGCTCGATCGGCAGGGCTGGTAGTGATCATTTCCGCGCTTATTTCCTTGATGTTTATTAATAAAGAAGTAACTCCTGAAATTGTTTCCCGCGTATCGTCTAATTTGGCATATTTTTTGATTGCATTGTTTTCAGGCGCGGCAGCTGCGTATGCCCTGAGCCGCCCTTCAGAATCCGAGGTTCTTCCGGGCGTGGCAATTACAGTAGCATTGATTCCTCCGCTCTCAGTCTTGGGTATTGCTATCTCACTTTTTCAATGGGAAATGATTGCGGGATCGTTAGGATTATTTTTCTTTAATTTAATTGGCATTATTTTTTCTGCGTTAGCCGTGTTTTCTATTTTGCAGTTTCATGAGATTAAAGATGCAATAGAAA
>JALLOO010000049.1 GCA_027717985.1 Patescibacteria group bacterium AH-259-L05 | reverse complement strand
GTTCCTCACTTCGTTCGGAAGAACCTTGAAGTTTGAAATGTTTAATATTTTTATTGCCAAACTTTAGATCTTTCTCCCCACCTTGTATCAAACCTGCAACTTTTTTTCGCTCTTGAGGCTCAAATACGTTTCCGATTTCAAACAATTTAAATTCTGAAAAATAAGAATCATTTTTTAGTTTGTTTTTTATTAAACCAGGAATCAAACTTGTGCGTAAGTATTGCTGATCAGCATTTAACGGATTGGCAATACTTATATGCTTCTTGCCCGAACTTTTGATGGTATTTTTCGCTTCTATGCCATAAAAAGAGTAATTATATACCTCGTCAAACCCACAACCAGCCAAAATATTTTTAAGATCTTTCTCTAATATAAGTTCTGATGTAGGTGGTGATGGAGCTATCTCCCCCACCATGGGACCAGGGACAATTTTATCAGCACCATAAATTCGCACCACTTCTTCAACTAAATCCTCAAATACATGTAAATCTTTTCGATACGGAGGAATAGTAACGTTTGCTTTTTCCTTTACCAAAGTTACGTTACAGCCGAGTCGTTTTAAAATAGAGATCATTTCCTTATTTTCTATTTTATTTTCACCAATATACGCTCGCGCCCTATTACAATCAAAATCAATACTAATTATTTGTTTTAGCTGTCGTGCTGTTTCCGTACTTTTAACATCGTACATGTGGCTTACGACCCTTCCCTGTGACTTATCACGTATGAGCTCAATTGCACGCAAAAGTCCAATCTCCGCAAAGATCAAGGGCAAACTCTTTTCAAATCGCAGTGCTGAATCTGACCGCAGACCTAAACGCCACGAAGTCTTTCGAACATATAGAGGATTAAAATTTGCTGACTCTATAACGATTGTTTTGGTAAGTTCATTTACCCCTGATGCCTCTCCTCCCATAATTCCTGCTAAGGCAATGGGGCCCTTGTTATCAGCAATAACAATATCTTCTGAGGATAATCTATATTCTTCACCATCGAGTGCACGTAATTTTTCTCCCTGCTTTGAGAATCGTACTATAATGCCGCGTGAAATTTTATCTTTATCAAATACATGCAATGGCTGGCCAAACTCCATCATCACATAATTGGTAATATCAACAATATTATTAATGGGGCGCAGTCCTATGCTGCGCAGTCTGGATTGCATCCACTCTGGCGATGGCCTAACTTTAATATTATCCATTACCACTGCCATGTACCGCGGACAAAGACGTTTATCCTCAACCGTAATATCTATATTAACTTTATGAGATCTCTCGCTCCTTACCGTCGCTCGGGATGACAAGGGGGGGAAAGTCGCTCGGGATGGCATCTTTTTCTTGAAATTCTGCACCGAGTGCGGAATGGTAAGGGGGTATTTTGATGTTATCGCGCGTATTTCTTTAGCAAATCCATAGTGATTAAATAAATCCGGACGATGACTAATAGAGTTATTCTCAATTTCAAAAACAAAATCATCCAAACCCAAAGCTTGGGTAATAGATTCTCCTAGCTTTGCCTTGCTATCTAATATATAAATTCCGGTATGATCATCACCAATACCAAGCTCGTCCTCAGCGCATAACATACCTTGTGATTTTACGCCGCGAATAACACATGCCTCTAACTTTGATCCGTCAGCGAGCCGCGCTCCTGCTAGCGCAAGTGGTACTTTCTGCCCAACAGCTATATTTGGTGCACCGCATACAACCTCACGCAAAACTGTTTTCTTGTCCACTACGGTCTTTACCATAGCGAGCTGCAATTTATCAGTACGAGGATGGGGCTTAATCTTGGTAATTTCTCCAACCACAATGTTGTCAAGCCCTTGTGATAGATTTTCTACACCTTCAACAGATCCAGTATGCATATTCAAAAGCTCAGCCAATTTTTCAGGCGATTTTCTTGTATGAGTCAATTCTTGTAGCCACTTATAGCTTAGTCGCATAATAATAAGTGAAACTTGAAATTCCTTCAGGGCTCACAAATGTGAAAGCAAGCTTTCCCATTTGATTCGCCCTTAGGAATTATAACTAAAATTGTCTAATAAACCGTAAATCGCCGGAATGAAGCCAGCGAATATCATCAATTTTGTGCCGCAGCATCACTAATCTATCTAGGCCAACACCAAACGCAAACCCGGTATATGCGCCCTTTGGATATCCTGCTGACCTAAATACATGAGGATGAATCATACCGCATCCTAATATCTCCATCCAACCAGTATAAGAACATGCTGAACATCCTGATTTATTACAATTTAAACACTCAATATCAACCTCAAAACTTGGCTCAGTAAAAGGAAAATAACTGGGCCGCAGCCGTGTTTTCACCTCTGTTTGAAATAGTGATCTTAAAAAACCTTTAAGCGTATAGATAAGATTCGCAATACTAATATGCGTATCAACAACAAAACCCTCTATTTGATAAAGGGTATGTTCATGTGAGGCATCAGTTGCCTCATGACGAAAACACTTACCAATAACACAAACACGAATCGGCGGTTCTCTTTCTTCCATTACTTTTACCTGCATTGCTGAGGTATGCGTTCGCAAAAGTAATTGTGACTTCTGGCCCTTGGTCTTTGGCTTTATATAAAAGGTATCCCACATATCACGCGCAGGATGACCAGGAGGAATATTTAACGTCTCAAAATTATAATAATCTGATACGATCTCATTGCCTTCTAAAATCTCAAATCCAAGTGAAATAAAGATTTGTGCAACTCTGTCTCTCATTTGTGTTGAAGGGTGTAAATGGCCAAATTCAATATGTTTGCCCGGAAGCGTAACATCTAACAGTTCACCTTTATCTGCCCTCTTTCCTTGTTGTAACTCCTCGTTTCGCATATCAATACGTGTCTCAATTTTTGCCCGTGCCGTATTAGCTGCACTTCCCGCTTTTGGC
>JALLOO010000048.1 GCA_027717985.1 Patescibacteria group bacterium AH-259-L05 | reverse complement strand
TGCTGTTTTTGAGCTTGATTTTGAAACATTATTACGTTTTAAAGCCGAGGCTAAAATATATTTTCCCATTTCCCAATATCCTCCTATAAAAAGAGACCTCGCATTCTTAATTGATAAAAAGGTACCATGGGGCCAGGTTGTTAGAGAAATAAAAGATATTGATCCGTTAATTGATGAGATTGAATTGTTTGATATATATGAGTCAAAACGATTTGGTGCTAAACGTAATATTGCATTTCACATTGTTTACCAGTCATACAAAAGAACGCTTACGAGCGAGGAAATAGATAAAATTCAAAAGAACATAGGTAAGGTCTTAGAGCACAAGTTTAAGGCGCAATTACGAGATTTTTAACTACATTGTTAATATGTCAAAATTATATAATCCTTCACCAGAAGTTCTTAAGAAAGCTCATATTAAAGATTATGATAAGCTTTATAGCGAGTCTATTAAAGATCCAGAAAAGTTTTGGGAGGGGATTGCCAAGGAGTTATCGTGGTTTAAACCATGGAAAAAAGTTTTACAATGGCGCTATCCTTTTGCAAAATGGTTTATTGGGGCACGATGTAATATTATTCATAATGTGCTTGATCGCCATATTAAAAGTGGCAAAGGGGATAAATTGGCTTTGCTTTGGGAAGGTCAGGACGGCAAAGAGAGAAAATTTACCTATAAAGAGCTTAATGATGAAGTGTCGCGCCTCGCAAATGGGCTAAAAAAGTTAGGCGTTAAAAAAGGAGATCGTATAAGTATTTATTTGCCCAGATTGCCTGAACAAATCATTTCTATGCTTGCATGTGCTAAGATTGGTGCGATTCATAGCGTGGTGTATTGTGGATTTAGTGTAGAGGCTCTAAGGACGCGCATTACTGATGCACAGACTAAAGTAGTTATTACTGCCGATGGATATCATTATCGAGATAAATTAATTAAAACAAAACATATTGTTGACGAGGCGGCCGAGGGTATCAAAAGCGTTAAACACATCATTGTAGTAAAACGGGCCAACAATGATATTGACATGAAACAAGAGAGAGATATATGGTATGACAAGCTTGTAAAAGATATGAGCACTGACTGTACAACCGAAGAAATGAGCTCTGAAGACCCTTTGTTTATTCTGTACACATCAGGTTCGACTGGCAAGCCAAAGGCCGTTGTCCATGTTCATGGCGGATATATGGTTGGCATTTATGCAACCTTAAAATTGATTTTTAATATATCCGATGATGACATATGGTATTGTACGGCCGATCCTGGATGGATTACGGGGCATTCATATATTACGTATGCACCTTTTATACTTGGTATTACACAGTTCTTTTATGAAGGCCCGCCACTGTATCCAGATCCAGGCAAGTGGTGGTCATTAATTGAAAAATACAAGATTACAAAATTTTATTCTACGCCAACCGCAATTCGTGCTTCCATGCGATACGGTGCCGAATGGCCGCAGAAATATGACTTGAGTTCTTTGCGCATTTTAGGGACCGTAGGCGAGCCAATTAATCCAGAGGCATGGGAGTGGTATTATGAACATATTGGTCACCGCCGGTGTCCAATCATGGATACATGGTGGCAGACTGAAACCGGCATGCAGATGATTTCTCCTTTGCCCTCAATGCCGTTAAAGCCAGGATCAGCTGCAAAGCCATTTTTTGGCATTGTCGCTGAGATTATGGATAAAGATGGTAGGGTTGTGGAGACGGGAAAAGGCGGTTTTTTAGTCCTTAAAACGCCATGGCCATCAATGCTGAGGACCTTATATAAGAATAAAAAGCGGTACAAAAAAGTATATTGGGGAGAGATCTCAGGTGTATACTTTACCGGTGATGCGGCAAAAAAAGACAAGGATGGATATTTTTGGATTGAAGGGCGGACTGACGATGTGTTAAAAGTGGCTGGTTATCGATTTGGTACGGCAGAGTTAGAAAGTGCATTTGTTTCTCATCCATCAGTTGTTGAAGCCGCGGTAATTGGCAAGCCGCATGAAGTTAAAGGACAGGCTATTAAAGCGTTTGTAATATTAAAACAAGGTATAGAAAAGACAGAGGAGCTAAAAAATGAGCTTAAGGCTCATATTAAGAAAGAGGTTGGTCCGATTGCGAAACCAGAAGAAATTGAATTTGTTGATACATTGCCAAAAACGCGAAGCGGGAAAATCATGCGCCGCATATTAAAGGCAAAAGAACTTGGCAAACCAGTAGGGGATACATCAACCTTGGAAGATTAATTTCTCCTTCTTGTCATCCCGCCCTACGCGCGGGAAGACAAAAAAAATGTCGTCCCGAAATCCGATGAATCTTATACATAAGCTATGTCTAATCCCAAAATAGCTGTAATAATTGTGTCATATAATGGCCGGGAGTTTCTCCCGGACTGTTTATATAGTTTGAAACAGCAAGCGTTAAAGCCCTCTCAAATTATTGTTGTTGATAATCATTCAAGCGATGATACGATTCCATATATAAAAGAGAATTTTTCTGATGTAATATTGATTGAAAATAAGAAAAATATAGGATTTGCAAGAGGGAATAATGTAGGCATATCTGAAGCATTAAAGAAAAATCCTGATTATATTTTTTTACTTAACCAAGACACCATTTGCGATTCATATTGTTTAAAAGAACTCAGTGTAACAGCGCAGACGTCTCACAAGAAAATTTTTGCCTATCAATCGTTGCTCTTGTGCTGGCCTGAAAAAGAAAAAATACAGACCTCGGGCGATAAAATACATTTTTTAGGATTTGGCCATTCAGGGGATTATAAAAAGCAATATAACAATGTAACCATGAGACAATTAAACAAAGATATTACCTATGCATCAGGCGCAGCTATGTTTATAAACGTCCAGGCATTGGAGAGAGTGGGTTTATTAGATCGCGATTTATTTATGTATCATGAGGATTT
>JALLOO010000047.1 GCA_027717985.1 Patescibacteria group bacterium AH-259-L05 | reverse complement strand
CTGCAGAAGACGGAAAAAAAGCATTAGAATTAGCAGAAAAGGAAAGGCCGGATATGATTTTATTAGATGTGGTAATGCCAAAGATGAGCGGGTTTGAGGTTTTAGAAAAACTAAAGTACAGTCCTGCTACACAAGAAACGCCTGTTATTATTTTATCTAACCTTGGCCAGGAAGAAGAAGTTATAAAAGGAAAAGCACTCGGCGCAGTAGATTATCTGGTAAAAGCTGATGTACACCTCACTGATGTGCTTGATAAAATCAGTAAGTATCTTGGTGAGAAATCAACTGAATAAACCCTGTTCAACTCCCGTCATTAAACATACAAAAAAATCCTCACTGGCATTGGTCAGAAGGATTTTTTGTATGTTTCGTCTTAGATAAGTACAAGAATCGCAGCAATAATTCCTAGGATGTTTGTCACCATATCACCAAGTGTATCGGTTCTTCCCAAAGATTTATCACCTATTTCTTTTGTTAATCCAATGAAAAACGTAGTTAAGGCGGCGACTATAAGGGAGGCAATGTCTGAGACTTTAAACGCCGCTAAAATGGTAAAAAATAGGAATACCAGTATATAGCTGAATATAATATGAAAGAAATAATCCCATGGATGGTCACCTGGAAACGGAAGCACGTGATCAATAGCATTAATTATCTTCTGTATAAGTCTTGTCAATGTGTGTCCCTCCTTGTATGAGGAGTTCAAAAAAATAAGATTGTAGTTATAGTACAGCATATTGAAACACTCTTGTCAAGACAAATTTATTTGTTTAAAATAATAGTGTATGACACGTCCTAAAATTATTGTTATCTGCAACAGAAAAGGGGGGACAGGTAAAACAAATATAGCGGTTAATTTAGCTGCCTATCTTTCGCATTTTGGCAAAAAAGTTTTATTACTTGATATTGATCCGCAGGCAAATGCGACTTCTGGTCTTGGTGTTGAAGGAGGGGATAAAGGAATCTATGAGGTTTTAAGTCAGGAAATTCCGTTTGTTTCAGCAACGAGAGAGGTGCGCAATAACTTATGGTTTGTCCCGGCGCAGGGGAATTTAGCCGGCGCTGATATTGAAATGGTAAACACTGAAAATAGAGAGTATCGTTTGTCCCACGCCTTAGACGAATTTTTACAAGAAAATGAGGTGCACCATGGTCAGCCATTTGATTTTGTCCTTATTGACACCCCTCCCTCATTAGGACTATTGACGGTAAATAGTTTAGTTGCTGCTGATTATACCTTAATTCCGGTTCAAACTGAATACTATGCATTAGAAGGATTGAGTCAGCTTATTTCTACTATTCACTTAGTAAAAGAAAATCTTAAGCCAAGCCTGGATGTGTTAGGAGTTGTGCTAACAATGTATGATACCAGAAGCCGGCTCTCCTCAGAGGTTTTTCATGAGGTTTATAAAAATTTCCCCTATCGCGTGTTTCGTACGGTCATTCCGCGAAATATATCGTTAGCCGAAGCACCAAGTTTTGGTAAAACCATTTTAGAGTATGCACCAGGATCAAAAGGTGCAAATGCATATAAAAGATTAGCAAAAGAATTTTTATTTTATTATTCTTAGTTTATGCCATTAGGTCGTGGGCTTGGATCATTGATTCCTGCCAAAATAATTCAAAAACAAACAGAAGAAGTAATCGCGCAAACGGGCGAACAGGTTTTACATATTCCTGTTCATTCTATTGAGCCAAATCCGGATCAACCCCGAAAGTACTTTGGCCATATGGAAATGGAAGAATTAATGAATTCAATTCAAGAATATGGCATTATTCAGCCCTTGATTGTGACCAAGATAGGAGAAAATGCATATCAAATTATTGCAGGGGAGCGCCGGTGGCGCGCAGCGCAAGTACTAGAACTTGAAACCGTACCGGCAATTGTTCGCTCAGTTGAAAAAAGCCAAAAGTTAGAGTTGTCACTGATAGAAAATATTCAAAGAAAAGATCTTAATCCAATGGAGCGGGCACGAGCATATAGACGGCTCATTGATGAATTTAATTTTACACAAGTTGAGGTTGGGAAAAAATTAGGCAAAGCCCGGCCAAGTATTGCCAATACCTTGCGGCTTTTAACTTTGGATGAGGTAATTCAAGGAGCAATTGAACAAGAAAAAATAACAGAAGGGCATGCCAAGGTTTTATTAACCGTAGAAGATGAAAAAAAACAAAAAGCGCTTTTAAAGCGCATCTTAGGCACCGGGCTTACGGTGCGAGAAACTGAAAAATTAACCAGGGGAAAGCGCGTGAGAAAAAGTATTGAATTAGATCCTGCATTATTAGAATATGAACAAGAACTGGCACGAGCGCTGGATACAAAAGTAAAAATTATCAAGACAGAAAAAAAATCAAAAATTATTATTGAAGCATATAGTGATAAAGATTTAGAAGAAATAATTAAAAAGATAGTGAAATAGAGTAGGAGGAGTGGCGAACCATTTATAGAAAAAGGGTAAGTTACTTAGGTCTTCACTTACCCTTTTTTATCTGTCATAGCAGGCGATTTTGTCTTTTCGAAAGAGAGTTTCAAGACACCGTTTTTAAAAGATGAGGTGAACTCTTGTCCAACTGAATTAGGCGAAGGAATTGACTTTTCATATTTTCTATCATCCCCCGTGGCTTTAATGATCAGGCATCCCTTTTCGATGGCAACAGAAATACCTTCTTCATCAACACCAAGTAATTCAACAGTAACGAGCACTTCATTTTCTTCATCATAAATGTCAATGATCGGCTCCTTAACATAATCGGCTGCCACATCTTTTTGTTTTCCAGGAATCCACTCGACGACCCCATCCCACGACCCTACACCACTTGACCATTCAGTAGCACCCTTAATGTTTGAAATCCCAATTCCTCCTCCTCGCGTTCTGAATCTCGCCGGATCTATGCTTCTCAAACGTTGGGATGAGGGTTGAGCACTGGGGATTCCAAGTTCTCTTCCACACTTTGTACACTTTAATTTAGTGCCGAAATCTCGCAACCAACGCGATATTCCTTTTTTCCAGCAAACTTTAC
>JALLOO010000046.1 GCA_027717985.1 Patescibacteria group bacterium AH-259-L05 | reverse complement strand
AAAAAACATCGTAAAAAGTAGTAAAAACTTATACTTACGCCAAACAAGCTTAAAAATATAAAGACACGGAATAAGAGCGCAAGAGAAATAAGCTTAAACGTGATTAACCAAACACCTGAAACCAGTATAAAAAAGAATGGTGCATAAAATTGAAAAAGCGGCATACCATTAAGCCACTCATACGCATAACCAGAGATGTGGCCTTGCGGCAAATATTCGGTTGCCATTTTTTGTAACGCAAAAAAATGAGATGGGGTATCCCATCCCGGTAATTCCGCGCTCTGAAACAATCCATAAAATCGTATCACCATTAACACCAATACAAACCCAAACAAAAAAACCTCTGGCATAACCCCGCGCGAGAACCATTGTTTTTTTATCTTATGCATAACTCTTTACATACTATAGCAGAAAAAATTAAGTAAAAAAATAGGAGGACGGGATGACAAAGGGAATTGCGGGATGACAAAGGGGGTGTGGGATGACAAAGGGGTGAGGATGACAAGGGGGGAAAACCAAAATCCCCGGTGAAGGGGATTTTGGGATGAAACTAATATTTTTAGTATATTATTTCATTTTAAGTCGTTGTTAACGCTACGACTAAAACGTTAGTATTTACTCATTTCTATTAACTTGGCCAGGTAAGTGCCTTGGTCGGCGTTGGCAAGGTATCAAGCAGATACCCATTGGTCCAGTCAAGGAAGGTATTCTGGTAGGAATCAGTGTGATCTACACCACGCGCCTTATCAGACCAGAGGAAGTCAACCGCACGATCTGTTGAAAGATCAAGACGGACACCTTCTGTGGCATGATCAATCAAACCACCAGTAGCCACGACCGTATCGTTGTCATCATTGAGTAAGCTCGCGCTAATTGAATCAGCCGTACTTGCCCCGGTTACCACACCTTTTAATTCAAAGGTCTTGGTAGTACCTGCGGCAACTGCTTCCTCAGTATCAAGCTCAACTTCTAAGACAGCGGCCTGGTTGTCCAATGGAACCGCACCAGTAGTACTGGTGGTTGTCCCGTCAGACCAGAATCCGGTAATGGCAGTGGATGAGCCAGTCTGATACAATGCCCAGCTGGTTACATTCGTGATATCACTCACATTAATGTCCCAACTAAACTTCTTAAGCCACACATCGCCTTTTGCATTGGCGGCAACACTGAACGTACTAATAACCTGTGTGCCATTGATCAAGGTCGTAGATGGAAGAACAAGACCGGTTACGGTTGGCTGAGTCTTTCGTAAGTACTGTGCGTTGCCAAAGACATCAGCTGAACCAAACGTGGTTATTTGCGTCTGTGACGCGCCATTTGCTTCAAAACCAGTGTCAAAGTCAATGCCAAGTTGAATCTCGCGACCTGTCTCAGCTATACTTGGATTAATGACTGCAAGATCAGCACTAATGGTTAAGATCTCTTCCGTGTCTTTCTCAATAGTCCATGCTAAGCCGGTGAAGTTAACAAATCCACCTGCTAAGAAGCCGGTTGCGGTTCCGCCTGGAAAGGCGATTTTAACCGCTTCTATACTGCCTTCATTTGCCGTGGTATTAAGATTGACCCGAAGGTCTGCTACAGTCCAATTTTCATCATTAGCAGTGAACTTGATCTTGGAAATCACGACATCGTTCTCTCCGGAAATGACAATGTCAGAGTCAGGAGAAGATGCATCTGCAGCAACGGTTAGACTACCAGCGGCCAAAACTTGGGCATAGCGGCCTGGTGTGGTTCCTGCGGTAACTAAGTTAATATCAACCGTGACATCACTTGAAATATCATTGCCATCAGCATCATACGCGCTGATCGCAGAAGCAGGAACACCAATCGCTACATACCCGGCAGTTGCCGAACTATCAACATCAAACTTAACCACTAACTTCTTATTACTGCCCTTGGATACGGTTACGGTAAGATTGTCAAAGGTTGCCGTGCCATAATCATGAGCGCCGGTTGCCGCGGTAGCAGACAAGGTCTTTGTTGAGAGTAAGGTAGTTCCGTCATACAGATATGCTGAGGTAATCTCACCCTGGGGACTTGCGTCTTCCGTACCTTCAGCAAACAAAACTGCGGTATTACGATATACTCGTACACCAATTTGTTTAAGCGTAATTGCTGAAGCATCACTTGCGGTATAGACAACACCTACGCCTTCAATCTTGGACGCACCAATAACATATTGAAGCGCGGTTACCGGCGTTGAAGCTAAGCTTGGGGTTACGCTGGCGGCAGTGATTGTCTGATTATCACCGGTGACACTATTGGGAATAACGTCAGCAGTAAAGAGGTAGTCGCCGGTAGTGGTGTCTCTGAAGTAGGACTGATCAGCATCATACCAGGTTTCTGAAACTGAAGCTCTTGCAAAACGACTGTCAAGCGTATTACTGGTACCGGTATCAATCGTAACCTGTAAATTCTTCGTAACACCAGCCTTGAGATTAAAGATATCAGTTAACCGGTATATGTTTGGTGTACCACACGCTTCTGAAAAGGCAGTAATCGTAAGAGAGGTACTGTCAGTTTCAGACGTGGCGGCCGTAGCAAGACTGCTCTGACTCATCAATGTCGTACCTGTATCTGCATCTTTAATACGCAGATCACTAATGGTCGTTGTCCCAGGAGCAATATCAGCGCCGGTTGAGATACAGAAATTAACATCAAGTCGTCGTACCTCAACATCGCGCTCTGCCGTTATGGCAAACGTGGTGAGAACCACATCTTGTAAGTTCTTCCCAATCTCACCCGCTACCGGACCATTATCAGCAAAGGTTAAGGTACCTCCCTGAAGGGTAACGGTTGCTAAGGTTAAGGGAACACCCGTGGTAAAGCGAGTGCCGTAATTATACTGCTTGTCAACGGCATACAAATGGCCGGCTTCTTCAATCCTGGTTGTCAAGGTTTCGTTTACCTCACCACCAAGATCAGCCTTTACTTTAAAGGTCTTATTCTGGCCATCGGTAATGGTATACGGCGAAGCAAGGGTAAAGGTTACCGTATCTTCAGATGAAATGCTTGAAGCTGATGCTAACATGGTGCTTTCTTGATAGAGTTTAAGATTGGTCACCTGAGCTCTGGCTAATGAGCCAGTAAAGGTTAACACTAATTGATTAAACTCAATATCTTCGGTCCCGGCGGTAAGCCTAAAGGTAGCAATCTCGGCTGCTTTAGCGCCAAGCGATGGATTAGACGGTGCGGTTGCAGCAGCAGCGGTAATGGTAGATACATTTTGAGTACCGACCGTAAAGGTATTACCGGTTAACGGCAATCCTGAAAGGCTGGCTGATGTATCAACTGACAAAAGCTGGAATTGGTGAAGCGCCCCGGATACAACCCCATCAATTAAGTCACCACGTAAGGTAACGGTCTTAGATGAGTTTGCAGGAACACTAATAGAGA
>JALLOO010000045.1 GCA_027717985.1 Patescibacteria group bacterium AH-259-L05 | reverse complement strand
TTCTCGTGAATTAGATGGAAATCGTTTAATATATTTACAAAAAAATATTGGAAAGGAGCTTAAAACAATTGGTATAAAAATAGATAAACGTCCATGGAAAACACATATTACCTTTGCGCGATTAAGGCGTCCTGCCCCTCTACCACTCGTACAATTTAAAAAATTTAAGCCGTTACAGTTCAATATTAAATCTATTGATTTAATGAAAAGTGAACTGTATAGATCAGGCCCTATCTATACGGTAATTAAAAAATTTTTAATTTAAAAGGCCATGACTAAATTTAAATATGAACGTCAAACGCCAAAAGCCCAACTTGAGATAGCTATTAATAAAGGCGCTCAAAAAATTAAGCGGCTTATTAAACAACACGGCCTGAGAGTAGACCCAATCAAAGATAACCTTGATGCAGAAGCAGTTAATCGAAAGGTTGATAGTTCAATTATTTTAAAAAAAGCTTTAGAAATGCTATATGAAGAAGGCTCATTTTCGGAAAAACTGGAAAAAGAATATATACAATTAATTGCCGAAGAAGTTGCTAATACTATAGAAAGGGGGACGAAACTAGCATCTCAGGCTATAGAAGAAAAAGTAGCTGAATTACGACAGAAAAAAAAGATTACTATAGATCCAGAACAATTAAGGCAGATAGTAGAGCAAAAGATAAAATAAAAAATTGTTGTATGGTTTCTATTGTTATAACCAGCTACCAAGAACCCAAGACATTGCCAAAAGCAATTGAGGCAGTGCTGGCATGTATTGATAAGTCGGAAGTAAAACATGGTGAATTTGAAGTGATGGTGATTGGGCCAGATAAAGATACACAACATATTGCTGGTATATATCCTGAGATTACCTATATCAAGGACAAAGGCAGGGGAAAGCCAGCAGCATTAAATATAGCACTTAAAGCAGTAAGGGATGAAATTATAATACTTACTGACGGCGATGTCGTAATTGGGGAAAATAGTATAGAAAAAATATATTTGCCGTTCAGAAATAAAAATGTTGGAGCAGTAAGCGGGCGGCCAGTAACAATAAACTCACGAAAAACATTATTTGGTTATTGGTCACATTTTTTAACACATGCAGCACATCAAATGAGATTGAATAGAAAAACATCCCCTTGTTCCGGTTACTTATATGCAATACGAAACGTAATCAATCACATTCCAGAAAACATATTTTCTGAAGATGCTTATATAACCAATGTGATTCGAAAAAAGGGATATGATGTTGTTTATGTGCCTCACGCAAAAGTGTATGTTAAATATCCAGATAATTTATCAGACTGGTTAAAGCAGAAAATTCGTGCAACAGGAGGATATATACAAAAACAGAGTAGGGGAGGGCGTAATTTTATTCAAGAGATAAGAGATGGTATCAAACTATTTTTCACATTTCCAAAAACAAGTAAGGAGTTTTTTTGGACTGTTTTGCTCTATATGACTCGTCTGTATCTTTGGTTTATGATTTTTTGGAGTATCAAAATTAAAAAAAGAAAATTTTCTGATATTTGGCAACGAGTGGAAAGCACGAAATAAAATCGTAAACCCTAAACAATAAACTTTAAATTGATATCATAAAGTTATGAATAATGTGAAAGTACGATTTGCACCAAGTCCTACAGGATATTTACATATCGGTGGTCTCAGGACCTACCTTTATAACTGGCTGTTTGCTAAAAAACATAAAGGGAAAGTAGTTTTACGTATAGAGGATACTGATCGTGATCGAAAAATTTCTGGTGCAACAGAAAATATAATGAGCACTCTTAAACGTATAGACTTGCCATGGGATGAAGGGCCATTTTTTCAATCACAAAAAGTAGGTGATTATCAAAATTTTGCCCAGAAACTTATAGGCAACGGAAATGCCTACTATTGCTTTTGCACATCTGAAAGACTAGAAAAGATAAGACAGGAGCAAAGAAAAAACAAATTGCCCCCTATGTATGATGGCTTATGTCGCGTATTGCCAGATAAAGAAGTGGACAAAAAGCTAAAATCTGGAAGCCCCTATGTTGTTCGACTTAAGGTACCAGCAGAAGGGACCGTATCTTTTGATGATGAAATTCATGGTACCATTACGGTTGATTTGAAAACAGTTGATGACCAGATACTGTTAAAATCAGATGGATGGCCCACCTATCACCTCGCAAATGTTGTTGACGACCATGTAATGGAGATCACCCATGTAATTAGGGGAGAGGAATGGCTACCATCTGTTCCAAAACACATTTTAATCTATCAAGCATTTTCTTGGGATATACCAACGTTTATTCATCTACCCCTGCTTCTCAACAGAAATAAATCTAAACTGAGCAAGCGCCAAGGAGACATTGCGGTTGAAGACTATCTTGGCAAAGGATACTTGCCGCACGCGCTTATTAACTTTTTAGCTTTACTTGGCTGGAATCCTGACACCGATAAAGAAATATTTACTTTAAAAGAACTTATAAGCGAATTTTCTCTTGATCAAATTCAAAAAACAAGTGCTATTTTTAATTCTAGGAAACTTGATTGGTTAAATGGACATTATATTAGAAACATAAATATCAAGAAATTAACAAAGATGTGTATACCTTATTTAATTAAATCAGGACTTATAAAACCAAAAAAGATAAAATATAGAATTGTTAAAACACACACAACGGTTAGTTTTAAATGGTTAAAAAAAATTGTTGCCCTAGAACAGAAACGGATGAAGCGGCTTGATCAAATAGGGGATTTAACTGAATTTTTCTTCTTGGACACATTGGAATATGATCCACATATTCTGATATGGAAAAAAATGACTATAGATCAAGTTAAAAATAACTTAATACAAATACACAAAATATTAAAACGCATATCGCGTTGGCGTTTCCATGTTAAGAAAATAATCAGTGCATTACATCAACTAGCAAAAAAACAGGGAACAGGGGAGACATTTTGGCCGCTTCGTGTTTCCCTCAGTGGACGTAAAGCATCACCGCCACCGGAAGAGCTCGCAGCAATATTGGGGAAAAAGCAAGTACTTAAAAGAGTTAAACAAGCAATAAGAACCTGCTCACTACGTTCGCAGAACCTTGAAGTTTGAAAGGAATGATATTTTTATCCAAACTTTAGAAAACATTTCTAAATGATACAAGAAATTGTCAAAATTAAATTGATTATTTTATTACTGTTAGGATTTTTATTAACAGTCAATCCTATCTTTGCTATTGAAATAAAAGTCGAATCCGAAGAAATTGAAAAAATTCAAGGGCAAATTAGAGAACATCAAGAAAAAATTGAAGAGCTGCATGACCAAAAAAAAATCTACGAAGAAAAAGTAGAGCTTAAAAGAGGAGAGGCACTAAACTTAAAAAATCAAATTTATATTTTAAAAAATCAAATTGCGGAACGCGAAATAGAAGTGGAAGAAAAAGAAAATGAAATTGAAAAAACCAACCTATCAATTAAACGTATTCAACTTGAAATTCTACAAAAAAAACAAGAAATTAACGAATTAAAAAACGAT
>JALLOO010000044.1 GCA_027717985.1 Patescibacteria group bacterium AH-259-L05 | reverse complement strand
TACACAAATTCAAGTCCGCTTTTTTTAATATGCCGCTCGGCAGTGATGGCATAGCCGCATTCTCCGCACGTGGCAAAATCTAAGAATTTAAAATTGTTAATGTTCCGCTTTGTGCGGGGCCTGCCATTATGTTTGAGCGTCTGCTGTATGGTATCAAAAAGTTTCTTTGAAATCATTGGTTTATGACTGCCTTGATGCAGTTCCCCGCGGTACAGAAAATGTCCGTAATAAAAGGGATTTTTCAAAATATATTCAACAGATGATAAAGACATTTTCTTTCCGCTTTCCCTGCCAACCAAGCCAAGAGAAAATATTTTGTCGCGGATTTGCGACAGGGTGTAGTTTCCCGTGGCAAACACCTTCAAGCACTTCTTTACGTTGTTGAATGTTTGAGGGTTCGGTTCAATCGTTCGCAAGCGCGGTTCATTAAAGTAGCCCAGAGGCGCTTTGCATGGACGCTCGCCCCTTCTTAATTTTTGTCTGATTCCGCGCAAAACGTTTTCTCGCAAATTGTCGGTGTAGTATTTGGCTTGTCCGAATGCAACCGAGAGCATAAACTTTCCTTGCGGCGTTGGCTCAAACCAAAACGTGGGGAATTTGAGCGCTTTGATTTTTCCGATATCTACAAGATAGATAACCCTTCCGCCGTCAATTGAGTTGCGCGCAAGCCGGTCAGGATTCCACGCTAAAATTCCCTGGGCATTGCCTTTTTCAATCTCATCAAGCATTTGATTAAAAACAGAGCGCCCCGGCTCTTTAGCGGTCTTGCTTTCACAGAATTCTCTGACAATAAAAAGATTATTCTGCGTGGCAAATTCCCACAATTCTGTAAGCTGGGCCTCAATAGAGAGGATTTGCCGCTCCTCTTCTTCAGTAGATTTTCGACAATAGATAAAATATTTAATCATAGTATTGTTGGTTATATGGTGTTTGAAAAAGGCAATACCATCACCGACAATTTGCTGCATCTTGCTTTGCCTTTCGCTCAAGGCGAAAGAAAAAAATCGGCTCGAACCAGTGTATTATGGCAGGAACCTTAGAAATTATATTTAAAAAACCCTGGAATTACCTTTATTTTATGACTGCCCAGGCCCGATCTGCAAGTGTGGACGAAACGGAAAACTCCTCATATAAAAAATGGTGGACCCTACCGGACTCGAACCGGTCACCTCTGCCTTGCAAAGGCAGCGCTCTGCCAAATGAGCTAAGGGCCCCTACTAGGTAAATAATTTAACAAAGCCGCCTAAAATATCTGACCAAATGCCGGTAATGATAAAAATCCCTAAAAATATGATGCCAATACCAATGAGTCTATAAAATAAACGGGTGCCGCCTTCTAATCCTAAATGGGCTTCTGCCCACTGTACTCTGCCGAGATTGTGCAATAGCCATTCAGATTTATACGTTATCATAAACCCGGCTCCTATAATTAGTAATCCTAAAATAATATTTCCCATATTGATTATTGATCATTAATAATTGATTATTGTGGTGGGCCTGGGTGGAATTGAACCACCTACCCTCAAATTATAAGTTTGATGCTCTCACCGATGAGCTACAGGCCCCTCACTTCCTAAATATAACAATTTTTTTTAAAAAAACAAGAGAGACTTGTCAAGCCCTTTTTTTAATGTTAGAATATTATTACTATATGGGATTCAAATCACATGACATTATATCGCACGAAGATCTTCCTGAAGATAGGAAAATGGATTTGACATTGCGGCCTAAAACATTAAATGAATTTGTTGGCCAGGATAAATTAAAAGCAAATCTTCATATATTTATTAAAGCCGCACAGCAGCGAAAAGAGGCGCTGGATCATGCCCTTTTTCATGGGCTTCATGGTTTAGGGAAGACCACAATCTCTCATATTATTGCGCGTGAAATGGGGACTTCTATTCAAGTTACGTCCGGTCCTGCGTTAGAAAAAGTAGGGGATTTAGCTGCAATTTTAACTAGTTTAGAAGAAAATGGAATTTTATTTATTGATGAACTCCACCGTATCAATCGCACGATAGAGGAAATTTTGTATCCGGCAATGGAAGAGTATGCGCTTGATGTGATTGTAGGCAGGGGGCCAAGTGCTAAGATTTTACGTCTTGATTTGCCGCGTTTTACCTTGATTGGCGCAACCACGCGGCCCAGCTTGCTCTCACCCCCGCTTCGTGATCGCTTTGGGTTTACCCATCAGTTAGATTTTTATACGGTTGATGATATAGGAAAGATTATTAAACGTTCAGCTAACATTTTAAATATAGATATAGACGATGATGCGGCTCATGAGATTGCCAAACGTTCGCGTTTTACGCCGCGCGTAGCCAATCGTTTGTTAAAACGAGTGCGTGATTTTGTACAAGTTAAGCGCCATAAAAGAGTTACCAAAGACCTAACTCAGAAAGCATTAGAAATGCTAGAGATTGATAACGCAGGATTAAATCCATTGGATAGAAAAATAATAAGGACAGTAATTGAAAAGTTTTCTGGCGGACCCGTAGGGGTTAAAACATTAGCGGTTGCCGTAGGCGAAGGGTTAGATACCATTGAGGAGATGTATGAACCCTATTTAATTCAAGTTGGATTTTTAAACAGAACGCCGCGTGGTCGCACCGCGACCGATCGCGCATATAAGCATTTAGAATATAAGCAAGGCTTGAAATTCCGTCAGGGCTCACAAATGTGAAAATAAACTTTCCCATTTGATTCGCCCTTAGGAATTATAAACAAGGATTGTTATGACAAAAATGGTTTCGCAAAAAAAAGCACTCATTGCCATTATCCTTATTTTTATTATCGGCATTATTGGGGGTGTAACTATAGAGAGAAATGTTATTCCTGCAAAGTTTATTCCCGCATTGCGCATTTTCTCAATTCCAGAAGCTATTGACGCTGATTTTGATTATAATTTATTTTGGAAGATTTGGTCATCAATTAAAGAAAAGCATGTGGCCCAGCCAGTGTCTGACAAAGATTTATTTTATGGTTCAATAAAAGGATTGGTCCAAGGCCTTGATGATCCGTATTCAGTATTTTTAGAACCAGATTTGGCAAAAAAGTTTTTAGAGGATATTTCAGGAAGCTTTGAAGGTGTGGGCATTGAAATTGGCATTAAAAATAATCGCTTGACCGTGATTGCGCCGCTTCCGTATACTCCTGCGCATCGTGCTGGACTTCGTGCCGGGGATAAAATTTTTGCCATTGATGAAAAAGATACGATGGGCATGAGTCTTGATGAAGTAGTTCATCTCATCCGCGGGCCGAAAGGGACGCCCGTGACCTTGACCATTTGGCGCGACGGCGATAAAAGAACTCAAGATATTGAGATTATTCGCGATGTTATTGAGATCAAGACGGTATCATGGGAGCTTAAAGGTAATAATATTGCCTATATACAAGTATCACATTTTTCTGAAGAAACCTGGAAAGATTTTCAAGATATTGCACATGTGGTATTGCGCGCCAACCCTAATGGATTAATTATTGATTTACGTAATAACCCTGGCGGATACTTAGATACAGCAGTAAATGTGGCCGGGTATTGGATCTCGAAAGATGTCGTGACCGTATCTCGTGATGCACAGGACAAAGAAGTTGAGTACCAAAGTTCAGGCAGAGGAGATTTTAGCCACCTTGATACTATTGTATTGGTTAATCAGGGGTCTGCATCTGCGTCAGAAATTTTAGCCGGTGCGCTCCAGGATTATAAAGAGGGTACGGTGTTAGGAGAACAAACGTTTGGCAAAGGTTCTGTTCAAGAGCTTGAATCATATCGTGATGGATCAGCATTGAAAATAACGATTGCGCGGTGGTATACGCCTCTTGGTCGTTCAATTCATGATGAAGGCATAACACCAGATATTGAA
>JALLOO010000043.1 GCA_027717985.1 Patescibacteria group bacterium AH-259-L05 | reverse complement strand
GCTTGAAATGTTTTCTAATCTCTTCGCCGGTGGGCGAAAAACCATTTTCCTCTATAAATCTTTTAACATATTCATAAACTTGTTTTTGCCTCTTCGTTAATGTTTCCATAGTGTTGACATAATTTTTAGACGGTTTACTTATATATTATAACTGAAAATCTACCGAAAATCTATGCACTTATCCACAGGTGGTTAAATTGACAAAATAAGCAATATTTTGTAGACTTAAAATAATACCGGCTTTAGCCCAGCCGGTTTTAATAAAGCAAAAAAGTCGAAGAATACGAAAAACAAATTGATAAATTAGTTTATAAACTCTACTGTTTTACGCAAGAAGAGATAAAAATTATTGAAAACGCATGAGTAAACACAAATATCCAAAAGGTTCAAAATGGCGCAAATGGGATTTGCATGTGCACACCCCTGCTTCTTATGATTGGGGCGGTGGTAATATAACACCTGACGATTTGGTGGATAAAGCTATAAAAGTGGGGCTCAAAGTAATTGCCATCACCGACCATCACTCAGTTGGTTGGCTTGATGCGGTTGGAAAGGCTGGCAAAAAGAAGGATCTCGTTGTACTCCCTGGTGTAGAGCTGAGAACAGATAAGGGCAACAAGGGTGTACATATTATCGGCATATTCAATGAAGGTGTAAAAGCAAAATTCATTTATGACAAGATTCTTTCCCCGTTGGGGCTTAGTGATGCAGATGTTAAATCCAAGGGTAACGAACAAATTTACTGCAACTATGAAGATGCATGCAAACTCATTAAACAAGAGGGTGGTTTAGTATTTCTCCACGCTGGCAATAAGCATTGTGGTATAGAGCAACTTGATAGCGATGCACGGAGCTTACTCAAAAAAGACATGGCTTACCTCGTTGATGTATTAGAGGTGAGTAATGATACCCAATTGAGAAAATATTACGAGAAAGTCTTTCCGAACGTAGGAAGAGAGTGGCCGATCATTATTACTTCAGACTCTATTGATCGAAGTACGCTAACTAATAACAAGGGACATTCACTTGAGGTTCTCGGTAAAGCATTTATTTGGATAAAGGCGGACATGACCTTTGAAGGCTTAAGACAAATCGTCTATGAGCCGCAATTACGAGTCAGGCTACAAGAGGAAGATCCTGCTGAAAGCGAAACTTATGCTAGTATGTACGAATGCTCTGTTGCATTCCCGGATGATTTGAATATTTTGACTGATGATGCAGAGAAGAAAGAGAGCGACTTTTGTCTTCAGGGAGAGTATACCTTGTCTTTTTCAAACAACTTAACCTGCATAATAGGTGGCCGGGGGTCTGGTAAAAGTACCCTGGTTCACATTTTATTCAATAGCTGGAATAGAAGAGAAGATGCGAGGTTAGATAAGATTGGATCACCTCTCTTTAATCTTGATCTACGTCCCGATCCCCTGACTAAAGTTAGGATGGCTACACAGGTTGATATCCCAGAAGATACGGAGTTTTTTCTACAGAACGAAATTGAAAAACACGCTCGCAATATTGACGAGATGTCATCCCTGATCCGTTATCGATTAGAGAATCTTTCTTCTATTGCCGATGGTGGGGACAAAAAGAACTTGAAAGAATTACGAGATGCTTGCTCAACCGCTTCATCGACAGTCGATGAGTTGATTTCTGCGTACGACACCATCTCCATATCAAATAAGCAAATTGAGGTCTTGAGAAAAAACATCAATACTCTACGAAAGCAGACAGAAGTTATCAAATCAAAGGAGTATAAAGCTCACAAAAAAGCAATTGAGGACGTCAGTGAAAAAATTTCCTCGTTCAGGAAGTATAAAAAAGAGTACGAATCTCTCATTGAAGATATAGAGGTATTGGAAGATAATATTAAGTCGCTTGATTGGCAAAAATATAAGAGAGGAGACCTCTTAGCAAGCTTGCAAGAGTCCCTTGCGAAACATAAAGAGGGGCTGGTTGCTCGCTTTACTGATGCACAGAGTGAGTATGACAAAAAGAAATACCACGAGAAATTAAAAGCCAAGAAGCAAGAGCTCAAAAAGTATTTAGAGGGCAAGGGGCTTTCTCCAGAAAATATTGAGGAGTTGGCAGATGCTACTGAACAGATCAATGATCTGGAGAGTCAAATCACATCACTGGAAGAGGCTAAAGAGCCACACGAGACCATCTACTCCGAGAAAGACTCAATCCTTGCTAATTACCGAGAGGCTTATATTTCTTATCACGATAGGTTTTTTGAAGTTGGTTCTAATCTTGAAGAAAGACTGGACGATCTGTCGCTCTCGAATAAAAGGATTAATTTTGAGCAAAGAATCAATCTGCAACCACTTAGAAACTCTGCCGCTGAGTTCGTAAAGGAGAATGTTTCGGGGGGGATCACTATTCGAACAGATGAGATTCAGAATGTGCTTTTTGACGTTGACGACATAGCAAAGTATGAGGCTGACAAGAACAGTATCAGAAAAACCGTGAACGAATCTCAAAAAGCTGCTCATCACAAAAAGGTATTACAAGAACTTGTAAATGATGATGTTTTCTTGAACAGGCTTCATTTGAGAATTCTCAAATCCTATTTTGATATTCGTAACATTCAGGTACAAACTAAACTTGGTGAGAAACTACTACAAAATACTTCGTTCGGGGAGAGGTGCGGCATTGTGATAACTATTGCACTTCTCGCAGGTACTAACCCAATAGTCATTGATCAGCCAGAGGATAACCTTGACGGGAAATTCATATCAACTGTTCTCGTTCCCCTCATCAGGCGGCAGAAAGAAAATCGCCAAATTATCTTAGTCACACGAGATGCAAATATTGCTATTGGAAGCGATGCGGAACTTATAGTGATCCTTGAAGAAGATGGCAACAAGGTTCAGCTCATTTCATCAAGTATTGAAAATATCCGACATAGAGAAAAGTACATTTGGATTCTGGATGGTGGCAAAGAGGCGTTCCAAAAACGAGAGCAGAAGTATCGCCTCGGGTTCTTAACTCTGCAATCACTCTTTATTCGAAGCCCACAGAAAAATCGTAAAAAGTCCTGACTTTTAAACTAAAACTATAGATCAAGTAGCATTACAGGAGGCGGTTCTCAAAATGAAGCTAATTTGACGAGAATAACCCAAAAATTTAATTGAAGAATAAATATGAAAAATACAAATAAACAACTTACCTCAGATGAAGTAGATGAAATCTCAAAAAATCCTTTGCCAGAAGATAGAGAAAAACTATTAAAATTGTGCGAACAAGTAAGGCAGAATCTGCACAGCCGTCATGCCGGAACGCCATCATATAAACAATGCCATGATTTTTTAAGGAGCATTGAGTTTAGGTTACAGTGGATTAGTATAAAGGAGGCATACACAATGAATAAAAGAATGTTTTGGATTGCTCTGGCAAGTAGCATTATAGCTCTTGTCTCAGTCCTGGTTTTTATTTTTAAATAACCATTAATTGATATGTATAAAAGTACAGTTTTCAAAATAAAGCTAACTTGATCCAAAAATAAACCCAAAATTTAATTTGTAAAAAAAAATGAAAAGAAATAAAAAACAAAATTATTCTGACGAACAAATTAAAGATTATTTAGTTAATCACATTAAACAATCTATAGAAAATGATGTGGGAATTGCGATCAAAGGCTACATGAAAAGTTTTTTTGATAATGGACCACACGCTGGCTTTTTTGCCGTACCAAGAATGCTTTTTCCAGAGATAGATGGATTAGGGTCTTATATTACTGGAAAACCTTTATATACAGGCCTAAATATAAAAATTTACTTGTCGGAGGTTATGAGTAAAATTGATGTTCGTTACAAAGATTATGCGGGATTTATTGTTCTGATATACAGAAATGGTTTATTGCATCAGCACTCACCAAAGAAATTTAAATTTAAACGTAAGGAGATTAGTTGGCAATTTGGAGTAAGCAATGTTCCTGTTGATATACAAAGAAGAAATCATTTAACAATTCAAAATAATACACTTAAAATTGATATGAATATTTTTTATAATGATGTCATAAATTCCGTTGATATTTTAGTAAAAATGATTCTAGATGGATATCGT
>JALLOO010000042.1 GCA_027717985.1 Patescibacteria group bacterium AH-259-L05 | reverse complement strand
TTTAGTTGATGAAGGTAAATTAACCAACGAACACTATCAAAATATTTTAGCTGAGGCACAGAAGGTAAATCTTGATCCGGTTACGCTGTTGGAAAAGAAAAGAATTGTTACTGAAGAAGAGGTTGCATTAGCAAAATCAAAAGTATATAATGTTCCCGTTGCTGAGCTCTATGGGGTAAAAATTGACCGAAAGGTACTGGAGCTGATTCCTAAAGAAACGGCGGAAAATTATCAAATTGTTGCGTTTAAAAAAGAGAGCGGTACCTTACACGTTGCCATTATCAATCCGGGTAACTTTAAAGCACGCGAAGCAGGAAATTTTGTGGGCCGGGAAAACAGCCTGGAGGTTGCCTTTTATATCGCGCCCATATCAGCAATAAAAAATCTTTTAGCCCAGTATACCGGACTGGCAATGGAAGTTGAAGAAGCAGTAGGTGCAGCTGAATCACGGTTTGCGCCCACGGCAGCTGAGGGAGAGCCTTCAATGAGTTTAGAAGAAATTTCTAAGTCAGCGCCCATTACGAAGCTTGTCGGCTCAATCTTGAAGTATGCGGTTGATAATTCTGCTTCTGATATTCATATTGAGCCGATGGGCGAAAAAACCCGGGTTCGGTATCGTATTGATGGGGTTTTAAGGGAAACCGCAAGTTTGCCCGGGCATCTTCATTCAGCAATTATATCGCGTATAAAAGTAATGGCAAGTTTAAAACTTGATGAAACCCGCATTCCTCAAGACGGCAGAATTCGGGTGACGGTTTCTAAACGACGGGTTGATATGCGTGTTTCTATATTTCCCTTGCTTAATAAGGAAAAAGCAGTGATGCGGGTGCTTGATCCAGAGCGGCGTGTTTTTGAACTTAAAGATTTAGGGTTTTGGGGCAGAGGGAATGAAGCAATTCAGCGAAATATGGCACGGCCGCACGGCATGATTTTAATTACCGGTCCTACCGGATGTGGTAAGAGCACCACGTTGTATGCGGTATTAAAACAACTTAGTCAGCCAGGGGTCAATATTATTACGTTAGAAGATCCGGTTGAATATTTTCTCCCGGGGGTGAATCAGAGTCAGGTACGACCAGAGATCGGGTATTCATTTGCCTCAGGGCTGCGTTCAGTGGTGCGTCAAGACCCTGATATTATTATGGTCGGAGAAATTAGAGATAAAGAAACAGCTGATTTAGCAACACATGCCGCATTAACCGGCCATATTGTACTCTCAACCCTTCACACCAATGATGCGTTTGGGGCAGTGCCGCGGCTGGTTGATATGGGCATTGAAAAATTTTTAATTGCCTCATCAGTAAATTTAATTGTTGCCCAGCGCTTGGTGCGTACCATTTGTTCATACTGTAAAACCGCCATTGAAATATCTGATGAAGTAGAAAAAACAATAGAGACTGCCCTAAAGAATACAGAGACGAATATTGATAAATATCGGGATAAAAAAACAGGCCGCCTTATATTCTATCGCGGCAAAGAGTGTTCGCGGTGCAATAACGAAGGATATTCTGGGAGAACAGGTATTTTTGAGGCCTTGGAGATAACGGACAATATGCAAAACATTATTAACGGCGATCTAAAACTTGATGATGTGAAGGCAGAGTTTAAGCGGCAAAAAATGAAAGAGATGGTGGTTGACGGCTATATTAAGGCATTAGAAGGGATAACCACGATAGAAGAAGTATTGCGCGCCGCACGAGAATAATACGCAAAACGTATGAGTACACAAACTAACATTTTATTGAATAAAATTTGTTCTGAAGCAGCAAGTATGCGTGCTTCTGAGATTTACCTCCTTCCTGCACAAGTTCCGTTTATACGAATCTATGGCAAGGTTCGTCCGCTAGAAAAAGAAAGTATTATTGCAGGATCATTTATATCAGACGCGGCAGGCATTCTTTTAGATTCCCCGCAGCAGGAAATGTTAAAGAAAGAAAAGCAGATTGTTGCGGTTAAAGAACTGAGTCGTATTGGTTTTTCTCAGATAAATTTTTATTATCAAAGGGGCTCGCTTGCCTTGCGTATTAAACTTTTATCTTCTGAGATTGTAGATATTTCCAAACTTGAAGTAGGGCAGATGGTGGTAAATTTTAGTAGTTTAAAAAGCGGCATTGTGTTTATTTGCGGGCCGCGTGATTCAGGACGGTCAACACTGGCGTTTTCATTACTTAATGAAATTAATAAGAATGAACGTCAATTTATTGCAACGGTAGAAAAACCGATTGAGAATGTAATGAGAGGAATCAAGAGTGTTGTTGAGCAACGTGAGGTAGGGACAGATATTGGATCATTTATTGAGGGTCTGCGCTATATTAGAACACGCAATGCTGATGTGGTAATGATTTCTGAGGTCAAGAGCGGTGAGGTCATTGATGAATTGTTTGCTATTAGTGAGGCAGGGAGTTTGGTTTTTGCAATCCTTGATACGGGATCAGCGCTGAAGACCGTGAAGCGCATTTTACATTTTTTTCCCATGGGGGAGAAGGAAAATATTCAGTATTTTTTAAGCGAGAATTTGGGCGGCATTGTATGCTCCCGGTTAGTGCCGAAAATTGGCGGCGGAAGGATTCTCGCGCTCGAGATCCTGCCCGGCACCCCGGCAGTAAAAAGTTTGATTGCCGCAGATAAATTACATCAATTAGCAGGCGCATTACAGGCAACTGAGGATCAAACGTCAATATCGTTAGATCAGTACTTAGCTGATTTGGTAAAAGCAGGCAAGGTAACCAGTGATGATGCGTTACAACATAGTGTTGATGAGGAAGTTTTGAAAACATTACTACGACGGTAACGGGTAACGAGTCCAGAAATTACCCATTACTGGTTACTTTTTTAATGTATGCTTTTCGAATATTCCCTCCTTTGTCATCCCGTTCCCCTTTGTCATCCCGTTCCCCTTTGTCATCCCGCACTTCGTGCGGAATGACAAAAAAAGATATCATCCCGAGCGCAGCGAGGGATCTCGTAATTAAGCTAACCTATGCTTTTTGAATACAAGGTAAAAAATTTAAAAGGCGAGACAGTTGAAGGCACGATTGAGGCGGCATCGCAAAAGGCAGCGCTTGATGTATTGACCGCGCGCAAGATGATTATTATATCTCTTAAGGAAAGTGGGGAACTGCCGTTTTGGCGCCGTCCGTTAAACATTTCTTTTCTCCAGCGGGCAACGCCAAAAGATATGGTTTTTCTGTCCCGCCAGCTCTCCGTGATGGTCTCAGCTGGCCTGCCTTTGGTAAAATCCCTTGAGGTGGTGGCACGGCAAACACAAAATCAATACCTTAAGACGGTGATGAATTCCATTGCAGCAGATGTGAGAGGTGGCGCCCGGTTCTCAACTTCCTTGGCAAAATATCCTAAAGCATTTGATGATTTTTATATCAATATGGTCAGGGCAGGTGAGACCGCAGGAAAGCTTGATGAGGTGCTTGATTATCTTGCCAATGAACAGGAAAAAAATTATGATCTGACCTCAAAAATCCAGGGTGCGATGATTTATCCTGCGTTTGTGGTGGTTGCGGTCGGCGGCGTGATGACCTTGATGATGGTGTTTGTGATTCCGCAGTTAACCAAAGTGTTACAAGAAGCAGGGGTTTCGCTTCCCAAACCAACACGCATGTTAATTGCGACCAGTCAATTTTTTCAAGCGTACTTTATTTTTATTGTTCTCTTTGTCATCGCCGCATTTATATTTTTGCGCTTTTTCTTTACCAAAACCAGTGGAGGAAAATTACTGTGGGATAAAACCCTTATTAAACTACCGGTGTTTGGCGAATTGTTTCAAAAAGTATATTTAATTCGGTTTACCCGATCGCTCTCAACATTAATTGTCGGAGGCATTCCGATTAGCTCAGGATTGAAAATTGTGGCCGGCGTGGTGGGAAATTCGGTGTATAAAAATACGATTTTAAATGCCGTGGTTGATGTTGAAGAGGGACGGTCAATCAGCAGTTCATTTATGGATGCCAAGCATATTCCCCAATTAATATCCAATTTAATGGCAATTGGGGAGCAAACCGGAAGGTTAGATGAAGTATTGGGTAAGGTTGCTGATTTTTATTCTCGTGAGGTGGAAAATATGCTGGCTAAATTAGTAACACTTCTTGAGCCCATCATCATTATATTCTTAGGCGTGGTGGTCGGCGGCATGATTGCGGCAATTATTCTGCCTATGTATAAACTCGCCTCCGCTTTTTAACGTGCCCTCCTTGTCATCCTGTCCCTCACTTCGTTCGGGAAGACAAAA
>JALLOO010000041.1 GCA_027717985.1 Patescibacteria group bacterium AH-259-L05 | reverse complement strand
CTTGAGCCAGCACAATTGGTATCCCATTATCTGTTAAAAAAAGATTTTGATTTTTTTTCTTTTGGCGATTTTGATGCATTATTTATTGGTGCTGCAGGAGATTATAGTGTGGAAGAAGTTCAGAAAAAATTTCCTCGAGTATATAAACAGTTGGAACAGGTTGCAAATCGATGCAGAAGTAAAGGACTCCCGGTATTAAATATTTGTTTACAATTCTGGGCAGTGCTTCTGGGTGGCGAAGTTAAAAGTGATCCTTCTCGAAAGGAAGTTGGTACGATTACGGTTAAGCTGACAGAAGAAGGCAAAAAAGATCCTTTATTTTATGACATACCGCGTGAGTTTAAGGCCCAAGCCGGACACAAAGATTATACTTCAAAATTACCAGAAGACGCGGTACTCCTTGCATACAGTGACCTTTGTCCAGTACACGCGTATCGCACTGGTGAGAAGGAATATGTTATGCAGTTTCATCCTGATCTTGATAAAAAAAGGTTAATTGAAAGAATTGTTTTTTATGCCGAGAAAGGGTATGCACCTGAAGATCCTAAAGAATTTGATCGGTTGATTAACTCACTAGAAGAAACGCCGTTAGCGGTCACGTTAATAGAAAAATTTGTTGATCGAATAGTGATGAAATGAATATATGCTTTAATGCCATCTCAATCCTGTCTTACGAGACAGGATTTTTATAAATGGCAGCGAGGGAGAAATGAAAGTTTACTTTTAATTTCGACCGAGCGAACCATTTACATAGTATGGAGGAGCGGCGAAGCCCTCCTCCTGCTCTATTTGGTAGATTTGGCAGAGTAGATAAAATTTGGTATACTTAGAAAGTATGAAACGTAGAACTCAATATAAATTCCAAAAGCCGTTAAAACCGGCTCGGAAGAAAGCGGCATTTAAGCGAGTAATGCCAGCAGATCGTCGCGCAAGCAGCCGTGAATATTTTATTAAAAAAAAGATCTTTAAGACGAAAATTCTTGCCGCCGGGATATTTATATTGATATTCTTAGGAATAACTTTTTATATGTTGTTTTTTACTAGTATTTTTCAAATTAAACATATAGAGGTTGTATTTGTGAACGAAAAGACTTTAGTGACAGAGAGTGAGATAAAAAATATTATTTATACTATTCTCAACAAAAAATATTTATATTTTTTCTCACAAAGCAATTTATTTTTATTTAGCAAAAGCGATTTAGAAAGAATAATAGAGAAGGATTCTCGTATTGAGACTATAACGTTAGATAAAAAATGGCTCCCCGCTCGTTTGGTGCTCAAGATTACCGAATCTCGCCCAGTGGCACAGCTTGTTATCTATGGGGACGGTGGCGAATATTACCTTAATGCTCGCGGTCAAGTAATTATTCCGCCGAGCGAAAACGAATTTATTGCAGTGTCATTCGAGAGTAGGGGAGATAGTGACAAAAATTTTGAGATAATCCATGAGCAGACTGATGATGAAAATTTTGTGACCCTTGAAAAGAATTCTGATGAAGATTTAATGGCGGTCAACGGGCGTCGTTATAATTTTCCTTTTACGACTCAAGGTGATGAGAGAGAAAAGATTGAAAATAATGAAAACAACAGAGAAAAGAATGCTCCTTCTTTTAAAACAATAGTTATGGTAGATACGAGAGAAGAGGAGATCGTCTCCTTGCCAGTATTTTATGATAAAACAGTTACAAATCTAAGGGATCAGGCAATAATTACACTATTTAAAAATATACTAGACTTTATAAATAACATATATTTCACAAATTCTAGCATATATATTCCTATAATAGAAATTGCTGAAGAAGGCGATATATATGAAATGGAGATGACAACTACAGAAGGATGGCAGATATTTATTAATTCAGAAGTAGACTTTACTAAACAATTATCTAATTTAGAATTGATTTTAAAAGAGAAAATATCACAAAGAGAATTACTCCAATATGTTGATCTACGTTTTGGAAAAAAAATATTTTACAAATTAAAGTAAAATATTTTTTATTATTCTATAAGAACCTGCTCAGTACGTTCGCAGAACCTTGAAGTTTGAAAGGAATAACATTTATATCCAAACCTTAATAAAAAGAGAGGGCTTAAAACCGCCCCCTTTTCATTTAATATATTAAGCGCCGTAAAATAGGTAATAAACGACGCTTTGTAGATAAATAATCATTATTTTTTAACTACTCCCCCGTTTTGTTGATGAATGTATTTATAATCTCTTTTCATAGTACTCTTATATCTGCGCATTTTGTTTCTAAGAAGCAATAGTGCATTATGCTCTTTATTGGAGTATGGTCTTAAAGTCCATCCTCTCCCTTTGCCTTCAGGAGGTTTCTTTTTATGCTTTGATAAAATTTTTACTCCTTTTTCCCATAATTCAAAGTCATACTTCTTTTTAGCTCTTAATGGATATTTATGGAAAAAAGGTATTATCTTATTAAAAATATCATTAAAATTTTGTACCGCATATTGTACAGTAGCGGTTCCCTCTCTAATCCCCTCTTTGTTGAGAATATATATTTTTCCGCAATTTAAGGCATCCTTGATTTGTTCTAAAATCTCTCTATCATCATATCTTGCAACTATATAAAAATAAGAGGTCCATCTATAATAAGAAGGGGTTCCTTTGCGCTGCAATCTTGTTTCTTTAGAATAGTTAAGAGCAAAACAACCTTCGCCATCAACAAATCCAGCAATATAATCGCCTGGCAATATATTTCTAGAATTTCTCATAAATCGTATAAATTTTAGTTTATTATTATCTATTTTAACAGCCTTCTGGTTACTTTTATAATTTGATTTACTCTTTGTCGTTTAATGCCAAACCACTTTGCGATTTCTTCTTGTGTGAATAGTCCTGAAAGTAAAGAGATGGCTAAATTTCTTCGTAATTTTTTTCTTCCTTTTTGTAAATAGTTATTTTTCATATAATTCAATTCAAATTATAAACTATTCAAGAATTTTGTCAATAGATAGATACTAATTAATATTAGAAGATAACAAAAAATCTGTCAACGCTAAAGGCTTGTTTTTCTTAACAACAAGCCTTTTAGAATTAGTATTATGATTTCAATATTTTATGTAAATTTATGGGAGGATTAATTTTTCTAACCTACCTGGTTTTTCAGGAAAATATTCTACGCCTTGTTTTGTTTCTTCAATTTCAGTCCATATTTTAATATACTCTCTTATAAAAAGAGCCCCAATACCAAAAATTATCAATGAAGAAATAATTAAAATAACTAAAGAGGTAATTGGTCCCATTTCCAACTTGTGCCAACCTTGTGAGGTCATAAATAATAATATTTACCTTGTTAAGTAGGCTTTCGGTCTAATTGAGTACTCAACGCGTTGAGTACTCAATTATTTAGCAGGGTTTAGTCTTTTCTATCTAGGCCATTAGCAGCAAACGTGCCTCCGATAAGAAGAATTAAACCGATTATTGCTGCACCAGCTGCGACATACAGTTCTTGCATAATAAGATCTCGCGGTGTATATCCATTAGCTAATTCCTCAGGAAACTCAAAATAATTGACAACACTAACTGCTGCTATAGTTATTGCAATGACAAGCAAAAGCGCGCCAAGCCATTTGAGCTGAGCATTAAGCCCTCCCTCTGTAAGATAAAGCTTAAAGGTTTTCATAAGCAATTAATTAAAGATTAATTAATAATTAAAGTAGATAGTCTTCAGGATTAACAGGGATACCATTTAATCGTACCTCAAAATGTAAATGTGGTCCAGTGGAAAATTTCCCAGCGCCAGAGGTCCCTGGCAATCCCCCACTCCGCGCAATAATACTGCCTCGCCTAATATACTCGCCTTCTTCAACTAATATCTCGCTTATATGACCATACACCGTTGAGAATTCATCATTGTGGATAAACATAATATAGCTATATCCTAATCCTCCATGCTTTGCCCGTGCCACATATCCCGATGCTGCTGCACGCACTGCAGTCCCCTGAGAAGCGCGAAGATCAATTCCTGAATGCTCCCCTATCCACGTTCTATACGGATAATCTGGGTCATGAAAGGTAGCAGTGATGCCTTCATTGGGAACGGACCAAGAGAAAACAATAATACCCTCAGCTTCCATGAGTTCTGCCTTTTTTTCTTTTTCTTCAGCTATTTTTTTCCGTGCTTCCCGTTCCAACGTAATGATTTCATTTTCAACTTTTTGATGTTCTTCAATGACTTCAGCCAATAAACTTTGAAATTTCCATTCTGCGCCGCGGGTTTCATCTAAAATAATCTGGGTTGTTTGCTCTTCGGATTTTAATTTAGCCTTTTTATCCTTGAGCGCTGTTTTTAAATCCAACGATTCTTGCAACTGTGTACGTAAACTGTTT
>JALLOO010000040.1 GCA_027717985.1 Patescibacteria group bacterium AH-259-L05 | reverse complement strand
TTATTATTAATAATTGATTATTTATTATTGATTAAATTAAGAACCCCTTGTTTCGACAAAAACAAGGGGAGAATAAAAAGTCTTTCCTTATGGAAAGGCCCTTTACTCTATTTGTATTAGAATAAATAAAATGCTGATGGTGAGTCATAATTTTATAAAATAATTATAACATACTTTTTCGCGTAGTACCTGTGGATAACTTTGTGGATAACTTTTACTCTTTTTGTCATTCCGCGGCTTTTTATTTTTTTGCCACTCCCTCACTCCGTTCGGGATGACAAAGGACGAGAGCCTAATGTTACCTCCGCGGTCATCTCCTCTCCTTTTCGTAAAAAGGTTAAAACGACAACATCACCAGGATTTTTTGCTTGAATCAACGAGGTAAGATTGATGTCCTTATCCAATACAATATCGTTAACACTCATAATCACATCTGCATTTTTAATGCCGGCATTGCTTGCGGGAGATCCAGAAATGGGCGGACCATACACCACCGCGCCATTTTTAAGATCTTTAAATAACGGGCTGGTAAGTCCGGGGGCGTACTCTATTCTCACATAATCAATGCCTAAGTAAGGATAGACAACTTTTTTATTTTTAATAAGAACATCAATTTTACTCGCAATGCGCCACAAAGGAATCACCATAGTATCTTGTATTGCTCCTATTGCTTTGCCTTCAAGGCTATATATATAGGTAGCTGAGAATGCAGACACCAATCCTCTATTATCTAAAACAATGGTATGAGAAAAACTATCAGCTGAATAAACCAGATCTTCGGGAGTGGTAACCTCCTTATACTGCGCCTGACTCACTTTTGCAAAATGCATCGTATGAGTAGTATCAATTAAAAACACGCTTGCGCCTGCTCTTATCTCCTGGGGGAGCGCAATTGAGATTGGCGCAGCAGTTTTTTCAATCTTTAAAAACGTAAACCCATCGGCGATAAACATATCGTCAACTAAAAACTCTTGCGACTCATTATCAACTACTATATAACTTCCCTTGTCATTCCGCCCTTCCTTTTTGTCATTCCGCCCTTCGGGCGGAATGACAAGGGGGGACGGTGCCATTACCCAGCCATCATTGGTTACCACCACGCCTTGACTCAAAACTTCATGGGACATATAAATTTGCTCTAAAAATGGTAAGGTGCCATTTTCTGGCGCTTGTTTTACCTTAAATATATGGACAATTTTTTCATCTAAACTATCTCTAATGGTTTGTAAACGCTCATCGGGCGTAATGGTTATGCTTTGTTCTCGTACAATCGTCGTTTGACTGCGGGGAAAGTATTGCGATAGATCAATACTTCCCCACGGGAACGTTATGTGCTTTTTGCTCAAGATATAAAAAGAGGCAGCGGTCCCTCCTAACAATCCAACAATAATGGCAACCAAAACTACCACCCATAACTTATTCCCACCAATTTGCGGCTGATATAAACGATCGGTATTGTTATCTTCATACAACTCTTCTATTTCATTATCAATTGAGACTTCATGTTTTTTTAAAACCTGAAATCGCTTGCTTGGTTTAACTGAAACATTTCCCTTATCTAAAGGTTTTTCTTGTTCTTCTATTTTATCAACTTTTACTTTCTTTGCCATAACTCTAGCTTTTTTCACTTAGACACTCGGTGTCTAAGTAACTTCTTAACTAATGCCCATACTCTCGGGGCTTACCTCTTCCCACTCGCCATCTTCACGGTTCTTATTATGAGCGGAGCGAGTAACAGGGTTCTGCGGAGCACGGTTCCTATAAATTTTTAATTCAACCACGGGATCATCATCAGAATATATATAATCCACGGTAACCCCGCTGCCAATACGCTTACGAGATAACACTTTCTTGTCAATGACCCGCGGACGGGTAATTTTTTCCAGCCGCATCTTCCCCAGCGGTCCCTCAAACTCTACCGCCTCTCTTTTGCCCATTACTTTTTCTCCTCTTGAATTTTCAGATACGACAAAATCTTCACTGAATTGATTATCAATGCCAAACTTCTCCTCTGCTAAAAATACTAATTGTTCCCACTTATTTGGACTCACCATAAAAAATCAAATATGTTTTGCCATTCTTTTTTTGTCATTCCGCCTTTTCTTTTTTTGTCATTCCGCGCGAAGCGCGTAATGACAAGGGGGTATGGAATGACAAAGGGATGCTTTATAAAAGATTTAGTAGTATACTTGCAAGGGCGGCCAGAACAAAGGCGACCTGAAGCCCGAGCATACTTATAAGGATAATTAATATAATGCCCATTACTACTCTTCCCGTATTAATACTTATACTATGAAGCACCGTATATTCATCTCGGTACGGGCCGCGATCAGCTGAGAGCGAATAAAATCGGGTATCAAATGGAGTGCGCACCATAACCTCAGCAAAACTATGAAAGGACCCCACCAGAAAAATTTGAAACGCGGTTGCCACAAATGCTTTTAATATCCAGCCAACGGCATAAATTAAAGAACTGACCCGTATTAAACTGCGCTTTCTAAGCTTATCAGTATACGTCCCCATAATTAATTGCAAGATAATGGTGGCAATAATGACCAAGGCCGTCACCGCGCCCACGGCAAGATATTGCTCTTCTAATACCGTAAAAATAAATACGGGCCATACGGCCACACCGACCAATGATTGCGCACCATCAGCAGCAAACGCCATGCCCCAGCGCCTATTTTTTTTCTTAAGCATCTCTTTAAAAGACTGAAAATATGAATACTCAAATTCTGCCTTTACCTCAGTCAGACCAGTGAGCGGAATCAAAGCAAATACAGCAATAACCATGCCCATTACATATAAAACATCAAAACTATAGCTCATAAGAATAAAGCCAGCTAAAATGGGCGCACCAATACCGACTAAATATTTAAACACCGAAAGCCAGGCAAGCTGCCGCCCCCGATACCTGCCGTCGGTAAACTCTACAAAGCTCGTCTGATACGGTATCCAGTATAAGAGTCGGTAGAACAGCAAAGCCACATTGGCTAGTATGGCAAACAGCAGCGGGTCAGATTGTAAATAATACAGTCCGAGAAAAAACGGGATAACAAACGCGCGGCCCAATATTATTCCTCGTTTGACTCCCACCTTGTTCATCATCATGGCACCAAACGGAATCAAGAGTCCATACAAACCATAGCCCACAATAAAAAACACAATCACCCAGATAATGGAAAGACCGAATGATTGAAACAAAAAAATAGGCAAAAACAAACCTATCATGCCATCGCCTAATGAAACAATGGTATGATACACACACAGCAGTTTAAAATCAGGAGAAAATTGTAACCGTGAAAAAATATTAAACTTTTGCATATTTTATTTCTAATATAAAGCACCGATTTCGTTTTTCAACTTACTATCAAGACAAGCTTTGGGATAAAGATCGGATGGATAAATTTCAATAAGCTTAATTTTATACTTTCGGCAGAACTGTATTTTTTTCTGTACAGCACGATCATACCGAGGGCTATCATTTGCGAGCCCAAAATACTCTATAAAAACCTTGCCTTTTTCAATTGCCCAATCTGCCTTATGGTTTGTCTGTGGATAAGACACATCTTTCTCATGAGATATACCATTTTTAGTAAGCCAATCATCAATAATAGCTTCTGAAGTCGAATCGCATCTATGTCCGTCTGTTGCTTTAGTTTCTACACGTTTATACATGCGTTGGCTATGCGACCGATTTGGCTGAAATCCTGCGGCAATAATAGCTTTATTCCATGAACCAAAAAATTTTCTACAGGCATCTCCAATTCCCTCTGCTTCACGTCTAGCAGGAACCCTTCCTAATTTTCGAATTATATTTCTTATATTTCGCAGAAGTTCTTCCGGGGTGTGTGATTCTGCCTCCCTCCTACATTTTACGGAACAGTATTTTATATTGCCTGTACTTTTTCTAAATTGTTTATTACACTCCACACAAACCATGTAACGAGGCTTTGGACGTTTTCTGGAATATCTCTTATTATTGACTATAGCAGCACATGAGCGAGAACAATAATTATGAGGAGAAATATCTTTTGGAACTCTTAAAAACTGTTTATTGCAGGATGTATTTTCGCAAACCATTAATCGCTTTGTTGTTCTATATTCAGAAAAACATTTTTTCGAACAATAAGAATTATGTCCAAGCTTAAGATTTTCATTAATACGCTTAACGCTCCGAGACATAGGATGTGAACAGTTGGTGCAAAAAATTTCTTTTAATGTATCCATGGTTGATGATTATTATTGAAAAATCAGGGCGATGGGATTTGCACCCATGATCTCCGGTGCCCGGGACCGGCGCCTTAGCTACTAGGCCACGCCCTGCCTTTTGTCTGAAACACATTGAAAAAATTTTAACCACTCACCTAAATTATGTCTTAAGTATACCATATACTAACAAAAAATAAAATATATTTTTAATTTATAGCTGCTGGGCAAAAATGCTGTTGACAAAAATTCTATATTTTGTCAAAATAATTAATAATATATAAATAGATCGTTTAAAACAAAGGAG
>JALLOO010000004.1 GCA_027717985.1 Patescibacteria group bacterium AH-259-L05 | reverse complement strand
AATTGTTATTTTATTTTTACCGCTTCTGGTATATCGACCCGTTCTTTTTCCGTATATATTTTCTAAAGTGATAGTATTTCAGATTTTGGTTGAAATTATTTTTGTTGCATGGCTCTTCTTGGCGATGTATGGCGATAAACAATATAGACCTCATTGGAGAAATCCATTAGTTGTTGCCCTGAGCATGTTTATGGGCATTTTAATTTTAACAGCTTTAGCAGGAGTTGATTTTTATAAAAGTTTTTGGAGTTCACAAGAGAGAATGACAGGAATTGTAACTATGTTTCACTTTTATGCTTTATTTATTGTTTTGATAAGCGTTTTCAAGAATTGGTCAGAGTGGAGACAATTTATATATGTGAGTTTAATAGTCAGTTTTTTGGTTGGCCTTTACGGGCTCGGGCAAAAATTAGGGTTCAAGTTCTTATTAAAAGAAGAGGGCGTACAAATGACTGCTACGCTGGGAAATCCAATATTTTTGGCAGTATATGCAATGCTTAATATTTTTTGGGCTGGACTTATTTTAGTTTATAATAAAAAAGATATTTTACAGCAAAAGGTTGTTGGCAGTTTACTTGTATTTAATGTAGTAATTCTGTTTTTAGCAGCTTCGCGCGGTGTCATGGTTGCATTTTCTTTAAGCCTGCTTGTATTGACCATTTTTTTATTGTTTAGCCGGGCTTCTCAGAAGACAAAAATTGGATTGAGTATTTTGTTGATCATTTTTACTGTTACTTTTTTTATTATGCAACTTCCTCAAACACAGCCATTGGTAAGTAAGGCTCCGTATTTCATTCGTCGTTTCGCTAACTTAAGTTATGGAATGCAAGAGAGGACAACGGCTTGGGAGGTTGGGTGGCGTGGATTCAAACAAAGTCCAACTTTAGGCTGGGGATGGGAAAATTATAATATCGTTTTTAATAAACATTATAACCCGCTTTATCTTCGTAAGGGTCAGGAAAATACATGGTTTGATCGTTCACATAATCAGATGGTTGATTTATTAGCTTTAACTGGGGCTCTTGGAGCTTTAGTATATTTGTCTATATTTGGTTCGATATTTTATTTGCTTTGGCAAAGGTTAAAAAAGATAGAGAATTATAGAGCACGTATTTCTATAATGATTTTGGGCTTGATGTTTTTGGCTTATTTTGTTCAGAATCTGTTTGTGTTTGATACGCCTGCGCCGTTGATTGTTTTTTATTTTAGTTTGGGGTTGGTTTATTTTATAACACAGAGGTCTGACCTTCAAGTGGAGGTCAGACCTCAGAAGAGAGGCAGATTCCCTCTACCAGTTCTCATATTTTTAATTATTGTTTTTCTGCCATTGGCAATATATAAATTTAATGTTGAACCATTTCAACAGTCCAGATTAGCAATTAGAGGTGTTCATACTTCAAAAGTTGATTTAAAGTCTGGTTTTCATTGGTATCAAAAAGCATTAGAAAAAGAGTCGTTTGTTAATCCAGAGATAAGAGTTCAGCTAGCTAAAACCGTAAGTGAACAATATGCGCAAAAAAATCCTGATACACAAACTGTGGTAGCAATGACGGAATTTGCAATTAGTGAACACAAGAAAAATGTTGAAGAACACCCATTGGATGTTCGTCATTATTTATATTTAGGTCAGTTGCACAATTTGGGAACGCGCTATAAGCCAGATTATTTTGAAGATGCGGAAAGGGTTTTGCAAAAAGCCCTAGAATTATCTCCTTCTCGCCAGCAAACCTACTTTGAGTTAGCCCGTATAGAAATTATCCGACGTAACTATGACAAGGCTATAGAGCTTTTAGAGAAAACCGTTAAATTAGATACAGAGGTTAAAGAATCTCAATTTAATTTATCTGTAGCTTATCTGGCGGATGGCCAACTTGAAAAGGGGATTGAAGCAGCAGAAAGAGCCTGGGAATTAAATTACCGATGGTGGGAGAATGCTGCATTTATGCTTCAGTTAGTCCAAGCCTATATTGCAACAGGTGATTATAATAAAGCAATTCAGCAGTATCGGTGGACCCTTTATATAAAACCAAAAGATGCAAATTTATACTTTAAATTGGCTCAAATTTATGTTAAAACAGGAAATAATGAAAATGCCCAAGAATCAGCCGAGAAAGCCTTAGAATTTGACCCCTCTCTTAAAGATCAAATAGATGAATTTTTAAAACAGCTTGAATAATAATGAAATTAAAGACAATTAAACAAATTAAAGATTTAAAAGATAAAAAGGTGTGGGGCATGGAAAAACAACATCGGAGAGTAATTAAGCAATATGTTCTCACGATTCTTCTTACCATAGGTGGTATAATTGCTTTGCTTGTAGCAACAGGGTATGAAGGGCCGATACTAAAAAAATTAAGCATTGCATTTCTCGCGCTTCTTGCTGTGTTTACAGGTTTGAGCGTGGCAGATCTGATGGATGATTCAGTTGATACAACAGCCGAGATGGTTGAGGTTGAGCAGGAAGTAGTGAGTACAGCACCCGAGAGAGTAGATATTGGACAAGAACCGTCACTGACCGCAGAGGAATTATTACAGATACGCGATCTAATCTCACGCGCTGATGACAACCTTTATTTGGTGACTGAAGTGATTGACGGGGACACGATTAAGATAGAGGGAGATATGAAAGTCCGCCTTATTGGGATTAATGCACCAGAAGGCGGCAAATGTTATTACGAAGAAGCAAGGAATGAGCTGGTGCGACTGGTGCAGGGAAAGTATGTGCGGCTGGAAAAAGATGTTACGGCAGTAGATGATCGTGGCCGTATACTCAGCTATGTGTTTTTGCCCAGTGGTGACTTGCTGGAAAATAATATATTTGTAAATGACCATCTTTTACGCCAGGGTTATGTGCGAGAATTTTCATACGGACGCAATAAGCTGTATACCAATGTTTTTATTAAGGCGCGGGATCAGGCATTTATGGCGCGGCGCGGTTTATGGGGTGCGTGTGATGAGTATGTAGACGAGTATGAACAAGAAAATATCCAATATCGAGAAATGCATGCGCTCCCGACCGATCCCGAATGTACTATTAAGGGAAATATTTCAAGACAAGGCGCGGGAAAAGTATATTTTTTTCTCGGTTGCAGTAGTTATAATCTTGTAAAAATAGATACGCGCAAAGGAGAGCAGTATTTTTGCACTGAACAAGAAGCGATCGCCGCCGGGTTTAAAAAATCAGGCAACTGCCCATAATGTTTAACCCCTGGCTTTAAACATAACTTGTAACTTGGGAACTCAGTTCCCAAGTTACCAGGTTATCGTCTGCCGCATATACCCAATTGTCATCCATATTTCGGGCAAAGCACAAGGAAGGGGAAGGCAAAGGAGGATATGTCTCCTGGAGACGCAGGTAGAGACGCAGGTATTCCTAATTGAGGAGACCAGGCGCCACTCCGTGTCTTTTTTGTTTATCTTTGCTATAATAATGAAGTAATAGGCAATCAAAAGATTAGATTCTAACAGAAATAAAATGAGTAAAAACAAGATTAAAAAATTGATAGAGAAAGGAGAAAGCGAAAGTTTAGAGCTGAAGCCTTCCTTGTCTCAAATAAAGGAGATTATCCAAACAATTGCCGGACTTGTTAATAAAAATGGCGGTAAAATTATTATTGGGGCCTATTCTAAGGGTAATATTTTGGGGTTACAAATTGGCAAGGACACAATAGAAAGATTAACAAACAAAATTTCAACCAGCTTAGAGCCAAAAATTTACCCCAAAATTGAAGTTAAAGAAATTGACGGAAAGAAAATAATCATTATTGAGGTAAGCGAAGCCAAAGAAAAACCAGTTTTTGCTTTTGGCAGGGTTTTCAAAAGAGTTGGCAAGTCCACTCTGAGAATGTCAAGACAGGAAATAGAAAGATTAATTGTAGAAAAGAAAAAGGTTTATTGGGATGAACAGATTTGTGAAGAAGCAGCACTTAAAGACATTGACGAAGAAAAAATTAAGTGGTTTTTAAGGAAAGCAAAGTACGAAAGAAATTTTAATGTTGAACCAGAAACACCAGTCGGGGAAGCATTAGAAAGGTTGGGGTTGATAAAAAATGGGAAATTAACAAATGCTGCTATTCTGCTGTTTGGTAAAAAACCGCAAAGATTCTTTTTGCAGGCACAAACCAGATGCGCCAGGTTTAAAGGAATAAAACCTTTAGAATTTATTGATATGAAAGTTTTTGAAGGAAATATTATCAATCAAAGGGATGATGCGGTTGAGTTTGTGAAAGAACATATCAAACTGCACGCTAAAATCGTAGGAATAGAAAGGGTTGAGAAATGGGAATATCCAATTGAAGCCATAAGAGAAGCTATAACGAATGCCATCTGTCATAGGGATTATGAAATATCCAGCAATGTTCAGGTCAGGATATTTGATGACAGAATAGAGGTTTGGGGCGTTGGTCCTTTACCAAATCCCTTAAGATTAGAAGATTTAAAGAAAAAGCACGATTCTATTTTAAGAAACCATTTAATTGGCAAATGTTTCTTTTTGATAAAATTTATTGAGCAATGGGGAACTGGAACAAATAGGATTATTGAAGAATGTTTGAAACATGGTTTGCCCGAACCTTTATTTGAAGAAATTACTGAAAGTTTAGTGATTACATTCTGGAAAACTAAGTTAACAGAAAAATTTCTTGAAGAACTTAACTTAAATGAAAGACAGATTAAGGCGATCGAATATCTTAAAGAATATAAAAAAATAACGAGCAAGAAATATGCTGAGCTTTTTAAAATTACCGAACGTATGGCGAGGAACGATTTAAAAGGACTTGCAGATAAAAAGGTTATTCAGAAAAGGGGCGTTAGTGATAAGTTGGCATATTATGTCTTAGCGGAAATTTAGCGGAAATTTAGCGGAAATTTTTTCCGAATGATAAGCAAAATGTTTTAAGCCCTATATATAAAGGGGACATAAAGAGGACACAAAGGGACAAACTTATCAAAAATGGTCTTGTTAAGACTGCTTCTTAAACAAGGCAGGGCAAGACTAATAAAATACAGGATGTATTCGGAAATATCCGGAAGTTAAAGGGAAAATAGAACAGAAAAAGGAGAGCAATATTTTTGCACGGAACAAGAAGCGATCGCAGCTGGATTTAAAAAATCAGGCAACTGCCCATAGTCAAAATCGGAGTCCCGATCTCCGATTTTTTAAATACGTCTCCCGGAAACATATTTATATACAGGCTTAACCTACGTATTGTTTCTAAAAATTAAATGCGGCCTTGATATCGAATTTAAAACAGATTAGGTTCAAAAGAACAATATATTACAACGCCATTGCAATGTTTTATAGAATATATTATAATGATAGTGCAATGTAATATTGGGTTGTCTATATCTAAAAAGGCGAGATTTTATGTCAAAAATTAAAGCAATAAAAAATATGACCTTTTATAAACAGAAAAACATAATACCGGTTGCAAAATTAGAGCATGAGCTGAATATAATATCTGATCAAATAAAACAAATGAATCTGCCCAAAGGGTTTTTAACCTTTGTTCTTTATGTAATCTCAGAACTTTTTGCAAATATTAATGAGCATTCACAGGCAAAAAAAGCAACGGTATTTTTAAAAATCAGCAAACAATTATGCTTAATCAATATTGCTGACAATGGCATAGGGCTGAGGAAATCATATCTTTTAAAGCAAATTTATGCCAAAGATGATTTTTCTGCTATAGAATTTGCATTAAGTGGACTTTCTACTAAGGATTTTGAAGGAAGAGGTTTTGGCCTGCATTCTATAAGAAAATTAGCACAAGAATTAGAAGGGAAGATGATTATGAAGACAGGTTTAGCAAGGGCGATGATACAAAAAAATAAGATTACGTTTCAAAATCTGAATAAAAGGATAACAGGAGTAAAAGTTGACGTTGAAGTACCTGTGAAAAATATTAATTTTTATAAAATCATTACATAATATGACAAGTTCAATTCATTTTACAAAAAAACAACTCATCTTTCGATCTGATGCGCAAAAATTGTTTCAGCGCATTAACAGAAAAATTAAACAAGACGGCGCAAGGCATATTGTTATTGATTTTTCTGGTGTAGATTTTTTTTCGCGGAGCTTTATTGATGAATTTTTAAATGGATTAAACAAATTTAAGAAAAAAGGAGTTAAGGTTCAGCTCAAAAATATAAAACCCTTTTTACAAATGTTTATCAATCGTGTCAGTACAACAAAAGCAAGAATACAAAAAGAGTTTTTTATGTGCCGGAGGCGCATGTCCTAAAGAGGAATAACAAGGAAGACGTGAGGAGATCAGGCCCTAACCTGTCTTTTTTGTTTATTTTCGATATACTAATGGAGTAATAAGCAGTTAAAGGACTAATCTCTGACAGTAATAAAATGAGCGAAAATAAAATTAAAAAATTGATACAAAAAGGAGAGCAATATTTTTGTACGGAACAAGAAGCGATCGCAGCTGGATTTAAAAAATCAGGCAACTGCCCATAGATTCTCCCTTTGTCATCCCGACTTCTTTACTCTCCTGGTCACCCCGCACCTCACCACTTGTCATCCCGATTTCCTTTGGACGGGAGTCCAAATAGAATTAAAACAGTAAAACATGAAGTTGAAAACATTGCGACAAATTAAAGATTTCAGAAATAGAAGAGTATTAGTCCGGGTTGATTTTAATTGTCCGCTTGAGGATGTCCGACCTCGTATTTTAAAAATAAGAGGTCGGACCTGTTTAAAAGTAGTTGACGATTGCCGTATTCGGTTTGCACTGCCGACGATTGAGTATTTAGTGGAACGAGGCGCAAAAGTGATTTTAATCAGTCATCTTGGTAGACCAAGAGGAGAAAGAGTAGAAAAGTACAGCTTAAAGCTAATATATAGAAATTTGGAGACTCGGTTTCCAAAAATAAAAGTGAGGTTTATAAATGATTGTCTTGGTAAGAAAGTTAAGCAGGCCGTTGATAGTATGAAAGCAGGCGAGGTGGCGCTGCTAGAAAATCTACGGTTTTATGCACAAGAAGAAGAAAATGATCCAAAGTTTGCAAAGCAGTTAGCTGATTTGGCTGATATATATATTAATGACGCGTTTTCAGTTTCACACCGCAAACATGCGTCAGTTTCAGCGATTACAAAGTATTTACCCAGCTATGCTGGATATTTACTAGAAAAAGAAGTTGACAATCTGTCACAGGTATTACAAAAACCACAGCATCCATTTGTGGTTATAATGGGCGGAGTAAAGATTTCAACTAAAATAGGTGCTATAGAAAATTTAAGCAAATTTGCAGACCATATTTTAGTTGGCGGCGCCCTGTCCAATAATTTTTTAAAAGCACAAGGAGTGAATATAGGGAAATCAGTTTATGAACCAAAAATGATTAAAACAGCTAAAAAATTATTACAAAATAAAAAAATTGTACTGCCTGTTGACTTCAAAACAAAATCGGAGCCCCGATCCCCGACACAATCCGAAATATTGGATATCGGATCCGAAACTATTAAGTTATTTTCACCATATATTAGCAAAGCAAAAATGATAGTATGGAATGGGCCTATGGGCTATTTTGAAAATAAAAAATTTGGAAAAGGCACAAAAGCAATAGCACAGGAAATTTTGAAAAATAAAACAGCCAAAATTATTATTGGCGGTGGAGAAACAATATCAGCTCTACGTAAGTTTAAAGTTTATAGTTTACAGTCTAGAGTTAGAAATGAAGGTAGAGTCTTCATTTCTACCGGCGGTGGTGCCATGTTGGCGTTTTTATCTGGCAAATCCTTGCCCGGCATTAAGCCCTTGATACAATAGTTGGCGCGGAAAGATAAAATAATTAAGGGCTCTATAAAATTTTTTCTTTAATAAATATTTTTGTGATATTTTTAGCATCGTCAATGCCTCTATGGTGAGCGCCTGTTAAATCAATGTTGCATAGCCGGAGCGCTTTTTTCATTCCTACCGGTTTTCTTTTTTTTATTTCAGCGAATTTGTGTTTTAAACTATAGTGGGTTGAAAATGGATATTCAATATTGTGCAGTTCGCAATCTTGTAGTATTTGTTTTTTGTCATAATATCCCCAAGAACAGAAAATGATATTGACGATATTTTGCTTTGCTGTTTTTTCCGCCCATTGGATAAATTTTTTAAAAGCAATGGGAAACATTCTGGCATTGTCAATATCTTTTTGACAAATATTAGTTAAGTCTTTACAGAATTTAGACAGGACAGGATTTTTTAGTGGTTTTATAAACGTTTGATATTCTTCAATGATTTGGTAATTATTATTAACAAGAACAGCTCCTATTTCAATTATTTCCATATTTTTTCTATTTTGAGGATTTTCCCAACACGTTGCCTCCAAATCAATAATGAGATATGTCCTTTTTGAAGATGAAGAGATCATAATAGTTTATTATTTTTTGTTACTTTTAATTTAAGAGAGATCATATATTTTATATTATGGTAATGAGAGAGGGGTATAAATATAGTACCATAATAAGAGGCGGATAGTAAGAGACATATATCTTTTTATTTATGGGGGAAGAATTGCTTTTAAGGTCTAATATGTATTATAATTTAGTTATAGCTAAATTATAGGACATATTTAATAAGTTATCCATTTGATAAAATAAAAGTTTGTATACAAATTTTATACAATCGTATACAAATGTAATACAAATAGCATTGCAATTTTTATAAAATATAGTATAATGCCATTATGAGAAAGAGGTTAAAAAATAAAAGGTATAGTTGTGCTTTATGTAAGCCGCATAAAAGGGGTTGGGATAATCGATGGAAAAATAAAGAATCAATTATTTTAAAAGAATTTGAAAAAGAAAAGAGCAGCCGATTACGGCTGTCTATTTTAAAAAAAGTATATGACAGCATAAATTATGACACGTACGAAACAACCTAAAACTATTACGGTGACGGTTGATAAGTCGCATTTGTTAACCTTGGGTGAGAGAATGTATGTGGAAAGTATTGAGCTGATTAGAGAATTAGTGAATAACGCGTACGATGCTGATGCGACACACGTATATGTAACCGTCACACCAAATAAAATTACAGTTGAGGATAATGGTACGGGTATGGATGCAAGGCAGTTAGGGCAATTTTTTACGGTTGGATCAGAAGAAAAAAAGATTCGCAGTGTTTCGCCTCGATTTGGCAGAAAACGAATTGGTCAGTTTGGAATTGGCAAATTTGCCGCATTGGCAGCGGCTGATCAATTTATAGTCGAGAGCCACAAAGGCGTGTGGTTGTATAGAGTTATTTTTGATAGAGAATTATGGAAAAGAGATGCGAGTTGGGAGCTGCCTATTATTCGTGTCCGAGCCGCGTCACTTGAGCGCCGTGGCACCAAAGTAATACTGAAAAAACTAAAAAAGAAATTTAGCCCTGCTGAAGTTGAAAAATATTTAAAAATTGCCACGCCATTGCATGCGAAAAGGTTTGGAGTCTTTTTGAACGGTAAGCGCATTGTCACTAAATACATTCCTGGACGAAGTATTGGGGTGAATATAAAGACAATGTATGGGGGAATTGAGGGCGAGATTATTGTAGCTGCGCGGCCGGGGTTAGTTTCTCGGCCAGGCATTGGGTGTCGGGTAAAACAGGTGTTTATAAAACAAGAGCTATTTGGGTTAGATGAGAAATATCGAACCCTTGTCCGGCGTATTACGGGCAATGTGAATGCAGATTTTTTGCCCATTACAACTTCACGCAATGATTTTATCCATGACGATCCCAAGTATAAGCTGTTTTATTCTGTAATGCGCGCGCAATTGGGAACAATTTTAAAAGAGATAAAGAAAGAACAGGATGCTAAGAATTTAGCCAAGATGTCCCGGCAATTGCGCGAGGCATTAGATAAGGTTCGTCAGGCCTTGGTAGCAAATCCAGATCTTTTTCCTTCGGGCAGAGCCATTACCAGACTTAAAAAACAAACCGGCAGTACTTTAGTTGGCAGTGCAGTCCCTCCAGAAAAAAAACAAGAAAAAATAGAGGAAGAGAAAGACGCATCCTCCGAAGCTCCGTCAGGAGCGAAGGAGGAAAAAAAAGTTATGCCCCGACCTTCTGTGGTAAAACGAATTCGTATTAAAAAGTTTGGGGTTAGCTGCGGTATTGCGCATTTAGGTGAAGATGGACCAGAGGTTGAATCCGTTGGCAATATGGTCTATATTAATGCTGACCACCCGTTATATAAAAAACTATATAAGAAAAAAGATTTATTTACCCTTCATCTGCTGCGGTTAATTACCCAGGAAGTAGTATTGATGAAAAAAGTTCGTCTGCCCGCAAGCCATGCCTATCAATATCAAAGCAAACTTTTAACCGATGCATTAGTAAAGAAAACAGATTAGTAATAAACGTGGTTGACACCCGATGTCAACAGTATGGAGTTATCCACAGATAGGGGTTGACAACCCATTTTTTGTTTTGTAAACTAAACATAAGGTTTAAACTAATGTTCAGTCCTAAATATGAAGAAAGGTGATTATCTTTCAACAATTTTACGCTCAAAAAAAACAGTCTTTTCTTTTAAAGATATTGTTTTGTTATGGAGAGATGCCGGCATAAAAACTGCTATGGTCAGGGTTAATTATTATACTAAAAACAAAGATTTATATCGTATTCGCAAAGGTCTTTACGCTAAGGACAAAAATTATGATAGATTTGAATTAGCGACAAGAATATTTACCCCGTCATATATTAGTTTTGAAACTGTTTTGGGGCAGGCAGGCATAACGTTCCAATACTACAGTCAGATTTTCGTTGCTTCTTATTTAACCAGAGAAATAACTTGCGATGGACAGGTTTATTCTTTTAGGAAAATAAAGGACATTGTTTTAACAGATAAATCAGGATTAGAGAATGAAGGAGAGTATTTAATGGCTTCTAAGGAAAGAGCGTTTTTAGATACATTATATTTATATAAACAGTATTATTTTGATAACGCAGCTCCTCTTAATTGGGATAAGGTTTTTGAGATATTGCCCATATACAACAATAAAAGAATGGCTAAAGATGTAAAAGAAATTTATCAAGATTTCACATCTAATCAATAATTTTATGGCGCTAAACATACCAAAACATAAAAATATATTATTTAAAATCCTTAAAGATATTTATTATGATACCACTATATCGCCATTTTTAGGATTCAAGGGTGGAACAGCAGCTTATATATTTTACGGTTTGCCTCGTTTTTCTATTGATCTTGACTTTGATTTACTGGATGAAACAAAAGAAGAATATGTTTTTCTAAGAGTGAAGCAAATTGTTAAGAAGTATGGGCAAATCAAAGATGCTAGAAAAAAAAGATTTAATCTATTTTTTCTGCTTTCGTATGAAGAAAAGGCTCAAAATATTAAAATTGAAATTAATCGCAGACCATTTGGCTCTCAATATGAATTAAAAACACACCTTGGAGTCTCAATTCTGGTGATGAAAAAAGAATATATGTCCGCAAATAAGTTGGTTGCTATGTATGAAAGACTTGGCAGAAGCAATCGTGATATTTATGATATCTGGTTTTTTCTTGAAAAGAATTGGCCAATTAATAAAGAGCTGGTGCAAGGCCGCGTCAATAAGCCATTCAAATCCTTTTTAAAGGAGTGTATTGATGTATTAAAGAAGTTTGATGATCGCGATATTTTAGCTGGTATGGGCGAATTGCTTGATGCAAAGCAGAAGATATGGGCAAAAAAGCATCTTAAAAAGGATGTTTTGTTTTTGTTTCGTCTGTATTTAAGCAACTTGGCATAAAAGATAAAATTTTATACAATGATAGTATACAGATTTGTATCCTATCATTCTCCTGTCATTCCGCACCCTCTTGTCTTTCCGGGCCCTCTTGTCTTTCCGCGTGAATCGCGGAATGACAAAAAAAGAAAGTTGTAGGAATGACAAAGAAAGAAAGCGCGGAATGACAAAGGGGAACGGAAATTTTGACTAATCAATTTAATTTTAAAACATATGGCGAAAATAAAACAAGTTTTTGCACGAGAAATTTTAGACTCGCGTGGTAATCCAACCGTGGAGGCAAACGTAATGTTAGATAACGGGATAAGCGCGAAGGCCGCCGTTCCCTCTGGCGCTTCAACGGGCAAGTATGAAGCGTTAGAGTTGCGTGATAAAGACCCGAATCGGTTCTATGGTAAAGGCGTGTTAGGCGCCATAAAAAATATTACTGAAATTATTGCGCCCGCCATCCTTGGCAAAGAAGCAAATCCGCAAGATGTTGATAACATAATGATTGCTTTAGATGGCACGAATAATAAGTCGCGATTAGGCGCCAATGCGATTTTAGCAGTATCATTAGCATTAGCACGGGCAGCAGCGCGATCTCAAGGCCTACCTTTATATAAGTACATTCGCCAGGCGTATGATATTCCCTCTACGTCATATCGTTTGCCTACGCCTTTGTTTAATGTGATCAATGGCGGTAAGCATTCTGATTCAGGTCTTGATATTCAAGAATTTATGATTATCCCTATGAAAGGCGATAGTTTTGGTCAAAAAGTACAAACAGGCGTAGAAGTCTTTTCTGCATTGCGCGAGGTATTGGAAAAAAGAGGGTTGACCTTTGCGGTTGGCGATGAAGGTGGATTTGCGCCAAAATTAAAAAATACAAAAAAAGTATTTGATTTATTGGTTAGTATTTCAGAGTTTTCAAAACATAGCTTAGGAGATGAAATATTTTTTGGTTTAGACATAGCTGCATCAGTGTTTTATGATGAAACAAAAAAGTATTATATGTTTGGAAGGAAAAGAAGTTCCAGTGCTGATATGGCAAAACTGTATTATCACTGGTTTAAGCGTTATCCTTTAGCATTGATTGAAGATCCGTTTGCAGAAGATGATTGGGAGGCGTGGACAAACTTAACAAAGAAAATAACAACATTGAATGAGAAGTTTTTAGTAGTCGGTGATGATCTGTTAGCCACCAATGTTGAAAGGCTTGAAAAGGGCATTACATCACATGCGGCAAATGCAATTTTGGTAAAGGTAAATCAAATTGGTACGCTTACCGAGACCATGAAATGTATTGATATGGCCCAAGACAATAACTACCAAGTAGTTATTTCGCATCGTTCAGGCGAGACCAATGATACATTTATTGCCGATCTTGCTGTTGCAGTTGACGCTGATTATATAAAAGCAGGGGCGCCCAATCGAGGAGAACGCGTTGCCAAATATAACCGGTTAATGGAAATTGAGAACGAATTAAAATAATTTCTAATTCCCAATTCCTAATTTTTAATGAAATGTCCGATAAACCAAATATCAAAACTAAAGTCTTATTAGTAATACTCGACGGCTGGGGCATTGCACTGCCAAATAAGGGGAATGCAATCACATCAGCAAAAACTCCTTTTTTTGACTCTTTGGTTAAAAAGTATCCATACACTCAGTTGTGCGCTCATGGAGAATGTGTTGGTTTACCCAAAAATCAAGTAGGCAATTCTGAAGCAGGACATCTTAATTTAGGAGCCGGCAGAGTGGTAAAAGATGATGCGGTCTATATTTCAGACAGTATTAAAGACGGCACGTTTTTTAAAAATCCAATTTTTTATGAGGCAATACGTCATTTGGATAAAAAAAATCATACCTATCCCAAAGTCCATTTAATAGGATTAGTTACCGAGGAAAACAGTGCACATTCTTCGCCAGAACATTGGCGCGCTATGATTCAATTTTTAGATCAGCAAAATATTGATACCGTGTATCTTCATCTTTTTACGGATGGAAGAGATTCATCCCAGCATGGAGCAATTAAGATTTTACAGCGGTTTCAAGATCAGATGGGTAATAACCAGAAACGGTTAAACCATCACATTGCGGTAAAAATTGCCAGTATCTGTGGACGGTTTTATGCTATGGATCGGACTAAAACATGGGAGCGAATTGAAAAAACATATGATCTTCTCACATTAGGAGCAGGGCATAAGGCAGGAAGCGTGCATGAAGCAATTGTTATGGGATATAATCGGAAAGAAACTGATGAGTTTATAGCGCCTACGGTGGTTGTTGGTAAAGATAATAAGCCCGTCGCAACGGTTGATAATAATGATGTGGTCATATTTATGAATTTGCGTTCAGATCGTGCGCGTGAGCTTGCCAAAGCATTTGTTCAGCATGATTTTAATAAAAAAAATCCATATTCGTTTAAGCGAAAAAAATTCCCCCAGACTTTTTTTGTTGCGTTAACTGATTTTGGCCCTGATCTTGATGATGTGCGAACGGCATATCCCTCACGCGAAGTTAAAAATAGCTTGCCCGTGGTTTTAGGCGGTTTAGATCAATATTACATTACAGAAACAGAAAAATATGCCCATGTAACGTTTTTTTTCAATGGCGGGTATGATCATCCAGTTGTTGGAGAAGAGCGTATTGCAATTCGTTCATCTAGAGTAGCACATTATGATTATCGGTATGAGATGCGATCTGAAAAAATTTGCAGTACGCTTTTGGGAAAAATAAAAAAAGACCCTCCTGATTTTGCTTGTGTTAACTTTTGTAATGCTGATATGGTTGCCCATACGGGCAGTTTAGAAGCCACGATTAAAGGTATAGAATTTCTTGATACAATAGTGGCGCGCTTGATACGAGTAGCGCAAAAGAAAAAATATGTGTGTATGATTACTGCTGATCATGGTGGGGCTGAGCAAATGATTAATGTAAAGACTAATGAAATAGAAACAAGCCATACTACCAATCCTGTGCCCTTTGTCTTTATTAACAAACATAAGCGATTGAAATTGCGAAAAGGCCGCGCGCTCTCAGATGTTGCGCCGACGATTTTAGATATAATGGGCATTGAAAAGGCAGTTGAGATGACCGGGGTAAGTTTAATAAAGAAAGGATGAATAGCGAAACAAATAAAATCAGACCAGCTATGTTAATAATTTTAGATGGTTTTGGTATTGCACCAGCAGGCCCGTCAAATGCGATTACTCAGGCAAACCTTCCTGTTTTTCAAACGTTGATTAAAAAATATCCTACGTTTACCCTGCAAGCTTCGGGTGAGGCAGTGGGGTTGAGCTGGGGTGAGCCAGGAAATTCTGAAGTAGGGCACTTAAATATGGGGGCAGGTAAAATTATTTGGCAAAGTTTACCGTTGATTAATCGCGCAATCACTGATGGCAGTTTTTTTAATAATCTTGCATTTTTAGATGCAATTGAACATGTTAAAAAAAATAATTCAGATCTTCATTTAGTAGGGCTTACTTCTGATGGCAATGTACACGCGTCAATTGAGCATATGTATGCGATATTGGAACTTATTGCACAGCACAATGTTTCAACTGTTTATATCCACGCGATTTTAGACGGTAGAGATACGCCGCATGACGCGGGTAAACATTTTATTGCAGACATTGAGGAAAAAGCAAAAACAATAGGGATAGGGAAAATCGCAACCATAAGCGGCAGGTTTTGGTCTATGGATAGAGACAACCGGTGGGACAGAATTGAAACCTCCTACATTGCTATGACCAAGGGGCTGGCAGAAAAAGAAGGCACTGATCCGTTACGTGTAGTTGAGGAGTCATATAAAAATGAAGTGTATGATGAAGAGTTTAAGCCAAGCGTGATAATGGAATCAAACAGTAAGCCCGTGAGTGTGGTTAAGGACAATGATGCAGTAATTTATTTTAATTTTAGAACAGATAGGACCAGAGAGCTTACCAAAGCATTTGTTCGTGATGATTTTAAAGAATTTAAGCGAAAAAAATTAAAAAATTTATTTTTTGTTACGATGACCGAGTATGAAAAAGGTCTGCCGGTTGCCATTGCGTTTCCGCCAGTAAGTATCAAAAATCCATTGGCCAAGATTATTTCTGACAACGGATTACAACAACTTCATATTGCAGAAACAGAAAAGTATGCCCATGTAACGTTTTTTTTAAACGGCAGCAGAGAAGAGCCATATAAAGATGAAGACAGAATATTGATTCCGTCACCAAAAATTGCTTCATATGATCAAAAGCCGGAGATGTCAGCGCAAGAGGTGACACACCGGATTTTATATGCATTAGATCGTGATATATATTCATTTATTGTGGTGAATTTTGCCAACCTTGATATGGTTGCCCATACGGGGAATTTATCTGCAACTATTTCAGCGCTTGAAACAACTGATACACTTATAGGGCAAATTATAAAGATGGCGATTCAAAAGGATTTTGCTATATGTATTACTGCTGATCATGGCAATGCAGAAGTATTAGTAAGTTTAAAAACCGGGGAGATTGACAAAGGGCATAACCTTTCTCCCGTACCCTTTATTATTGTCGACCCGTCTTTGGAAAATAAAAATCCGCCTGAACATTTACCTGATTTAAGTCTTCAGACGCCAAGCGGCGTGTTAGCTGATGTCGCGCCAACCATTTTAAAAATTATGGGCATTCCTAGTCCTAAAGAGATGACTGGCACCTCTCTGATTTAAGATTTTAGATTTATGTTAGAGATAAAGTATTTTACACAAAATATAACATTAACTGGAGAGTTAAAGGATTTTGTCGAAGAGAAAATCCTAAAGTTGAATAAGTTTGTAGATACCATTTGGGAGGCACGCGTTGATCTTAGTTATAGCCCAACACATAATAAAAATCAGGTGTTTCGATTAGAAATTAATCTGCGCCTGCCTGATAAAATACTTCGAGGAGTTGCACGTGGTCCAGATTTACAAACCGCTCTTGATATAGTTGATAAAAAATTGCGACGACAAATTGAAAAATACCGCGGTACCTGGCAAAAACGCAAGCGCAAAAGCAAAAAGGCAACAGGCAAATAAATTATATTAAAACAAAAAAACGGGACATAAACCTATGGCCCCGTTTTTACTTTGAGTTTTTTCCAATATCTCGCCGTTATCAAGCAAAACACTATGTAGACACCAGCCACGAGAGCGTTGAACCAGATGCAGTCAACAGACCACGCAGGGCCGTTAATAGCTCCTCCTTTTGTGATAATATACGCAGCAAACGATGCCAGTCCGTGAAAGAAAATCAGTACGACCCAAAAGACTACAGGTATAAATAGTAATTCAGGCTCTGCTTGACCTATTTTGACAAGGATCCCCATCAGCATAAACAATAGTATAGTGGTAACAAAAAATTCTATACTTGTTTGAAACCATTCCATATGCGTGACAGAGCGAAACTCAATTCCCCAGAACACAACTGAATCCATTATTTCCCCTTTATTTTTTGATTGTGAAAAGGACTTTTTGATTATGTAATTACAGTATATCAGAAAAAATTTTCTTTGTCAATAATAATCCCGCATCTTGTTTTTATAGTTAAATTTGCTACAGTATATGTATGGGTATTGTATCTAAAATTTTTGGTGATCCAAATGAAAAAGAGTTACAAAAGCTTCAGCCAGTGGTTGAGGCTATTAATATAGCAGAAAAAGAATTTGAAAAACTATCGGACAAGGATTTAATTGAAAAAACCAAAGAATTTGAAAAAAGACTGCACAATAATGAAACAAAAGATGATATCTTACCTTATGCGTTTGCCCTGGTTCGTGAAGCTGCAAAGCGAACCTTAGGCCAAAGGCACTATGATGTGCAATTAATGGGTGGTATTGTCTTACATCAGGGCAAAATTGCGGAAATGAAAACTGGAGAAGGGAAAACCTTATCAGCAACACTGCCCGTATATTTAAATGCGCTAGACCAGAAAGGCGTTCATGTGATAACCGTTAATGATTATTTAGCAAAACGAGATACCGTATGGATGGGTCAGATTTATCATGCACTTGGGTTGTCAGTAAGTTGTATTGCTCATGATACTGCCTATATATATGATTCGTCCTATGTCAAAATTTCAACAGACAAGCCTAAAAATGAGGTAGATGAGGAGCGGGATGAGACGGGCAGTTTTCGAATTGAAGATTCTTATCTTCGGCCCATTTCTCGAAAACAAGCATATGCTGCAGATATTACCTATGGGACCAATAATGAATTCGGATTTGATTATTTGCGCGATAACTTAGCGCATGATCTAAATAATATTGCCCAACGCGACCTTCACTATGCTATTATAGATGAGATTGACAGCATTTTAATTGATGAGGCCAGGACTCCCTTGATTATTTCAGCACCAGCTGAAGAATCAGCAGATTTGTATTATAAACTAGCGCGATTGATTAAGGGGTTAAAACGAGATGAAGATTATATGGTTGATGAAAAAATGCGCGCCGTTATCTTAACTGAGGGCGGTATTAATAAAATGACTGCATATCTTGGTGAAGATCCATGGGAAAATAATAATTTTACCTTGATTCACCATATTGATGTGGCATTAAAAGCACAAACACTTTTTCAAAAAGACCGCGATTATGTAATTAAAGACAATGAGATTATTATTGTTGATGAGTTTACCGGGCGTCTCATGGAAGGCCGCCGATATTCTGAAGGAATTCATCAGGCAATTGAGGCAAAGGAAAATGTTGATATTAAAAAAGAGTCACAAACTTTAGCAACCATTACGTTCCAAAATTATTTTCGTTACTATGAAAAACTGAGCGGTATGACCGGCACGGCGGTAACTGAGGCAGAAGAATTTAATAAAATCTATGATCTTGATGTAGTGGTGATTCCTCCTAACAAGGAAATGATACGAAAGAGTTTGTCAGATCGAATTTACCGCACTAAAGAGGCAAAGTTTAAAGCCATTGTAAGTGATGTAAAAGAGCGGCACAAAAAAGGACAACCTATTTTGATTGGGACAGGAGGGTTTACTATTGGCGAGCAAACCGTAGGCGCCATAGAAAAAAATAAAATTATTAAAGATTTACTTGAACGGCAAGGGATACCATGCGAGGTTTTGGATGCAACCAATCATGAACGAGAAGGACAGATTATTGCCCAAGCCGGAAAACGTGGTGCCATTACGGTTGCGACCAATATGGCAGGCCGCGGGGTTGATATTATTTTAGGCGGTAATCCACCAGATAAAAATGAACAACAAAAAATATTAGAGTTAGGCGGATTGCATATTATTGGCACTGAACGGCATGAAGCGCGCAGAATTGATAATCAATTGCGCGGAAGAAGCGGCCGTCAGGGAGATCCTGGCTCATCCCAGTTTTTTATATCATTAGAAGATGACTTGATGCGTATTTTTGGTGGTGCACGCCTGGCAAGTGTTATGCAAACCTTAAAAGTGCCAGAAGATATGCCAATTGAAAGCAAAGTTGTATCGAGCTCTATTGAAAAATCTCAGCAAAAAGTTGAGGGGTTTAATTTTGATACGCGTAAGCATTTGTTAGAGTATGATGACGTATTAAATAAGCACCGAGAAGCAATTTATCGTAGACGAAAAAAAATATTAGATATGAATGAACAAGAGTTACGAGATGAAGTTTTAACTATAGTAGAGCAGGAATTGGCAAAAGTCGTTAGGTTTCATACCCAAACAGACGATGAGAGTAAGTGGGAGATTAATAAAATCGTTGAGGTGGTAAGAAATATTTTTCCCGCATCTGATGATTTGGGTGAGGCGCTTACTGATATATATAAACAAGCGGGCGATAAAAAGTCTGATGAATATAGTAGAGATCGATTAATAAAGTATTTAACAGGTCTTGCAACTAACGCATATGATGGTTTAGAACAACAAATAGCAGAATCGCGAGAGCAATTAGGGCTGCAGAAACCGCCAAAAGGAATTATGACAACAATTGCAAAGTCCATTACCTTACAAAGCATTGATCGATATTGGCTGTATCATTTACAAATAATTGAGAATTTAAAAGGTGGCATTGGTCTTCGCGCCTATGGCCAGCGCGATCCCTTGGTTGAGTATAAGAAAGAATCATATCAAAAGTTTCAAGAATTAATGGATGCCGTAGATAAACAAATCGTGTTTTCTATATATAAGGTGGGGATGGTAGAAAAAGTGCCAGAACACCGACATCAAGAAATACGATTAGCAGGTGCACCCAAGACAAGCAAAAAAGTGGGGATCGGACTTCCACAAAAAGGTGGAAAAGTAGGTCGTAATGACCCCTGTCCGTGCGGAAAAGTCAATTCTGAAACCGGCAAACCAGTGAAATATAAAAAATGTCATGGGAAATAATAAGGAGCCCCAACGCCGTGGCATTGGGGACTCAAATTTCGGCCAGCTTGACGTACCGGCGGTAGATCTGGGGCTTGCGCCGCTCTGTCTACCTTGACGTCCTCTAAGACCGGGAGAAACCGGGGAACCTACTCAAGCGTTCCTATTATATATTATACACAATATTAAAAATTTGTCAAGAGGCGTTATTGTAGATAAGTCAAAATTTCCATAGATTTTTAACTTTGCTTGCTTTTGTATAGCCAATTATTGAGGTCTTTAATTTCTACTCACTGCCTTCAAATTCAATCTCAAAATCGTCTCCAAACTCTTCAAACATTGTAATCTGATCATTTATTTCTCGCAACTCTTCTGTAAGGGTTGATATTCTGGCAAGGTCTTGCTGCTCTTCAGACAATGCTAAAAGTTGATCCAATTCATTCTGTTTTTCATTGGCTAATTTTTTAAGTTCAGCAAAATATTCCTTTTCTTCTTTTTCAAACCGTTCAGCTTTTTCTTTTGAAGATTCTGGTGACTTAATTGTTTCAAATGGATTTCCCATACTTTTTATTATGACATTAATATTATTTGTGTCAATTAGTATAACTAGGCAAGTCTTCCGGAGACGACATTAGTAAAAATAAACAAAAGGGCCCAGCTGCAACAGCTGGGCCAGAAGAAAGCAGAATTAGTTACCGGATTTGGATAACCCATATATTAGAGGAAAGTATTCTCGCAGTGCCATCACTTAATAGAATTGCGTTATCTGTGAGCGTGCCAGAAAATTTATAGTTAGGAGTGACTTCAATTTTTTTAAAGATCGGGAATTCTCCCTTAAATCCTCCGTGCCCGCTGTCATCGCCGGGTAACGGCATTGCAATGAATTTGTCACCGACTTTTAGATCCTTAAACTGCAGTGCTTCTGATTCGTGAAATTCAAATCTCACATTTCCGTTTTCCTCGTGAATCACTTCACCCATGATCATCCCTCCTTTTGCTTTAAAATTTGAAGAACAACACTATTAGTATATTATGGTATAAAATCCTGTCAATCCTCTCTTGTCATTCCACGCCCCTTTTATCATCCTGCGTTCCCTTGTCATCCCGCTCTTGTCATTCCGCGCTCCTTGTCATTCCGCGCTCCTTGTCATTCCGCGCTCCTTGTCATTCCGCGAAGCGGAATGACAGAAGGGGATATATATAAAAAGAGAAAGCAGGACTAGTTGTCCTGCTTTTGCAATATCTCTTTCAGTTTTTCAACTAATGGTTGAGCTATGATAGGAGGGGGACTGTTTTTTCCGCTTGCCCAATGTTTTATTATTGGAATTGACGCGCCGAGTTCATCAGCAAGTTGGCGTTCACTTCCTGGATTGTTAGACAGATAAGTACGTACTAAGTCGCGCAGCTCTTTTTGAATAGCTTCCATTTGTTTTCTCCTCCTTTTTTAGGATGAAAAAGTTGTTATTAATAGTATATCATAACATTATTAAAAGTCAAGTGTATTTGTTGAGGTGTTGAGGAAAATTTAAACATTATTTTTCTAATATGGTATAATATAAAAATGCAGTTAAACTATATTAAAGAATTTATTTTTGTATCTCTTTAAAATTTTTTTCGTCTCCAGTTAATCGCACATAAAACTCACAACCATCAACAGCTATGGTCTTACATTTACACCATGTCATTTGTTTGCGCGTATTCCAATAGATCTCATCGCCGCATTTCCTACATTTATAGTATGTTTCTTTATCGGTTTTTGTCTCCATATTGTAATTATATCAATATAAAATAACCTTACAAGTATTGAATGGGAGGGGGCAGGCTAGAATTTTATTAAAGATGTCATGGAAACTAAAAAAACCCGCTCAGTTGTGAGCAGGTTTGCACCTCGAGTTATTTCATTTCTCGGCGGGGTTGTCGAGGGACTCGTGGACCGCTAAATCTTTTTACAAAAATAGTTTTCGCTCAAGTTTTACTAATTCTTTGAGTAAAAAATCAATGTCTTCGGCAGCATGGTTTTGCAGTTCATTTACTGCATCGCCATTACGACGTTCCTTATAGTTTTGCAGCCGTTTCATAATTTTCTGCATGTGTACATCTCGATCTTCTCGGCTTTCTGTTTGGGCCATGATAACGCCTCCTTGTTTTAGGGGGAAGAATAACACTCTAATTATATCATGTTATAAAATTTTGTCAATATGAAAGAAGTTGAGCTAAAATTTAAAGTTAATAATTTTAAAAGTGTTCGCCCCAAGCTCAGAAAGCTTGGTGCTCGATGTATGTTCAAGGGAATGGAGCACAGTTATTTTTTTGATACACCAAATAATATGTTAAATAAGAAAGATCAAATGTTACGAATAAAAAAACAAGATAAGTATACACTTACATTTAAAGGACCACCTTACAGCAGAGATAAAAAATATAAGATAAAAGATGAGTATGAAATAGTGATCAATGATATTAAGACCGCGAAAGAGATTTTAAAAGGACTTGGTTTTGTTCAATGGCTTGAATATAGGAAACATCGAGAGCATTGGAAGCTCAAAGATGCGGTAGTTGAGTTAGATATATTAGAAAATAATTATTTTGTTGAGATTGAAGCTGTAAAAGAGCGGATCAATGAATTAGCTCAGTTATTAAAGCTTGACTGGAACCAATCAACCACTAAGAATTACATTCAAATTCTAGAAGAGATCAGATTTTAAAAGAAAAAACCTGTCTCATACGAGCCAGGTTTAGTACGGTTTTGTAGTGCCATTAGTGTTGCGAATACGCGCACGTGTTTGTTCAATAGTTAGTACGTTTACTTTATCAAGGATCGGTTGGGACAACATTCCGTCTATATTGATTTCCCAGATAGGACAATCAAATTTTGTCAGTGTTTTTGCTTCTTTAAATATTCCTGCGCCCCATGCACCATCACGAAAGGCAAGAAAGACACCGCCACTACATTTGGGAATTACTTCTTTAGTAAAGTAATCCATGGGTCTGCCGGTTGTTTCTCTATATCGTTGGCATCCTTGTTGATGGCACTTCTGGCTTGGGTTTTCAATAACCCATCCATGAAATTTTTTACTAATTATTTGAAGCAATTTCTTTTCCAAATCAGTATTATAGGTGTTAATGGGGTGCCCAAAATATAGTTTTGGACGCATTGCTATTCCTCCTTTTAAAGTATCATTGATTTATTTAACAATTTAGCTGTAAGCTAAATTTCAAGGTTCTCGAGCGAAGCGAGAGGTTCTTATTTAACAATTTAGCTGTAAGCTAAATTTCAAGGTTCTCGAGCGAAACGAGAGGTTCTTATATTAATAATAGCATATGGTAAATAAAAAATCAAGTCAAAAACGTGTCTATATCATTCATGGATGGGGTGCCTCACCTGATTCAAATTGGTTTCCATGGTTAAAGCAGAAATTAGAAGATCGCGGCTTTATCGTTACCGTGCCGCAAATGCCAAACACGCTTACACCTGATTTTAATGAGTGGCTTTCGTATATACAAGAAGTTGCTGGCAGGGTAGATAACAATACATATTTAGTTGGCCATAGTTTAGGCGTGATTACGATTCTACGATTTTTAGAATCACTTGATACAGGGCAAAAGATAGGCGGGGCTGTTTTGGTTTCCGGGTTTTCAGAACTGCCTTCGCCGGTTGATCATCTTCCCTGGCTTCATGATTTTGTTGAAAAATCGGTTAATTATGTAAAAATAAAAGAGAGAGTGGGTAAAATTATTGTAATTCATTCAGATAATGATCACCTTGTGCCGCTTGAAAGTGGAGAAATATTGCGTAAATTATTAGGTGCGGAACTTATTGTGGTCCCCCATGCCGGGCATTTTCTTGTACGAGAATCACCCCTTATTTTAAAAAACGTTTTAAAAATAATAAGCAGGTCCTCATAGCGAGGAAATTATGAAAACTTTATTATTAGCGTCAAGCGGTTCGTTTGTTATAGAGCAGGGTTTTAAAATATTGCATAAATATAAAGCATTTTTAAAGCCGCTTGATCAAATTAAAATTGCATATGTCACCACTGCGTCAGATGGTGTTGATGATAAATCTTATATAGATAGACATAAGCAAAAAATGCTTGATTTAGGATATAATTTTGAAGAGATAGACATTGAGGGAAAAGATGAAAAAGAATTGTATGAAGTACTAAAAAATAAAGACGCAGTGTATGTTGATGGCGGCAATACGTTTTATCTATTAAAATATGTTCGTGAGAGCGGATTTGATAAAGTAATAAAAGATTTAGTAGAGAATGGTATCGTATATATTGGATCAAGTGCAGGTGCATATATTGTATGCCCAACAATTGAGATGTCTCGATGGGAACTTCCGGGCAAAAAAATCAAAGATAATTATGGCGTTATTGATCTGAGCGCTCTTAACCTCGTGCCCTTTATAGTAAAGGCACATTATCGGCCGGAATGGAAAAATGTCCTTAAAAAGTACATTGAGAATACTAAGTATCCTGTTAAAATACTGACTAATGACCAAGCTCTCCTTGTAAGAAATAGCAAGATAAAATTAGTTGGCAAGGGCAAGGAAATAAGAATTTAGTAAGGAAAAAGCAAAAGCCACGCATGTCATTTTTAAGACTTCGTGGCTGAGGTGATATGAGTTATCCACAGGCGAGGATTTTAACCATATTGACAACGTCTTTAAAAAAGATAAAATGAACTAAAGACGTTTTATTTTTTTTAGAATTTACTACAAAAAACGAAACTGTATAAATCTATGTCAAAAAAGCTAAATCCAATCAAAGTCCAAAGGAAATTACTTGAGAAAGGTATCCCGATTTTTTCTCCTTTAGAATTCAGGAGACTCTTTGATGTTACAGAAAATGCAGCTAGCTTTTTCATAAACTACCATTTGAAAGATGATTTTTTTATAAAGTTAAAGAACGGTCTTTACGCGCTTAAGATGCATCCACCGTCAGAATTAGAAATTGCTAACAGAATGTATAGCCCCTCGTATCTTTCCCTTGAATATGCAATGATGTATTTTTCAATACTTCCTGACACGGTCTATACGGTTACCTCTGTTACAACTAAGCAGACGCGTGAATTCGTGGTCAATAATGTATCTTACACATATAGTAAAATTAAAAAATCTGCTTTTAAAGGTTATCTAAGAAAGTCAATACATGACAATATTGTTTTAATTGCTGAGCCAGAAAAGGCTTTTGTTGATTATCTTTATTTTGTTAATTTAGGCAAGAAAGTAATCTACGACCGTTTAGATGTAAGCAGGTTATCAAAAAGTAAATTAATTACCTATGCCCAATTATTTAAAAGAAAATCTTTATCTAAATTAGTTAATAAAATTTATGATCAGCGCAGAAGAAGTAAAACGATTATCTGCTAGGCATCAGACGTCTACACTGAACATTGCTCGTGAGTATGTCCAGAATTGTTTTTTATCAGAATTTTATAAACTGAAGAATTCAGATAGATTGTTGTTTAAAGGGGGAACAGCTTTGCGTTTAATTTATCAAAGTCCAAGATATTCTAGAGATATAGACTTTACAGGAATAAATAATATTAGATACCGCGAGATAGAAGATTTGCTAATGGAAACTTTAGCTAATTTAAATGCATGGGGATTTGAACTTGAAATAATAGAAGCTAAAAAAACTACGGGCGGATATTTAAGTAAAATAAATTTTTCTTTTTCCGATTTTAGTTTGATTCTGGTGATAGAGATTTCTTTTCGTATTAGAAAGCAGAAAAGCCGGGGCACTGTTTCCAGAGTAAAAAATGAGTATATACCTCATTATGATGTGTATCAAGTTCCCCAATCTAAACTTATTGATGGAAAGTTATCTGCTCTTTTAGCACGCGCAAAAGCCAGAGATTGGTACGATTTATATTTTTTGCTTCGCGCTAATATATTAGAAGCAAAACATAAAAAATTGCTTCCAGGGTTTTTGGAAAAGCTAAAAAGATCACAAACAGATTTCAGAAAAGGAATAAAAGAATTTTTACCTATAAGTCATCAAATAATTTTAAAAGATTTTAAATCTCAGCTGATAAAAGAGATAAAAAGATTTGTATAGCTTATTTCGTTAAAAACAAAAGCCACGAGAATCGTTTTTAAGACTTCGTGGCTGGATGGTTGGAGGGTTGCTCTATTCCTAAATCCTTAAGCGCTATTTTGAATCCTATTTGATCACAATATTCATGAGGCACTTTACGTCCAAACCGTTTACCCAGTTTTCCATGGCTTTGTATATGACTGATAGTCCTCTTATACATATCATATGTTGACTCTCCATATCCTGTTGCCGCCAAAAGGAGAAGGCCAGACACAAAGCAAATGGTCATAAGGATAAAAATGGGCTTGGCAGGCCAAGGATAGACAGTCCCAAGCGATACAAAGTACAGCGTCAAGGGGATAAATAGGAATAGCATGATAAAACCACAAAACGTGAATCTATTTCTTATCACACATCGGAGATATGTCATCTTAGCTTTCCTCCTCTAAAGAGATGAACGTTAACGAACGATGTATATAGTTTATCATAAGAATTAATTTATGTCAATAGCTATGAATAAAAACAAAAAACAAGTTGTGGTTGCCGTGAGTGGAGGTTGGGATCCAATTCACATTGGACATGTTCGTTTGTTTCGAGCAGCGCGTAAACTGGGCGACAAGCTTATTGTCATTCTCAATAATGATAATTGGCTTATAAAGAAAAAAGGGCATGTTTTCATGCCAGGAGCGGAACGAAAAGAAATTATTGAGGAACTCGCCAGTGTTGATGAGGTTGTTCTGACGCAGCATCCTGAACATCCAAAAGATATGAGCGTGTGTAAAGAGCTTGAAATCATACACCCTGATATTTTTGCCAATGGCGGTGATCGAACTAAAAAAAATATCCCTGAAGTTGCAACTTGTAAAAAAATAGGATGTAAAATGATATTTAATGTAGGTAAAGGAGGCAAACTGCAATCCAGTTCCTGGCTGGTAGATAAATTTCAAAAAGCAAAAGAGAGATAATTATCCAAAATTTTGTAATATATATGAATAGCGAAGAAATACAAAAGTTATATAAATTTGAACAGTTTTATTGGTGGCATGTTGGGAGAAGAAAGATTTTATCCTCTTTGCTTAGAAGATTTTTAAAAAATAATGAAAATCAAATTTTAGAAATTGGCTGCGGGACCGGCGGAAATTTAGAGGTTTTAAGTAGATGGGGGAAGGTTACAGGACTAGATATTTCTGAAGAAGCTTTAAATTTTTGTCGGAAAAGAGGATTTAATAATTTAATTTTATCAACGGCGGAGCGTATTAATGTTTCTGACAAAACATTTGATTTGGTTGTGGCCATGGATGTATTAGAACATATCGAGAACGACAAAAAGGCTATTAAAGAAACTTGGAGAATTTTAAAACCAGGCGGCTACTTTTTAGCAACTGTTCCTGCTTATCAGTTTCTTTGGAGCGAGCATGATGAGGTCCTGCATCATCACAGAAGATATTTGTTTTCAAGTTTTTTAAACAAAATGCAGGATGCGGGTTTTGATATTATTAAAATGAGTTATATTATCAGCTTTGTGTTTCCTATTGTTTTGGTATATCGAACGGCGAGAAAAATTTTCCCCACTAAAGACAAAAAGAATATTGCCTATATTACACTCCCTAAATTTATTAATAATTTTTTTGTTTTGGCCCTACAATTCGAAGCTTTTTTATTAAGATTCCTTAATTTTCCATTCGGGGTTTCAATTATATGTATAGCTCAAAAGTCCTCACCCCAAGACTACGCAAGACATTAATTATTGTGAACTCATTAGTATGAAGTTAAAAGCCCAAAATAAAAATTTTCGCAACGCTATTATTTTTTTAATAATGGTATTTTTTATCTTATATAGTTTAATATCATTGGTTCCGCATTATAATTTTCGTACCACTGCATGGGATTTAAGCATTTTTAATCAAACACTTTACCATTATGCTCACTTTAATTTAGGGCCTAATACTATTCGAGATGTGCCTACGCTCTTAGCAGATCATTTTGAATTGATTTTAATTTTACTAGCACCGTTATATTTTTTATTCAAAACATATACCTTGCTTATTGTTCAAATTTTTGCTGTAATCTTTGGCGGCATAGGCGTTTTATTATTTTTAAAAGAAGAAACGCAAGATAAAATTCTTTCTATTGTTGGGCTATTGTTGTTTTATTCTTTTTTCGGAATTTTTATAGCTCTTGCATTTGGGTATCATAATAATGTCGTGGGAATAATGTTTTTGCCCTGGTTGTTGTATTTTTTAAAAAAACAAAAGATAGGGTTCTATTATGTTTTTTTATTTTTATTATTAATTTCTCGAGAAGACCTCGCCTTTATAGCAGTATTTTTAGGGCTTGCTCTTATACTTTTTGAAGAGAAAAAATTTAAAATTCACGGAATCATTACTATTATAATATCTAGTATATATTTTTTTCTAGTTATTAAGGTATTTGTTCCTTATTTTGCAAATGGCGGATCATATGTTCATTTGTCAATTTATGAAGGTTCATCGCCATTTGAGATTTTAAAAAATATTATTGCACGGCCCTTATATACTATTTCTTTGTTATTTAACTCGGAAATAAAAAGAGAGTCCATGATGTTTCTTTTGGCTTCTGGTGGAGTACTTGTTTTTTTAAGACCCAAGTATTTGTTATTAGCCGTGCCTTTATTGTTTCGCAATTTTCTTTCAAGCAGTGTGGAGAAGTATAGAGTTGACTATGGATTTCATTATTTTGTTGAATTTGCGCCTATTATTTCTATAGGGGCAATGGCGGCAATCCACCGATTGAGAAAGGCAATTGCGTATCCGTTTTTAAAGTATTCTTTTATATGTATTCTCTTGTTTGCAAATATATTTTTATTGCTTAACGTCCACTTTTTTGATGGATCAAAATTGACAAGAATTTTTCTCCCAAGTTATTATTCAACAGATCTCAGTAAAAGAAATGAGCTAATGGAAGCAATAAAATTAATACCTTATAATGCTTCAGTAAGCGCGGAGAATGCTCTTGTTCCGCACTTAACAAATAGAGATAATATTTTATTATTCCCAGAAGAAAATAATAGTGAATATATAATATTAAGCATTACTAATTTGCAGTTGAGCAATGATATAGAATATAGGGAAGCAGCATATACGAGGTGGCAAGAAATTGAGCAAGATGAGGGCTACCAAAAGATTTATGATAAAAGGGGCGTTATTCTTTATAAGAACCTGCTCACTCCGTTCGCAGAACCTTGAACCTTGTAAGGAATGAGATTTGTATCCAAACTTTAAGAAAATGGATCAGTAAATAAATTCGTATTGTAATATTTTGTTTAAATGTTACAATAGTATAATGATATAGCACGTTTATGGATCAGCATAATAAATTGTGGACAACTTTTGTTGTAATTATTGCATTGGCGCTTTTTGCGTTTTTAGTTGATATTCCGCAACTACCGTCATGGATTCCCGGCAATGCGTGGTTTTCAAAACAATCTATACATTTAGGTCTTGATCTCCAAGGTGGGACACAGCTCATGTTTTCAGCTGATATGAGTGATATTCCTTCAAATCAACGGACCTCCGCGATTGAAGGAGTCCGTGATGTTATAGAACGTCGGGTAAATATTTTTGGGGTGGCTGAGCCCGTGATTCAAACCGCAAAAGTAAAAGATAAATGGCGGCTCATTGTCGAGCTCCCCGGCGTCAAAGATGTTAATGAGGCGATTGGAATGATTGGCGAGACGCCTATTTTAGAATTTAAAGAGCCAGCACCTGAGAGAGATCTTACGCAGGAAGAAAAACAGCAAATTGAGGAGTATAATCAAAAGGCAAAAGAGCGCACACAGGATATCTTAGTACAAGCTTTGGTTGAGGGCGCTGATTTTGACACATTAGCGAAGCAGTATTCAGAAGATCCTGGCTCAAAAGATCAAGGCGGAGACTTAGGATGGTTTGGCAAAGGAGCCATGATCCCCAAGTTTGAGAAAGCAGTATTTGAGGACTTAGCAGTAGGAGAGATTACAAAAGAGCTGGTACAAAGTCAATTTGGCTATCATATTATTTATAAAACTGATGAAAGGGTTATTAGTCCAGAGGTATCGGTAGAGGTAGAGGGAGAAGAAGGCGGAGAAACAGAGGTAGAGCCACGCCCAGAGGTACGAGCTAGTCATATTTTGATTGCCATTCTAACAGAAGAGATAGCAAAACAATCAATTGCACAATGGCAATATACAGGGCTGACAGGAAAGCAGTTAAAAGCGGCATTTGTTTCATTTAACTCCCAGACCAACCAGCCAGAAATATCATTAGAGTTTAATGATGAGGGAACAAAGCTCTTTGGTGAAATTACCACACGAAACGTAGGAAAACCAGTGGCGATTTTTTTAGATAATAGCCCGTTAAGCATTCCTAATGTACGTGAAGCAATTACCACTGGTCGCGCAGTAATTACTGGTGACTTTTCAGTACCAGAGGCGCGGCAGCTTGCACAGCGGCTTGAAGCAGGAGCATTGCCTGTCCCTATTACACTTATCAGCCAGCAAAATGTTGGACCGAGCTTGGGAAAGATTTCTGTGCAAAAAAGTTTTGTGGCAGGCATCCTGGGCTTTATAATTATTGTGATATTGATGATATCATTGTACCGGTTTCGAGGATTGCTTGCCTCGGTGGCGCTGTTTATTTATATCTTGATTGTCATGGCATTATTTAAACTTATCCCTGTTACTTTGACTTTAGCAGGGGTAGCCGGATTTATTTTATCGTTGGGTATGGCGGTTGATGCCAATATTTTAATTTTTGAGCGCATTAAAGATGAAGAGCGCTTAGGCAAACCATTAAAGACTGCCATTGATGACGGAATTGCGCATGCATGGACTGCAATTCGAGATGGGAATATCACCACGTTGATTGTGTGTTTTATTTTATATCAGTTTGGGACAGGCTTGGTGCGCGGATTTGGACTCACGTTAGGCATTGGGATTTTAATGAGCATGTTTACCGCTATTGTGGTAACCAAAACGTTTTTAAAATTAACCACAAAATAACCCATGTTTGATTTTGTTTCTCATCGTAAAACATTCTTTATTATCTCAGGTGTTCTGCTTGGTATTTCAATTTTGTCTTTGCTTATTTTTGGGCTCAAACCAGGTATTGATTTTACGGGCGGATCTATGATGGAGATCGAGTATATAGAGGTGACTCTTTCAAGTGATGAAATTCAAGAGCGTTTATCAGGTTTTGAAATAGGAAAGGTGAAGATTCAGGCAACAGGAACAAAAGGGTATCTTATACGATTTAAAGACGTTGATGAAAAGACACATCAAGAAATTTTAGCTGTCTTAGATGATCCTGAAGAGGTACGGTTTGAATCAATTGGACCTGTCATTGGCAAAGAGCTAACGCAAAAAGTGCAATGGACAATAGCGTTAGCCTTAATTGCAATTATCCTTTATATTGCCTGGGCATTTCGAAAATTGTCAAAGATTGCAAAAAAAGGAGAATCATGGCGTTATGGTTTAGGAGCGCTCTTAGCATTATTTCATGATGTTCTAATTTTGCTAGGATTTTTTGCACTTATGGGATATTTTAAAGGAGCGGAAATAAATACGGCATTTATTACCGCAATTTTAATCGTGCTTGGATATTCAGTAAATGATACCATTGTAATTTATGACCGTATTCGAGAAAATTTATTAACCCATTCGTTTAAGACTATGGAGGAGGCGATTAACGTATCTCTTAACGAGACTATTGTGCGATCATTAAATACCTCGCTGACCACCCTTTTTGTCTTATTGGTTGTTTATTTATTTGGCGGAGCGTCAATTCAAAATTTTGTACTTGCGATGATGGTTGGCATTGGTATTGGTACGTATTCATCCATTGCTATTGCGAGTCAGTTTTTATTGTTTAAAAGAACAAAATGAGAGTAGCTTTAGTCCATGATTTTTTAACCCAATATGGCGGCGCAGAAAAAGTGCTTGAGGCATTTCATGAAATATGGCCAAAAGCACCTGTTTTTACCTTATTTTATGATAAAAAAGCAGTAGGTGATATATTTAAAGGCTGGGATATTAAGGTTTCTCCCATTGCTAATTTACCGTTTGCCATAAAAAAATATCGCTGGTATTTATCGTTAATGTCTGCAGCAATTGAACGATTTGATTTGTCTGATTTTAATCTTGTTATTTCAGATAGTTCAGCGTATAGTAAGGGTGTGATTACTCAGCCGAATACAGTTCATATTTCATATATTCATTCACCAACCCGGTACTTGTGGTCTGATACATATAAATACCTCGAAGGCTTATCAGGGGCTGAGAAATTGTTTAAAAAAATACTCCCTCCTATTTTAACATATTTACGCCAGTGGGATTTTATTGCTGCTCAACGGCCTGACTATATTATTGCGAATTCTGATTTTGTTGCGCGCAGAATTGAAAAATATTATCGTCGAAAACCAGATACGGTTATTCATCCACCAGTTGAGACAGATAAGTTTAAAATTTCATCCAAGATTGATGATTATTTTTTACTCATTTCTCGATTTCGTCCATATAAACGAGTGGATTGCGCGATTAAAGCATTTAATAAGTTAAAGATTCCGTTAAAAATTATTGGTACAGGTGATGACACCATGCTTAAAAAAATAGCCGGGCCATATATTGAGTTTTTAGGATTTGTTAACGATAGAGAAAAAGTGCAATATCTTTCTCATTGTAAAGCATTGATTCATCCGCAAGAAGAAGATTTTGGCATTGTGCCATTAGAGGCAATGGCAAGCGGGCGCCCCGTGATTGCGTATAAGGGAGGTGGGGCGTTAGAGACTATAGTTGAGGGTAGAACCGGTGTATTTTTTAATGAGCAGACCTGGGAAAGCCTGGCTGAGGCAGTGATTAAGTTTAAGAGTAATGAGTTTGATGCTCAAATAATACAAAATCATGCACGCACCTTTTCAAAAGATCAATTTAAATCAAAAATACAATCATTGGTGAAAAATCATGTTCAAGATAAATAATATTGAAAATACGATCACTGGCGGAGCAATGATTATTGCTCTTTTTTCTATTTTTTCACGACTCTTAGGATTATTTCGTGATCGGTTACTCTCTTCTTCGTTCGGCGCCGGTGAAGTATTAGATGCATACTATGCTGCGTTTCGTCTTCCTGATTTAATTTTTCATACCCTTGTATTAGGTGCGCTCTCAGCCGCGTTTATTCCCGTTTTTTTAGAGTATTTTTCCTATGATAAGGAGCAGGCGTGGCGCATTACTAATTCTGTTTTAAATATATTGTTTTTAATTATTTTCTTTTTTACTGCTTTATTTTTTATATTAGCCCCCATTCTTATTCCCTTCCTCGTTCCTGGTTTTAGCGAGGGCGTGAAAGATTTAACCATTAGTCTTACCCGCATCATGCTCATTGGTATTTTATTTTTTACCTTATCGAATGTTGCCGGGAGTGTATTAAATTCATTTCGTAAATTTGTAGCCTACAGTATAGCGCCCGTGATGTATAACATTGGTATTATTATAGGTATTGTGATATTTACTAAAACAATGGGTGTGCTCGGTCTTGCATGGGGTGTGGCATTAGGTTCAGTATTACATTTTTTAATCCAAGTTCCTGCGCTGATTAAAACTGGATATCGATGGAAGCCACTCCTTGAATTTACCCATCCTGCCTTAAAACGGATTGTTACGTTAATGGTGCCGAGGTGTTTCGGATTAATTGTAAGTCAATTAAATTTTATTGTGGTTACCTTTATTGCTTCTTTTATAACTATTGGTGCAGTGGCAGTATATAACTTGGCATTTAATTTAGTAAATGTGCCGGTGAGTATTTTTGGTATCTCATTGGCGATTTCTTTATTTCCACTCTTGAGTAAAACCTTTGCGATTGGTGATCATCGACGATTTCGGAAGCAATTTTCAAAAGCTATTGGCCAGATTTTTTATCTTATTATTCCTACCACCATATTATTTATTGCATTGCGCGCGCAAATTGTCAGGATAATTCTCGGTGCAGGGGCATTTACCTGGCGCGATACAATTTTAACGTATCAAACATTAGGTTTTTTTAGCCTTTCATTATTCGCCCAAAGTTTGATTCCTATTTTTGCCAAAGCATTTTATGCAGCTCAGGATACCAAAACACCAGTAAAAATTGCCTTTATCAGTTTTATCATCAATGCCATTGGTGCAGCAGTATTTTCTCACTTTTTAGGTGTTAAAGGACTTGCGCTTGCGTTTTCCATTGCTTCCATTGTTCAGTTTGGTCTGTTGTATGTATATTTAGATAAAAAAGTGGTGCATTTAAAACATAAGCAACTCATGTATTCAGTAGCGCGGTTTATCGGAGCTTCAATTTTAATGGTAATCATTGTTCAGATCATTAAATATACAGTAGGATCAGTGGTAAACATGCAGACCTTTGCCGGCGTGTTTACGCAAGCCTTGCTTGCAGCAATTGGCGGCATTGCATTTTATGTTATTCTTAGCTTACTTTTCAAATTCAAAGAAGTAGAAGTCTTATATACTGTGTTTGCCAAAAAACTGGCTCCTAAGAAAAAGCGTTTATCTTGACAAAAGTTTTTAAAGTCGCCTTTTGCAAGAAAAGAGGAGGTAAAAGAGGCTGTTTTACGAGGATTACTGGTGATAGATACCAAGGGCAAGGTTAAGCGGTTGATAACCAAAAAAACAAGGAAGTAGGCATGAAAGAACATAGTCTAGCTTTATGCAGATGTTATTTTGAACCAGAAAATCCCGCATGTATCGCGGGATTTGTTTCATAAATGGCAGCGAGGGAGAAATGAAAGCTTGCTTTTATCTCGACCGAGCGAACCATTTATATAGTACGGAGGAGCGGCGAAGCCCTCCTCCTACTCTATTTATTGACTTAGGCTAGAGAGATACTGTTTGGCTGCCGAGATAACATTACCTGCAGCTATTCGCTTGTCAGGATTTTCTTTAGCCCAGCTGGTAAGATCAGAAAAGATCTCAGTTAATTCTGTCTGTTTATCGTTAGTTCGATAGGCAAGTCCAACTTTTGCTGCATAAACAGCGGCTTGCTCGGATCCGGTATGAAGCGCAATCGTGGTAGCAAAATGGAGTACAGTCCGGGCTTCTTGTTTATCCTCACATTGTGCAAGTATTTTTGGCAGCTCTTTTGCCGAAAGTCCTTTGAGCATATTTATATATTCATCTTGCGCTATTGTTCTGCGAACATTGAATGGTTTAATGACCGCGTATGTGGTAAAGATTCTCTTCCGTATAAGGGGCTGAAATGGATGCCCTTCATATAGTGCTAGAATTGCCGGAGCGTACTTGTCTGAAACTTCTTTGTATTCAGTATTCGGCCATGGTTTTCTTTTCATGTTTCCCTCCATTTATACAGTTTATATAGTGAAACGAACTACTATAATATAATTCTACCATTATTATTCATAAATGTCAAGGTATTTTGATTTATCCCCAACATTGCTCTTGACATTTTTAGATTTTTGTGTTATAATATAAATAACAATAAACAAAGGGAGGCCCTGAAATGGCAATTAATATTGGAAGCAAAGGTGGATGGGCGGCTAATGTTCTTTCGAATTTTGCTGCGACTCCATTTGTGATTGACGGAGTTGAGTGCGCTTCTGCTGAAGGTTTTATTCAGGCTTTGAAGTTTCCAAATCCTGAGATGCAAACACATGTTTGCAGCCTTGTTGGCAGAGCAGCAAAATTCAAGGGAAAGAAAGCTAACAGGCGGATTCGTCATAAACAAAAGGTTTGGTGGCAGGGCCAGGAATTCGGTTTTCGTTCGCCAGAGCATTTTGCACTGATTGAAAGAGCATTGAGGGCTAAGTTTACACAAAGTAATCGAGCCCGAAAAGCACTTGTTTCAACCAGAGATGCAACATTGACGCATAATCTTGGCCATCCTGAATCACCACATACTTCACTGCCAGCTCGTAAATTCATACGGATGTTGTACAAAATACGACAGGAGCTTCAAGATGATTAGGACGTCCAAGCAAATAATAAGCATGGGCGTCTTTTATATTTATTGACATCGTCTCCTAAATCTCATACTATTGAGGTATGGCGAGTTCAAGCATTCGAAATTTCTGTATTATTTCTCACGTGGACCATGGAAAATCAACTTTAGCTGATAGGTTTTTAGAATTAACCAAAACTGTCCCTAAAGAAAAAATGGAGCCGCAATATCTTGATAGAATGCCGCTTGAGCGAGAGCGAGGGATTACGATTAAGCTTCAACCAGCCACTATGATGTGGAAGGATTATGTTCTGAACCTGATCGATACTCCTGGTCATGTTGATTTTTCCTATGAAGTTTCGCGCTCATTAGCAGCAGTCGAGGGTGCCATTTTATTAGTTGATGCAAGCCAAGGGATTCAGGCACAAACCTTGGCGAATTTATATTTAGCACAAAAACAGAATTTAGTTATTATTCCGGTGATTAATAAGATTGATTTAGAAAATATTGATATTGATGAGAGAAAAAAAGAGCTTGCGAATCTTTTAAAAATACGTGAGAAAGAAATTATCTGTATTTCAGCAAAAGAGGGGACTGGAGTTGAGGACGTTTTAGCAACTATTGTTGATAAGGTTCCGCCGCCTCCAGATAATATAAAAAGCCCATTTCGGGCTCTTATTTTTGATTCATACTTTGATGAATACAAAGGCGTGATTGCGTATGTACGCATATTTGATGGCAACGTGAGATCAGAAGAAAACATTACCTTTTTAGCAAGCAATGCATTTTCTGAGGTTCAAGAAGTTGGTATTTTTTCACCGGATCTGAAAAAGAAAGATGTCTTAGAAGCAGGAGAGATAGGCTATATTATCACGGGATTAAAAGATATTGAAAAATGCCGGGTTGGCGATACGATTGCACATAACAATCAGTCAATTAAACCATTAGCAGGATATGTCACACCGCAGCAAGTAGTATTTGCCGGCCTTTATCCAAAAGCAGGAACTGATAAAGGAAATCTGCGCCAAGGTTTGGCAAGGCTTAAGTTAAATGATGCGAGTTTGATATATGAGGCTATGCATTCTCCTGCACTTGGTTTTGGGTTTCGTGCCGGGTTTTTAGGGTTACTGCATATGGATATTGTGCGCGAACGGCTCAAACGAGAGTATGATCTTGAAATCATTATATCAACCCCCAGCGTTGCATATCATGTGTTTAAAAAAGGGGATGATGAGTATGAGGTTGTTCATTCTCCGCTTGAGCTTCCTGACCCAAGCACTATCTCATATATTGAAGAGCCATGGATGAAGATAGATATTATTACACCAAAAGCATATATTGGTTCAATTATGGATTGGCTCTCAAATATTGGCGGGCAAAAAGAGAAGCGAGTTAAATTTATATCTTTAGAATATATTGGCGGAGCAGATAAAGATTTATATCAGCGAGCGCTCCTTCATTATCATATGCCCTTATTTTTGCTTTTGACTGGTTTTTATGATGAGCTAAAAAGCGTGAGCCAGGGATATGCTTCATATAGTTATCAGTTTTTAGAATATAGATCAGCTGACGTCGTTAAGCGTGATATTTTAGTAGCAGGAGAGCCGGTTGATCAGCTGTCGAGTATGGTATATAAAGATGAGGCGTATAGAGAGGGGCGAAACGTTGTTAAAAAATTAAAACAGATTTTACCGCGGCAGTTGTTTGAGGTTAAGATTCAAGCAGCAATAGGAGGAAGGATTTTAGCATCAGAAAGAATTCCGCCATTGCGCAAGGATGTAACGGCAAAGCTCTACGGTGGTGATGTAACCCGGAAAAAGAAATTATTAGCAAAGCAAAAAAAAGGAAAGAAAAAATTAGTAAAATTAGGCAAGGTTAATATTCCTCCTGAGGCATATTGGGAAATTATAAAAAAATAAGGGAACCTTGTTTCCTGCGTTCGTTCGGAAATGCAAAAATACAAATTTTTGCATTTCACTCACTCACTTGAAAATAATATGACAAAATCATCATTTTTAAAGCGAGTTATTTCTTCAAAAACATTTTCATATGTATTAATTTTGCTTTTGATTTTTGGTCTTGTTTCATTGGGCCGTGAAATTACGTACCGTTTGTCTTTGAAAAAAGAATTAGTACGAAAAGAAGTACGAATTCAAACACTTGAGGCAGAGAACCAAGAGTTAATTGACGAGCTGTTAAAAAGAAAGACTGAATACTACAAGGAAAAACAAGCCCGGCTTAAGTTTGGTCTATCAAAGCCAGGTGAGGAGGTCGTTGTCATACTTGAAGATGACGACGAGCGGGAAAGCTCTGGTGTAAATAATAATTATTTTGGTAAAAAGAATTCTAATATTAAGTTGTGGGTCGAATATTTTTTTAAATAGTTTTTTCAAAAAACCCTGATATCATTTTGATTCAGGGTTTTTTATTTTTTTATCCAATACTCCCTTCCATACTCACTTCAAGAAGCCGTTGGGCTTCGACTGCAAATTCCATAGGTAATTCGCGAAATACTTCTTTAGAAAATCCATTGACAATCATGTTAACTGCATCTTCAGTACTAATGCCGCGTTGCGCACAGTAGAATAGTTGATCATCACCAATATTTGAAGTTGATGCTTCATGTTCCATTTGCGCGGTTGGATTTCGAACATCAATATAGGGGAAAGTGTGTGCACCACACTTGTCGCCGATAAGAATTGAATCACACTGAGAGTAATTACGTGCGTTATGTGCACCTTTCATGATTTGTACTTTGCCGCGGTAGGTGTTTTGTCCATGACCGGCTGAGATGCCTTTGGAAATGATCGTGCTTTTAGTATTTTTTCCAATATGTATCATCTTGGTTCCGGTATCTGCTTGCTGATAGTTATTGGTAAGTGCGACTGAAAAAAATTCTCCCGTGGTATTGTTCCCTTTGAGAATCACGCTTGGATATTTCCAGGTAATCGCAGATCCGGTTTCAACTTGTGTCCAAGAAATTTTAGCATTGTCGCCTCGACAGATACCGCGCTTGGTAACAAAGTTATAAATGCCTCCTTTTCCTTTCTTATCGCCGGGATACCAGTTTTGAATGGTCGAGTATTTGATTTCAGCATTTTTGAGTGCAATTAATTCAACCACCGCAGCGTGGAGCTGATTTTCATCTCGCATCGGCGCTGAGCATCCTTCTAAATAGCTTACATAACTATCTTCTTCAGCAATAATAAGGGTTCGTTCAAACTGACCAGCCATTGCTGCATTCATACGGAAATATGTTGAGAGCTCCATAGGACAGCGTACCCCTTTAGGAATGTAACAAAATGATCCATCACTAAATACTGCTGAGTTAAGTGTTGCAAAAAAGTTGTCATTATACGGGACGACTGAACCAAGGTATTGTTTAATCAAATCAGGATGTTTTTCAACTGCCTCAGAAAAAGCGCAAAAAATAACACCGTGTTTTTCAAGTTCTTGTTTAAACGTTGTGGCGACCGAGACACTGTCAAAAATTGCATCCACCGCTACACCAGAAAGTCGTTTTCGTTCTTCTAAGGGAATACCGAGTTTTTCATAGGTTTTCAGGAGTTCTGGGTCAACTTCGTCAAGGTTTTGGAGTTGTTTTTGCTGCTTTGGCGCAGCGTAGTAGACAATACGTTGATAGTCAATTTTGGGGTATTTGACGTTTGCCCATGTTGGTTCTTTCATTTTCAACCACCTTTGATAGGCCTTGAGCCGCCATTGTAACATAAACTCAGGCTCGTTCTTTTTTAGAGAGATCAGTCGAATAATATCTTCATTAAGTCCGGCAGGAATGCTTTCTTCTTCAATATCAGTAACAAATCCATATTTGTATTGTTCTTGTTCTTCTGCTAACGCTTGTGCTTGTTTTTTCGTGGTACGCATGAGTGTATCTCCTTATATTATAGATTCTAAAGAACATATATAATAGTATAGCATACTATATAAAAAAAGAAAGCCCCTGATTGTAAGGGACTTTTCTTTCTATTTTTATACGGAAAATGATGTTCCGCAACCGCATGTTCTTGTGGCATTAGGATTTCTGAATTGAAATCCTCCCGAGAGCATATCAGTGGAGTAATCAATTTCCATGCCTTTGAGGTAGAGCAGAGATTTCAGATCCACGACAATGGTAATGCCGTGACTTTCGAATTGTTTATCAAATTCGTTGAGCGTACTATCCCAGGTAAGTTGATAGTTTAGGCCAGAACATCCACCCCCAGTTACTGATGCGCGAAGGTATTCTCCCTCATCTTCTTTTTTTACCTTCTTAATCTGTTGGGCAGCTTGTTCAGTTAGGGTAACTCCTTCAAGGATTGGTTCTTGAGTTTTTTCTTTCGTTTTTGTCATAGATTTTCCCCTCCATTCTTAGATTTCAAAAGAACAGGTTTAGTATACCATAGTATAAAAAAAAGAAAACCCTGATATCGGTTTGATACAGGGTTTTTATTATTCAGGCAGATTCTCTTTTGCCCATGGTTTAGTTTCTGGTTTTGCAAATCGGTAGATCATGTCAGCCCTATCGTATTCTGAAAATTCATAATCTAGAGGATATTTGTCAGCATTCGGGCCGCCCACCATATAAATACACTCTTCCGGACAAGGATATACACAGAGATTACAGTAGCAGCATTCGGTCATATCAATATCAAATCGGGTAACGAGCAGTCGTTTCTGTGTTCCGTGTGAGGTGATACCCGTATGGCCAGCATCAGGAATATCAACACCTTTATCAACTTTAACGGTTTCAATTTTGATGCAATCAACTGGACATACCCGCTCACATTTTAAGCATCCAATACAGTCATCCATATCAACATGCAGACGTGAGCGAATCACATTATAGTCTTGTTCTGGGAATCCAATATTTCTTTCAGGTCGAGGCCAGCGTTCTTCAGGATATTGAAGAGTGACAATTCCTTTGCGAGCATGGAGTAAATGCCTCATAGTAACGCGCATACCTGCAGAGAGGGTGGTTATCGCTTGCCAGATATTTGTAAAATATTGTTTTACCCCATTCATTTTTTTTTCTCCTTGTTTTTCTTTTTCTTGAGTATTTCCTTGATGTTGGGCACAATTATTTCCTGAACTGGTCGTTCTTTTTGAATTTTTTCCTGCAACCGCAGAAGACCTTCAATAAGCTGTTCAGGCCGTGGTGGACAACCAGGAACATACACATCAACGGGAATTACCAAATCAACACCCTTGAGCACATGATACCCATACTGCCAGTACGGGCCGCCGCTGGTAGCGCAGCTCCCCATAGAGACCACATATTTTGGCTCTGCCATTTGTTCGTACAGCCGTTTTATTCGAAGCGCCATTTTCATGGTAACCGTTCCGGCAACAATCATAACATCTGCCTGGCGGGGCGAGGAGCGAGGCATCATACCAATACGTTCTAAATCGTGTCGGGAGGCAGCCGTTGCCATCATCTCAATCGCACAGCACGCTAAACCGAACTGGAAATACCAGGGCGAGGTTGAGCGAGCCCAATTCAGAAGTTTATTGAGAGGCGCAACAATTATATTACCAGATCCATCTTTTGCCATTTGTTATCTCCTTTCATATTTGTTTTCAAAGAATCTATACACAGTATAGCACAGTATTAAAAAAAGAAAAGGCCTCACAATAGTTTTATTTTATTGCGGGCCTTTATCAGATATTTTAATACCATAGGTTTGTTCAAATTCGTCTGTGGGAATCATCCGAATGGCGTCCCAGGTAAGCTTAGTGCATACCCGTGCGCAGATTTGACATCCAATACATTCATCAAATCTGATTTGAACCGGCGGGATAGGGATATCGTACTTTTCATACGGGACCGTTTCAATACAGTCAACAGGACAAAATGGAATACATACCTGACATCCGGTGCAGCTATCTTCGTCAACCACTGCCATAAGCCGTGGTCTTTTTTTCTTGGTACCAATTTTATCAACGCATTCAGGCACATCCTTATAGTGTGAATGAGCTTTCTTTTTTACCATTACGGGGCCTCTTGACCAAAGGCCTCATAGTTCATCTTAATAAAGTCTTTCCATACATCAGGGACTTCATCTTCGGGAAAGATGGCTTCTACCGGACACTCTGGTTCACATGCAGCGCAGTCAATACATTCTTCAGGATCAATAAACAGCTGAAGTTTTTCTAGGTCCACATTCGGATCTGCTGCTTTCATTTCTTTCATTTTTTGTCCGGCATCTTTCTCGTCCACGTCAAAATGAATACAATCAACCGGGCATACATCCACACATGCAGTATCACACACGCCAATACATGGTTCAGTGATAATAAAGGTCATGACATAACCTCCTTATATTTTGTGGTTCGCCTCATACGAGGTGAGCCAGTTTTCAAAGAGCACATATAGTATAGCACACATAGTGAAAAAAATCAAGAGGAGGTTGTGTGGACAAGTAAAAAGGAAAACCCCGCCATCAGTTTTAGCTGAAGCGGGGTTTATTCTAAATCCTACTCTCTCCCTACATTAGCTTCTCAATGATTTTTGAAGACTGCGCTTCAGTAAGGCCGAGTGACCGATGTGCAAGAGGTCCTCCTTTGTCAAGAATCGGTTCCAATTGCTCAAGTGTCCGTCTCTCTGTGTTTTGTAAGAAGAGCCCGGTATAGATTTCATCCCCCCAGATCATGGCCTTCTCGCATGCTGTTTTCCAGTCAGTGGGGTCGTGACCCTCGTCTTCCAAGTGCTTTATCCGTTGCTTAAAGAATGTATGAGTATTCTCGTGATTATAGGTGACGCAAGGGCTGAATATATCAATAAAGGAAAAGCCTTTATGCTGAATTGCCTGTTTTATAAGGTTTACGAAGTAGCTGCCCTCACTACTGTAGGCTCGAGCCACAAAGGTGGCTCCGCCCATGATAGCTAACGTAAGGGGGTTAACGGGTAATTCCACGCTTCCGTATGGCGTGCTCTTGGTCTTCATTCCCATACGACTCGTGGGAGATATCTGGCCGGTGGTGAGTCCGTAGATCTGGTTGTTCATGACCAGGTAGGTGAGATCAATATTTCGACGCGCAGTGTGTGTAAAATGGTTACCACCAATCCCATAACCATCTCCGTCACCGGCAGTAACGATTACGGTCAGTTCATGATTGGCAAGTTTAGCGCCTGTGGCCACGGGGAGGGGACGGCCATGAAGTGTATGCATACCGTAGGAGTTGAAAAATCCAGGGAAATTTGAGGAACAGCCGATACCACTAACCACTAGAATCTTATGGGACGGGAGTCCAAGTTCTGAACACGCCTTTTGAAAGGCGTTCAAGACACCAAAATCTCCACATCCGACACACCAATCTGGATTAACCTTTCCCTTGTAATCCTTTGGAGATATCGTGACTTGAGGCTTGCCAGCGGTTTTCTTCTTTTTATTACTCATTATTTTTTCCCTTTCATGTTTTGGTTTTAAAGAGCAGTAATACTATAGCACACATAGTGAAAAAAATCAAGAGGAGGTTGTGTGGATATCAGAGCAATATGTTTGAATTGTTATAACATCCCGAGTTGAAGTTTAGCTGTTTCAGACATCATACTTTGATTCCATTGCGGATCCCAGACCAGCTCTACACTTGCTTCGGTAACACCAGGTATGGATAGAACCTTATTCTTAACCTCATCCGCAATAATATTTCCCATGCCGCAGCCAGGAGCGGTTAGTGTCATTTTTATCTCTACCTTGTTTCCGTGGTCTGACAACTGTTTGATTTCACAAGAGTAGATGAGGCCGAGATCAACAATGTTGACCGGAATTTCAGGATCATAGCACGTTTTCATCTGTTCCCATACTAATTCCTCAATCGTTCTATTACCTGTTAGCTTGATGCCCTTTGATGAACTTATAGGTTCTTTTCCAAGCGCATCAGCATCTTTGCTATCAATACGTACCATATTATCATGGATAACTACTGTATAGTTTCCTCCAAGCGATTGGGTGATTCTCACCTCGTGACCTTTCCTGAGAGCAACTTTAGTGCCTGCAGGAATCAATGTTCCTTCACAATCACGACGCAAGGTAACAACTTCATTACTTTTCATCGTTACTACCTCCCTGTTGATGTTTTTGAAAAGAACAGATTTAGTATAGCATATACACCTACCTACGTCAAGAAAAAAACTCTGATATAGTAATCAGAGTCTTTTTTATTTCTTTTTTATTTTAGTACTTTATTTTTTCAAGCCAATTTCTTCCAGCCGTTCTAATAGATAACTCTTGGCTGTATGGGTCTTGGAAAGTCTGACCTCATCACGCGGATGGAGGAAGAGCGGCATAGAATATCGAGATTTTTTTGCATCTTCACCTGTTGGATTGATAACACGGTGTTTGGTTGAGGGATAATAGCCGCCTGAGCACATTTTGAGCATATCACCAGCATTTACCACCAGCATTCCCGGGTCACAGGAGACCATATGCCAGTTTCCTTCAAGATCTTGTGCCTGAAGTCCGATTTGTGTTCCCGCAACGAGTACGGTCAAAAGATTAATATCTTCATGGGCAGCTGCTCGTACCGTGCCTTCCTCTTCTTTCCCGGTGAGCGGCGGATAGTGGATAATTCTGAGGAGATTTCGGTTGCTCCCCTTGATCATTTCAGGAAGTGGCATAGAAAATTGCGATCGTACAGTTTCAGGTGTTTGTTCTTCTGTCCATTGAAGAAGCGTTGCAGCGCACGCGACCAATTGCTTAAACAGTTTTTTCGTGGCGTTGCTCATTCCTTTCGGCAATCGTCCCCAGAGATAGAAGTGATAGAATTCTTTCAGATCCTTTTTAGAATATCCTTTTGCATTTTCAGAGAGAAAAGGGAAATAGCCAGCCTGTTTTCCTTTATCACGCAAATAGTCATGTTTTGCCGTGCTTGCAAAGAATTTTTTCCATTCATTATATACTTTGGTAATCAGCGAGTGTTTAATTCCATGATTTGAGATAACCGCAAAGCCAGTACTTTTCAGTGATCGTACAAACGTTTGCGGAGCATCTTTTGATTGGTAATTGACCGTGAGTACGTTACTTTTCGATTGTGCCATAGTGTTTCTCCTTTTATTTGTTAGTTACCTTAGTAGTATAGAAGAATTGGCTAAAAGTGTCAAGACCTTTATAAAAATCCTAATTGTGCTTTTGCTTCTTCAGTCATTTTCTCTGGCGTCCAGCGCGGCTCAAAGGTAATGACCACATTGCATTGTTTAACACCAGATATTTTTTCTACGTTAGTGGTAATGTCTTGTAAGATATGAGGGCCAAGCGCGCATGCAGGCGTGGTTAAGGTCGCCGTAATATCAACAATGGTTTGTTTATCTTTCGTTTTTATACGAATGTCATAAATTAACCCTAAGCTCCATATATCAATGCGAAGTTCAGGATCAATACATTGCTGAAGAGCTTTGATAATGTGTTGTTTAGTTATTTTTGCCATGGTATGATTGTATCAAAGAAAATACCAGTTGTTAAGTGTTTATTTTTATAATAGACTAATATATATGACATATCAAGAAGAAATCAGTGTTTCAACCAAAGGGTTTTGCGATGTTGTTGATATAACCGATCGCGTTAGTGATATTGTATCTGATTCCAAAATAAAAGAGGGGATTGTCGTGGTTTTTAGTACGAGCTCGACCTCGGCGATTACTACGATTGAACATGAGCCGAATTTAGTTAAAGATTTTGAAGAATTGTTAGAAAAGATTATACCAAAGAATAAACAGTATCACCATGGTGCAACCTGGGGCGATGATAATGGATTTTCACATCTGCGCGCCAGTTTAATCGGACCATCGTTAGCTGTTCCGATCAGCAAAGGTAAAATGACCTTAGGTACGTGGGAGAATGTTGTACTATGCGATTTTGATAACCGATCTCGTGAGAGGACTTTAATTGTTAAAGTAGTAGGCGAATAATGGATTATTCTTTACTTACATTTATTAATAGCTTTGCAGGCAAGTGGTTGTGGCTTGATATGATAGGCATTATATTTTCTGATTTTTTAATTTATGCCCTTCCTCTTATTATTTTTGGGGTATATTTTTTCTCAAAAAAAAGAAAAAAAATTGGTATCATGGCAGTTAAAATCATAAGCGCGGTTATTCTTGTCGCTCTTGTTGAATATATAACCAATCAAGTCGTCGCTCGTCCTCGCCCGTTTATAACGCATAATGAAATTTATCAATTAACAAAGTTTTTCGTTCCTCCTACTGACTATTCTTTTCCCTCAGGGCATACCTCTCTTGCGTTTGTCATGGTATTCAGCGTATTAGTTGATTGGAAAAAGTTTGGCTTAATTTTATTAATCCCTGCTTTTTTAGTTGGGTTAAGCAGAATATTTGTTGGTGTTCATTACCCCATTGATATTGTAGGCGGGATTGTTACTGCCATCCTTGCAGTTTTTGTCATAGAATTTTTGACAAAACGATTCAACATTTTACACCAAAAGTAGTTTTGCATTATATATCAAAAGTAAAAAGCTCTTCATCAATAGTGCGATGAGAGCTTTTTATGACGTTTGCTAATCAAAGTTGCGCTAATAAATTCATGGCTTTTACGATTCCAAAGCCCATGTAATTAGTCCAGTCGTTATTGCCCATATTTTCTTTTTCTGCAGAATTGTGTAAATGATAGCGAAGCATCAGAAGCGATGGTCTAGTATAAGCATTATTTCTGATCTGCCTATACTTTTGAATATACAGTGCTATTGCTCCTGCAACCAAAGGCGTTGACACAGAGGTTCCAGAAGCTGCTCCAATTTCACAACCATAAAATGATGTAACATTTACTCCTGGCGCCATAATTTCAAGGTCTTGTCCATAATTACTAAAATATGCTTTTTCTCCATTACCGTAAACAGCGCCGACTGCAATGACCTGGGAATAGCCCGCAGGATACAGTACAGGAGAATCATCATCATTTCCAGCAGCGGCCACCAGTACAATTCTTTTTTCATAAGCTTTTTCAAAAAGTAATTGAAGTGTGGGTGATTTTCCGCCGCCGCCCCAGCTCATTGAGATGACGTCCGGGTTAAAGTCGATGGCGATATCAGTTGCTTTAATTGCCATTGCCCGAGACGCCCACGGCATTTCAAATAGTTTAACCAATCCAGCTCTGCTCCCAGGAGCTACACCACTCAAGTACTGGTTTTCTTGATAAGGATAAGGTTGTCCTACTCCTAAATAGAAAACAAGAGATCCATGGTTTGTTTCGTATTTGTCTGCCTCTATATCAGTTGAATCAGTATAGGGGTTAAATGATATAGAGGTATCAATGGCAGCAAATGCTGGATGTGATTGATAGTCAGGACATAATCCTCCATCAGTATAGATGGTTGTTACTCCATCTCCTTTAAAACCAGCATTCCATGATTGATCTGCTTGAATCATATTGATATGCCAAAGCCAGCTGGTATCTCCCTGGAGTTCATATGTATCAGTATTGAGCTGCCAATACATTTTTGGATCATCTTCCTCTACATACATTGCATTAAATTCATCACCACTTGCAGTTGTAAAGGTTGCGCGTAGCTCTCCTGTGACCTTTTCAAGACGAAAACTTCCTCCCGGACTTGAAACTGTTTTTGACAATGTTTTTAACCGCGGCATATCAACAATAAGGCTGTGGATTTCTGTAGCAACGTAAAAGATGTTATAGCCAAATAAGGTCGTAAAAATCATCTCTGCTATATCGGCGCCCTCGGCTGTTTCAAATGTTATAATATAGCGCGTTGTATCATTCAGTACTGTTTCCGGTTGTTCTTGCGTTGGTTTCGTCGGGCTATCAAAGCTGCAGGCAAAGAAAATACTTATGACCAGTATTGCACCAAAGTACTTTTTCCACATCATGTGTTCCTCCTTGATTGTTTGGTTTATGTATGTGAATGAACTTTGTATATAGTCTGCCACAAATCAAAGTTTTTGTCAAGAGCATTGACACCATATCATATTTTTGATATGGTATGTAGGAATTAGATCATTGAGAAAGGAGGATTCCATGCAAGTTAAATTAGCAAAACCACAAGGTCCGTGTGCAGGTGTTGATCAGGCAATTGAGGTAGTAGATCTTGCGCTTAAAGTGTATGGTTCGCCAGTTTATGTATATGGCTGGATTGTTCATAATAGACATGCGATTGAGCCATTGGCACAAAAAGGAGCTGTATTTGTTGAGGAAATCAAACATATACCGCGAGGAGCAAAAGTAGTGTTACGTGCTCATGGCGTAGCGCCAACCGTATGGGATGAAGCGCGTGAAAAGTATCTGGATATTCTTGATGCAACGTGTCCCTTGGTACTCAAGGTTCACCTTGAAGTTAAGCGTTGGGCACGAGATGATTATACTATTATTTATATTGCCCACGAAGGACATCCTGAGGAAATAGGGGTGACGGGTGAGGCACCTGATCACGTGGTTGTAGTAGGGTCAGTTGAGGAAGCAGAACGTGTTGTTGTTTCTAATCCATTAAAAGTAGCGTACGTAACACAGACAACTCTGAGTGTTGATGAGACCAAAGAGATAATCCAGACTCTTAAAAAACGTTTCCCCCCTATTATAGGGCCACAGACTTCAGATATCTGCTATGCAACACAGTATAGACAGGATGCAGTAAAAAATCTTGCAAAGGTTTCTGATATCATATATATTGTCGGATCTCAAGAGAGGAGTTCTAATACCAATCGTTTGTTTGAGGTTGCTGTTTCCTGCGGTGTTCCCACCTATTTTATTGAGGATGCGAATGGTTTGAACAAAGATCAATTAAAAGATAAGAACGTAATAGGGGTAAGTTCAGGAGCATCAACGCCAGAGCGTATACTCCAAGCGGTAGTTGATAAGCTTCGAGAGTTTGGCGCAGATGATATTGAGGAGCTTCAAGGCATAGATGAAGATATAACTTTTGCTTCTCCTGCCTTAAAACGGCTTCGAAAAGAAGCAGAGAGGAAGAGGAAATGAATACATATACAAGACGCGTTTCTCAAGTTGTTATGGTCGGTGATGTTGGTATTGGTGGAGATAACCCGATACGGGTTCAATCAATGACCAATACTGATACGGCAGATGTTAAATCTACGGTTAAGCAGATAAGAGAGCTTTTTGAAGCAGGGTCTGAGTTGGTGCGTATTACCGTAAATACCAAGCAAGCCGCAGCAACGGTGTCAGAGATAAAAAAGGCATTAATAGATCAGGATATAGATGTGCCTTTAATCGGCGATTTTCATTATAACGGACATATTTTATTGCGTGATTTTCCTGAATGTGCGAAGACTTTAGATAAGTACCGTATTAATCCAGGAAATGTTGGTGCGGGCAAGAACCGTGATCCGCATTTTCAACAGATCATCGAGGTTGCGATCAAAAACAATAAGCCCGTACGCATTGGGGTGAACTGGGGATCAATTGATCAACAGCTTTTGACGCGTCTCATGGATGAAAATGCAAAACGTCAGAGTCCACAGGATTCCCATACGGTGCTCTTGGATGCGGTGGTAGAAAGTGTATTAGAATCAGCACAGCAGGCAGAAAAACTCGGATTTGCTCATAATAAAATTGTGGTGAGCGCAAAACTTTCGTCAGTTTCAGATGTTGTTACCGTTAATCGGGTACTTGCGAGCCGCTGTGATTATCCGCTTCATATCGGGCTCACCGAGGCTGGTATGGGCTTACAAGGTATTGTTGCCATAACTGCGGCATTGACCTGTTTGCTCTCGGAAGGAATAGGGGATACGATTCGAGCTTCACTAACCCCTGCCCCAGACGAGGATCGCACAACAGAGGTATATATATGCCAGCATGTGCTTCAATCACTGGGCATACGAAATTTTATGCTTTCAGTTGCTGCGTGTCCAGGATGTGGACGCACAACCAGCACCTTTTTTATGGCAATGGCAGAGGAGATTACCACATATATTGCAAAACAAATGCCGCAATGGAAAGAAAGATATCCAGGCGTTGAAGATTTAAATATTGCAGTTATGGGATGTGTGGTAAATGGACCAGGCGAGTCAAAACATGCTGATATTGGAATCTCATTGCCTGGCACGGGAGAAGATCCGAAAGCTCCGATATTTGTAGACGGGAGATTGATGAAAACATTGAGCGGCCCGACACTTGTACAAGATTTTATTGAAATTTTAGAGAATTACATACCAGCAATGACTTGGAAAAAACTGATAAAAAAAGACGGCTGCAAATAAATGCACGCCGTTTTTTGTTTTAAATAAAAAAATAGACCTCGTGGGATTTAGTTGCCTGCCCCGTAGTGAGCTATGCTCTACTACTGGGGGAACCAGATTATGAGAGAATTAATGGTTTGGCAGCGATTGAAAAGTGAGGTAGCCCTTACTCTTGGGGTTTAAGCTCTAATCTACCCCACCCTGCTGCACACTATTTCTTAAAAAAGGGCCAGAGTTACAACCCTGGCCTTTTTTCACCGAAAGAATCCATGTACCATAAATAATAGCCTTTTCGCATAAAACAGTCCCTGCAGATATGTCCTGCATCTTTACAAAGAAAATCCCGATAAAACCTTACAGGTATTGCGACTAGAAGCAACTCGATAAACTTTTTCATGTTTTCCTCCCTTTTGTTTGGAGTGATATTTATGAAAGAACCTCTCTTTCACTTTCATTGTCCATTATAACACAAATGTTCGTTCTTGTCAACACCACTTTTCCCCAACCAAAAAAGCGAGGCAATGATCTCGCTTTTTTGAGAGTAGCAGGGACGGGATTTGAACCCGTGACGGCCAGTTTATGATACTGGTGCTCTACCGCTGAGCTACCCTGCCAAGTTGCCCTCCATTGCTTTAGGCAATGAAGGGCCATATTGCGGGGGAGGGACTCGAACCCTCAACCTCCAGGTTATGGGCCTGGCGAGCTGCCAATTGCTCTACCCCGCGTCATTAATAAAATGTCAAATAGCATATATATAAGCAAAGCTTGAAATTCCGTCAGGGCTCACAAATATAAAAGTAAACTTTTCTATTTGATTCGCCCTTAGGAATTATAGTAACACACAAAATAAAAAAAGCAAGAGTCAAATAAAAAGACCACTCACTGTATATGAAGCGGTCTTTTTAATATGCAATTTTATGCTTCTGCTTTTGGCGGACGTAAATCTTCTCTGTATGAGTAAATAAATGGCAAAAGATAGGTAACCGGTAATATAATGCCCATTTTCGCCTCATTATACGTTTGAATGCCCTTGAGCATACCAACTAATTCACCTCTATAGTTATATACGCCGGCTCCAGACATACCCGGGATAACAATGCCATCAACATAATAGTACACCATATCATCATCGCCAATACTTGAGGTAGTAATATATCCACTAAATACTGGTTTTTTAAATTTGTTAAATGGTGCGGTCCAAAAAACAAATTCTCCTTGTTCAAGATTAGGTCCTATTTTTAGATTAGGTTTATGAAATGCAGAATTGTTTATCGTGAGTACTGCTATCTCTGCTTCGCCTAGAAAAGAACCTTCATTTCTCGCCGGATATGTTCTTCCATCTTTGACAACTACTGTTTTGCCTGTGGTACAGTGAAGTGGCACAAGGACTTTATTTTCTGAAATAATGATTCCTGCACCTTCTATCGTGTTATTTTTGGATATAAGTGTGCTCATTGTGATAACAGCATTTTGCTGTGCTTCTTGGAAAAGTTTGGGGTCAATTACATATCTTTTCATGTTTCCTCCTTCCTCTGTATAAAAAAAACTATATGTAGATTATATCATTAACAAATAAAAAAGCAAGTGCTATTGACATAGACAGTAAAATGTGATATACTATTGATAATACAGGTTGGTTCTTTGATCAATAAATTTCCAAACAAACAAGAAAGGGGGTTACGTGTCAGAATCAGAATGTTGTTCGCTTGCTGATTATCAAGAAAAGCAAATCTTTACCGAGCCATTAATTATTGTTGACACTTCTATTCTTCTCAAATATAAAGAGAGACATTGCTTAACACATTTTTTCAATGTCTATATTCCATCTGCTGTTTCATGGCAAATTAAGAAAATTAGTCGCAAGGGGTCAGTAAGAGGAGGTCCCTATGTTCGAAAACAGGCAAAACTGGTGAAAAAGATGCTTTTCCAAATGCGTAAGCAAAATAAGTGGCGTCGTTTTAAATCAAAAGAAACTGATGTAAAAGAAAAAATTACCCGGATGCAATTAAGAGACTTCAGCAACGAAGGCCAGGAGAAACTGCGCAAATTTTTCAAAAGAAAGGCCACCAGAGACAAGCAGGCGATAGATTATTTTAAGATAACCGTTTATGACCTTATTGGACAAACTGATATCAAGATTTTGACTGATGCGCACCGTTTGCAAAAACAAAATTCTAAAAAGGTGATTTTAGCAACTAGAGATGAGCTGCTTTTATTAGTAGCCGAGGCGCTCGACATTGCTTCAGTTAACACATTGCAACGTCCAGACGTAATCAAAATTGCCTTACAAGGATAGCGAATGCTATCCTTTTGCTTTTGGATAAAAAAATAGACCATATCTCTTATTACGATATGGTCTTTTTTTCTCTCCTTGATTTACGCCACCATGCTTGTATTTTTATACCTACAGGAGTTGCGATAAATGCGATTGGTATGGTAGCAGGCACATATCCTAGAGCAGCTCCGATTATAAGTCCGGCACCAACAACAATGAAGAAAGCAGGTCGTGCACGCATATTAATTTCCTCCTATTTTGTATTGAACAGATTTAATATTATTATACCATATAGTAACATAATATGTCAATAAGCATTGACACAATATCCACAATTGATATAATACGATTACATCTTGCACATCGCGGATGTAAACGTTCATTACAAAAAGGAGTAGAAAATGACAAGTATCAGAAAAGTCGGTGTGTTAGGCGCTGGTGTGATGGGAAGCCAAATTGCTGCCCATCTTGTTAATGCCGGATGCGACGTGTTACTTTTAGATGTGATTCCTGACTGGGAGTTTGATAGTGATGAACTCGAAGATGCAGCAAATAGAAATTCTCTTGTGCTCAAAGGACTGGCAATGGCAAAGTCGTTAAATCCGACCCCATTTGCGTTGTCTGAATTTGCCAAATTGATCGAGATTGGCAGTTTTAGTGATTCGCGAGAAAAACTTGAAAATGTTGAGTGGAATGACGATCTTGAAAAACTAAAGGACGTAGATTGGGTTATAGAGGCAGTGGTTGAAAAGGTAGATATTAAACATAAACTTTTCCGTCAGGTAGCTGATATAGTTTCCCCCGATACCATTATTAGTTCAAATACGTCAGGAATTCCCTTGGTTACGTTAGCTCAAGTATTACCTGATGATCTACGCAAGAATTTTTTAGGAACACACTTTTTTAACCCCCCGCGCTATCAGGCTATTGTAGAGATGATTCCTACGAATGAGACCAGTAAAGAAGTGTTGGCGTATATCAGTGATTTTTGTGATCAAAGACTTGGTAAAACCGTAGTTATTGCGCATGATGTTCCTGGCTTTATTGCCAATCGTATTGCGATCCCTGGCGTAGTAAAGAATATCTCTGCAATGATAGAAGATGGCTATAGTATTGAAGAGGTTGACACGATTACGGGCAAGGCCATTGGTTGGCCTAAGAGTGCAACCTTTCGCACTCTTGATGTGGTGGGAATTGATATAGTCGCCAGCGTGGTAAACAATCTTCATGAAGCGCTTCCCGACGACTTTTATAAAGAAACACTGGTTCTTCCTGAGTTTGTCAATCAATTGGTTGCTAACGGATGGATCGGACAAAAGGCAGGAAAAGGATTTTATGAAAAAATCAAGCGAGAAGGACAAAAGAGTAAAATACTGGCTGTTGATCCTCAAACCCTGGAGTATCATCCGCGGAAAAAGCCAAAGTTCAAAAGCATTAAGCAAGGGAAAAAGATCATAGATACTGCCCAGCGAATCAAGTTTCTTATCAATGGGGAAGACCGCGTAGCATCATATCTTCAAAAAACGCTTTTATCCACTTTATCTCATGCAGCTGAATATGTGTCTGAAGTTGCTGATGATATTGTTGCCGTTGATCTATCCATGAAAAAAGGATTTTTATGGGAGTTAGGCCCGTTTGAAATCTGGGATGCCTTAGGTGTATCTGAAGTAGTTAAGCTCTTAGAGAAAAATAAACAACCAGTTCCCGCACTTGCTAACGATGTGTTAAAGACCAAGCGTAAGTCATTTTATTTTAGCGAAAATGGAACAACATACTTTTTTGGTTGTAATAACAGACAGTATGAGAAATTAAACAGACCAGAAGGGGTTATTATTCTCAAAGACCTAAAAGATACAGGACATGTTATTGAAGAGAACAGTGAGGCAAGCTTGATTGACATGCGAGACGGCGTGTGGTGCTTGGAGTTTCATTCAAAAATGAATACGATTGGTTTAGATGCCATTTCTATGATGTATACTGCGGCAGAAGAGGCAAGCACAAATGATGCATGCAAAGGATTGGTAATTGGTAATAATGGCGAGCATTTTTCCGCAGGCGCAAATCTGAAATTAATTGTCAAGACACTGCTTGAAGGAAAGGAAGATAAAGTTGAGCGTTTTTTAAAGGAGTTTCAGGACGCGAATATGGCATTAAAATATATGCCCAAGCCGGTAGTCGCAGCACCGTTTGGTGTTACGTTTGGCGGCGGAAGCGAAGTATGTCTTCATGCCGATATGGTGTGCGCAGCACATGAAACCTATATGGGTCTTGTCGAGGTTGCAGTTGGTTTAATTCCTGCCGGAGGTGGAACAAAAGAAATGTTATTGAGAACCTTTGAGAATGTCCCTCATGATTTAGGACTCAAGCGCGAATTTGATCCCTTACCATTTATCCAAAGGACACTAATGACTATTGGTATGGCAAAAGTATCTACCTCAGCGTTTGAAGCTAAAGAACTAGGATATTTAAGAGAGAGTGATGTGATTGTTATGAATAAAGACCGCTTGATTGCCGAAGCAAAGCAATTGGTACTCACCTTGTCTAGAAATTATCAGCCTCCACGACAGCAAAGCGTAATACTATATGGCGAGCGACTCTACAGTGCACTCAAATCCGGACTTTACTTGATGAGAGAAGGAGGAGTGATTGGTGAATATGATGAGGTGATTGCAACTCAAATTGTTAAAGTCTTAACTGGTGGAGATTTAAGTGAACCCGAGCGCGTTTCAGAGCAAGTGGTCCTTGATCGCGAACGTGAGGCAATGATGTTTTTGGCCACACAAGATCAAACGCTTGAACGAATCGCGAATCGAATTGGTAAAAGCATCAAATCATTAAAAATGTTAGGACTGGGACTCAAAGCAAAAAATACACTTTCTCGATTAAATGTTTTAAAGAAAGGAGGCAGAAAATGAATAAGGATCAAAGAAACTTATTGAAAGACGTAGTTATTGTTGCTGGATACCGTACCGCAATTGGAAAAGCAAACAGAGGTGTTTTTAAAAATACCCGTCCTGATGATCTTGCCGCTCATGTGTTTAAAGGAATAGTAGAGAGTACAGGAATTGATCCGTATACGGTTGAAGATGTGAGACTTGGATGTTCGTTTCCCGAGTCAGAACAAGGGATGGATGTAGCTCGGGTGGCAGTATTAAGAGCTGGTTTGCCTGTTGAAATACCGGGTGCTACGATTAATCGTTTTTGTTCTTCTGGTCTTCAGGCTATTGTTGATAAGATAACAGATATTGCGGTAGGACTAGAAACGGTTGCTATTGCCGGTGGTGTAGAAAGTATGTCTATGGTTCCCATGGGCGGAACCCGATATGCGCCGAATCCGTATCTGGCGAAAGAACAAGAAGAAACCTATACGTCAATGGGATTAGGCGCGGAAGTTTTAGCCAAACAAGATAGCAGTACTCGAGAAGAGCAAGATGAATTTGCTTTTCACTCTCATCAAAAAGCGCTGAAAGCATTAGAGGAAAATAAATTTAAATCTGAAATTCTGCCTTACCCAGTACGAAACGTATCTCTTGATGTATCAGGAAATAGGGTCGTTGAAGAATCCGAGGCAAAAATTGATGAGTGCCCGCGCAAAGATACATCGCTCGAAGTCTTAGCGCAGTTACCACCAGTTTTTAAGATAGATGGCACAGGTACCGTTACGGCAGGGAATTCATCACAGAAGAGTGATGGCGCAGCAGCAGTACTGATAATGACCTTAGATGAGGCAGAGCGTACGGGGTTAGAGCCCTTAGCTCGGCTTGTCACTTATAAGGTTACTGGTGTATCTCCTGAGATCTTTGGCATTGGGCCGGTGAATGCGATTGATAGGGCCTTGAGAAGCGCTCACTTGACTATGGATGATATAGATTTGATTGAATTAAACGAAGCATTTGCCTCTCAGGTAATTTCGGTGATTAAACGGTTAAAGAGTGAAAAAGGAATTGAGATGCCACTGGATCGATTAAATGTTAACGGCGGTGCAATTGCACTAGGCCATCCGTTAGGATGTACTGGTGCGTACCTTACCATTAAAGGAATCAATGAAGCGCGAAGAAGAAATAGTCAGTACCTTATGGTAACGATGTGTATTGGACTCGGTATGGGCGCAGCGGCAATTTTTAAACTCCTGTATTAAAAAACAAAATGTCCTGAAACGTTTCAGGACATTTTTAGTTGTGATTATTTCAATAATCCATGTTCATGAACAAAAGAGATAATATCTTCTTTCAGCCACTCGTCATAGGCACCGTCTAAAAGTGCATTTGCAATCTTTCGGGCAAGCGCGTCGTTATTTTTCTTAAGAGATTTAAATAACGGTTTCTGATAGATATTATTGCGTGCTTCGTAACAGTAGAAGTTTGCGAGATCGATGAACTGTTCACCGTATTTTTCTGCAAGGAGAGTTCCATAGAGGCATACCATACTCATCGCATTTAGTTCGGCAGCGATCCAAAACAGTCGATCAAACACCAGTTGCTTATGCATAAGTTTTGTTCGATATCTAAGATAGGTTGCAATGATCGCTCTTGCGAATTTCCGCGTATTTTTTTCTACAAAGATGGCATGTTTATACAATTTCTGATCAATATTTTTTTCTACGTGATCAGGTATACGTCTGGGGAATTTGAGCAGTAAGTATCTTTCTGGGAAAAAAGCAGCAGCTTTTAATTTTTTCCCCCAATCTTTTGAATACTTAACGGTTTCGCCCATCCTTTTACATTTATCAGTTCCTTCGCGTACGACATAGAGCTCTAATACTTCAGTAGGTCCTTCAAAAATACGTTCTGGCCTGAAGTCCCGGAGAGTACGCTCTACCGGCAGTGGTGGTTCACCACGGCGCGCAAGTGAGCTTGCTGTTTCATATCCACGACCACCAAATATCTGTGCTGTATTATCTACTATTGTCTGGCCGCGTTCAGATGCAAATACTTTACATATTGCTGCCTCGAGTCGCGTGTCAAACCCCTGATCAAGTCGTCCTGAGGTAAAGTTCACCATTGCCTCCATTGCGAGAGTATCAGCTATACCTGAAGCAAGCATTCCGCTACCAAGCAATTCATGATAGCCAAGAGGTTTTCCCCATTGTTCTCTGGTTTTTCCCCACCAGCGTCCAAGAAGCAAGCATTGCTTTGAAATTGCAGTACAGGAGGCCGCGATAGAAATACGCCCCGTATTTAATGCTTCAAGACCAATCCGAAAGCCAGTTCCTTCTTTTTCACCTATGAGGTGATTTTTCGGTACATAGACACGATTAAACAGGGGGATACCATTATACATACCGCGCAGTCCCTGAAACTTACATCTCTGCTTTATCCCTACTCCATCTAAATCAGTCGGAACAAAAAAGGCACTAAATACTGGCTTATAATTCTCGTCTTGTATATCCTCGGGTTTGTCTACAGTTTTGACAACTACACACAAATATGGTGCAAGAAACTCTTCATGATTGAGCGGTGCGTTGGTCGTCCACCATTTTTCCCCAGTGATTTCATAGCCGATAACATTGCCATCGGCATCACGTATCCGTACAGCATACGCTTCCATACTTGAGGGGTCAGATCCTGCTTTTTCTTCAGTAAACGAAAATCCAGAAGGAGACTTGCCAACGGTTTTTAAAAACCTTTCTTTTTGTTCTGGTGTTCCATACTTTTTCAAAGGAAAACCCACGCCAATCGTATTGTTAGCTGAGAGTAGTGCAGTAATGCCTCCGCACCAGCTGCTATTCAAACCCATGAGCTTATTATAACTTGTTTGTGATAATTCGTGTCCGTCGTATTTTTTTGGATTTTTCAATGCAAAAAAGCCATGATCAGAAAGCCAGTCAATTGCTCCAGGCGGCAATTCATCAGTTCGATCAACCTTATCTGGATCAATGCGTGCGGTAAGGAAGTTTTCAAATTTCTGTGCTAAGACTTCTACTTTTTGACGTTCTGCTTCTGGTTGGGTATACCATGGGTCAAGTAGATCAAAGTTTGCTTTACCGCGAAACAGATCAGCAGCAAATCCTTCAAGACGCCGTGTATCACGCTGTTCTTCTGCAAAGGCTATACTCTTGCCCATCTTTTTTTTGATATCACTCATGATATTCTCCTTTTGGTTTATATGAAAAGAACTTATATTATATAATATAGAGGAAGTGTATAATTTGTCAATACCCCTTGACGTCATTTGTGTTTTAGGGTTATTATATAAAAAGATGTTCATTGTAGACTATTAAAGGAGGCATTGATGTCAGATCAAGGATTATCAAGACCGAATAGTGGATATGAACTTTGTTTTTACATGAAAAACGGTGCAAAAACTACATACTGTCTGTATTATGATCCGCACTATTACACTAAGGAAAAATCGTTTGAGGAAGCGCGTGGTATTATTGCACGATTTGGAAAGGAAAAACTTGCTGCGTTGTTGTTGATTTCGGTATCAAGAGATGAAAAACAACCTGCAATTTATATATGGCCGCGGTATCGGACCAAGGAAGAAGGTTTGAAAGTTTTAAAGCCATATATTGAGGATACATTGGAATCGTATCCGTGGTTTCGCAATACAGCAGTGTTTACATATATATTGCTCTAAATCAGAAGATCGGTCTTCTGATTTTTTGATATAGGGTTACAAATTGGACATGTGCCTTCGGCACATAACTAATCTCAGAATCTTGGGAAAATCCTTGAAATTATTAATTTCAAGGATTTTTCAGATTCCTCAATTATAAAATTTATGGTATCATTAAGGTATGCTTGATAAACAAACCAAAAAACAAATCATAGCTGCGCAGCGTGATGAGATTACGCACCATGTTATTTATACTAAGCTGGCGAATGCTATAAAGAATGAGGACAATAGAAAGCTTCTCAAGCATATTGCCAATGATGAGCTCAAACACTATACCTTTTGGAAAGAAATAACCAAAAAGGAGGTAAGACCAAAAAGGATTACCATATGGTGGTATTATGTGCTTTCAAAAATATTTGGCATTACCTTTGGTATTAAGCTTATGGAGGGAGGAGAAAAACAATCACAAGAAAGATATAAAAAGATTTTTACACTCTTTCCCGAAGCTCAAAAATTTGTTGCAGAGGAAGATCAGCATGAACAAAAATTGATTGATATGATCGGGGAGGAAAAATTAAAATATATTGGTTCAATGGTATTAGGATTAAATGATGCGTTGGTAGAATTAACCGGAGCATTAGCAGGGTTGACCTTAGCGCTTCAGAATGCAAAACTTATTGGGGCTGCTGGATTTATCACTGGTATTGCGGCCTCACTGTCTATGGGTGCGTCTGAGTATTTGTCTACCCGTGCAGAAGGCGGGAAACGGAATCCGCTTACCGCAGCGATCTATACCGGAGTTGCCTATGTATCTACGGTACTCTTTCTTATTTTTCCATACCTTATTGTAAACAATATTTATATTTCCCTTGGATGGGCAATTTTTAATGCGCTTATTGTTATTTCTATTTTTACGTTTTATGTTTCGACCGTAAAAACTATTTCATTTAAAAAACGGTTTATTGAAATGGCTGGATTGAGCTTATCTATTGCTCTCTTTACTTTTATTATTGGATTTTTAGTACGAACATTTTTAAATATAGAGGTGTAACAGTCTTATTAGACATAAAAACAAAAATCGGCATCCTGGTGTCCGATTTTTTGTTATGTAATTTTTGTTTATGAAAGCTTGTAACGGGTAGTGTAGGCTTTAGCAATTAATTTTAAAAGGTTTGAATGCAATGTTTTATTTGCGCCAATAATAGTGAACTCTTTGGTATAATTGCTTTGATCAACATAAAAATTAAGTGGTCTGCCATTTATCTCTGTTGCAATACCGCCTGCCTCTTTTATAAGAAGATAATGCGCCGGTGCTTCCCATATATGGTTTGATTGTTGAATAACTGCGCCAAAGCGTCCATCAGCAGTATAGCAATAATCAATTAAACAATTCGTGGCTCGATGTGCGCGTGCATTTAAAATTACCTGTTTTATAATATTTATATCTCGTTGTATATGTGCCTTAGTTTTAGAAAAGTTTAGGGAATGTGCAACCAGTACATTTTTTAAATTGGTCTCAGCAGTGACTGATATTTTTTTACCATTGCAATACGCGCCTTTATTTCTTTCTGCAAAGTACAGGTCATGATAAAAAGGTAGATACATACCTGCCATTACCGGTTGGTAGTTTTGCAATACCCCAATAATGGTCCCAAAATAAGGAGTGCCTGCGGCATACCCCGAAGTTCCGTCAATGGAATCAACAAGCCAAATATAGTCTGATCCTGGGTTAATAAATCCAGTTTCTTCGGAGATAATACTATGATTGGGAAAGTGTTCCGTAATGGTTTTAATAATTGCTTTATCAGCTTCAAGATCTGCTTGAGTCACAATATCACTATGATTTTCTTTTGTTTTAACGGTATCAATCTTTCCAAAATATTTCATAGAAATTTTCCCTGCAATTTTTAATGCTTTAATCAGTGTAGTTTTCATAGTTTATTTTTAAGCTCCATAAAAAAATTTTACTAATTTGGGCAGATCGCCCCTTGCTTTGTCACCACTTTTTATTTTTTGAAATAGTTTTTTTGGCGTGAGCCAGAAGTACTCAACAAAATCATCTTTATTATAATTTGGCGCACGATCTATCTGTATTTCATATACTTTTGTGTATGCTGAAACACCATGCTTATGTGGCGTGAGATACCCCAAGAAGTGATATGGCGTCTTTTCGATATCAATATTTAATTATTCTCTCATCTCTCGTTTAAATGCATGTTCGTATGTTTCGCCGGTTTCAACATGCCCGCCCATACTCGTATCTAAGCACAGGGGAAAGATTCTTTTATTGACAGTACGTCGCGGTATCCAGATTTCCTTTTTTGAGTTTATAATAAAAGCATCTACGACCCTGAAGTTTGATAGATTTTTTGCATAGATTTCAGATCGTTTTTTCTTTCCAATAACATTATCATGTTCATCAACAAGATCTATATATTCATCAAAAGGATGTTTATGAGTCATAGAATTCTTTTATTTTTCCTTTGATAGGGGAAGCGCGATCGTTACAGTTGTACCTTTTCCTTCTTTGCTCTTTATTTCAAATTTACCGCCTAATATGTCCTCAAAATAGGTTTTAACAAGTGGTAGGCCCATGCCTGTTTCCTTAGCTTTTGTGGTAAGTCCTTTTTCAAAGATTTTTTTAAGATTTTCCGGTGAGATACTCTTGCCCGTATCTGAGATGGTTATAACAAGATTGTCTCCTTGTTTTTTTTCTTTATACTCTATGGTACCGCCGCTCGGCATTGCATCAACCGCGTTCCTTATCAATTCTTGAAAGGCTTCAGTTGTGAAGTCTGGAAGATGGGCAATAGAAAACTTCTCCTCATCAATGGTTGCAGGAGAAAGATTGATGTTTATATCATCCCTCTCTCGTATGCCCTCTCTTGCAAGAGCAGCAAAAAATGAACGGTTTCCTATTCCACTTACACTATCTTTTACAGGTACTAGATTTTCAGGGATAAACTTTAATTCATCTAAATTCATGGCAGGAAGATTTAATCGCGGGGCCTTTTCACCTGTTTCTATATAGGCCTCTAATTGATGCGTATAAGATTCTGGGTCGTCTCTCTCATAGAGATTCCCAAATAATTGATTTTTGAGTCCACGAGTGCGCATCATTAGTAGATTTGTTAACATGAAATTTTCCTTGTCCAATTGTTCGCTCCCAGCTAGTATTTTATCTACCCCTACATTAACCTCCTTTCCAACTTGACGAAATTTATATAATTCGTCTTGTGTTATTTTTTTTTTGGACTTTATTTTTGCTTCGATTTCCTCACTAAACGTTTTGAAATTTTTTTGTAATTTTTTAAATTGAGGAAAAGCAATATTTTGCAAATAATCATTTGCTTGTTTACAAAGTTGTTCAGCAAAATTTTGTTCCTTTTCTGGCGCATATTTTTCTGATTGTTCTGCCATAAAATTAAATGTTAAAATATTTTAAAGTGCCGAGGGAGGGACTTGAACCCTCAAGGGCTTGCGCCCACATGATTTTGAATCATGCGTGTTTTCCAATTTCACCACCTCGGCATTTATGCTATTATGTC
>JALLOO010000039.1 GCA_027717985.1 Patescibacteria group bacterium AH-259-L05 | reverse complement strand
TTTTCAATCTCATCCAATAACAGTAGAGAAGAAGGCGCTCGTCGTACTGCCTCAGTCAATTGCCCGCCTTTTTCTCCATCTGGCGTGCCAATTAAACGACTAACACTTGCTTTTTCTTGATACTCACTCATATCAAGTCGTATCATTTTATTTTCATCACCAAAATACACTTCTGCCACGGTTTTGGCCAGCTCTGTTTTACCAACGCCGGTAGGACCTAAAAATAATAAATTAACAATGGGCCGCTTTTCACTACGAAGCGCGGTTCGTGCACGTCGCAAAGCGGCGGAAACCATATTCACTGCCTCATCTTGATCAACTAAGCGGCGATGAATTTGATCCTCAAGATTGAGAAGTTTTTGTGATTCTTTTTCGGTAATTTTTGTCACTGAAATTCCTGTTTTTTCAGAAATGAGCGCAGCTACATCTTCCGCCCCTACCATTGCTTTTTTCCCTTTTTTACTTCTCACGTCGGCCGCAACTTCTTTTAAAAGATTAATAGCTTTTTCTGGCAAAAAGCGCTCATATAAATAGCGCGTTGATAATTCCACTGCTTTATCAAGTGCACCATAAGAAAAATATACTTGATTTCGCCCTTCGAGAGCTGGCGTATGGGCTTCTAAAATTTGAATGGTTGTATTTTTATCTGGTTCTTCAATGCCTACCCTTTGGAAAGCCTCTCCCAATGCCTTGCCCTCGATTAAGCGGCGATACTCTGAAGGAATTGAAGTAGCAAGCACCAATACCGCATGGCTCTTTAAGACACCTGCTAAAATCTCAGAAACATCAAGTTCTCCTTCGGTAGTTTTAATTCCTACCATATTGTGGATATCTTTAATAAAAAGAATAATATTTCTTGAACGAATGACTTCACTTAAAATAACTTGTAATCGCTGTTCAACTTCTCCTGGACGCGATGCGCCAGCTATTAAGCTTGACAAACTTAAACTTACCAGCCTCTTGTCTTGCAAAACTTCAGGGACATCTTCTGTAACCATGCGTCGAGAAATACCATTAATAATAGTAGTTTTCCCTACGCCAGGCTGGCCAACTAAAATAATACTCTGACTGCCTCCCTTAATTATTCTAAATATTTCATCGACTTCTTTTTCTCTGTCCATACAGATGCCAAGATATCCTCTACGCGCTAACTGCGTCATATCATGACTGTGCCTGTCAAGGTGTGGTGTCGCAATTGCAGTATAGGTGCGATTAATTGGTCCTTTTGGCTTAAAACGGGCTTGACGCGCAAAGTGACGGCGCTCTTGACGCAACTGATCATACACATCAATCCATAAACAAACATTTTCTATTTGAAGGGATTCAATTTCTAAATCATAAAAAATTTCTTTTACCGGACCCTCAAAGGCTGCCATTGCCTCTAACAAATTCCGTGGAGAAAGTGCGGTCCGCCTTTTCGTTCCTGCGAGCGTATATGCATATAAAAGAACTTTTTTTGCCTCCAAAGAATACAAAATTTGTCTTTTCGCTTTTGGCTGCGATGCCTGTGCTAAAAATCGGATAATCTTATTCTTTAGTATTTTCCAATCAATGCCGAGTCGATTAATGGCAAGTGTAATATCGCTGCTCTCCAACGATACCGCAAAAATATGAATGGGCTCAATGTATTCAGACTTTACCTTTTGCGCAAATTTCTGTGCCTCAAAAATAATATTTATAGTCTCGCGAGAAAATGCATCTGAAATATCTATCTTGGTTCTTTTTGATATTGTACTGATCTTTTCCCATGAACTCCACTCATGCGCTGTCTTCTTTATTGACCTCGGCCAATTTTTCTTCTGCCGTTCTTTTTTATACTCAAGAGCATAAATAATATATAAATCGCCTACAATTGAAAACCAAAAAAATAATACCAACGTACTTTGGGACACTGATATATAATCCCACAAACCAAATCCATTGGTGATAAATAAAGGGATAAGGCCAACCCCTAATACAACGCCTGCTATACTTAATAATGACAGCAGGCCCACGATGCCAAAAAGAGTTAAAAATATGATGAGGATAACCTCAACAACATGTCCTCCTTTATATGTTGCCATCTCGCTTCTCGTCCGCGGCCTATCAACATATAAAAGATAACCACCAAACCATGAATACATGCCATGATCCCCGCACTCACGGCACCTTTTACCAGAAATAAATCCTATCCCCTTACATATTGGACAAATTATAAAATCCATAATTTAAAATAATAAACTAAATATTTGCCAAACCGCAAAGGGCAGTAAAATAATCCAAAGAAGCACCAAAACTACTCTTACACCAGTCAAAATTAAAAATAAAAATAAGCGCCAAAACAACAATAACAGGCGCATAAAAAAACTAATAATTCTCCCGGAGCGACTTCGTTCTCCAAACATTGGTTTAAAAAGATATTTGAACATGATTATAATGCCAAGATTATGAAAGAGCGTACGAATACCATGGAATAATTCTGATAATCTTTTTTTAAAACCAATACTATACCACCAAAGAGGAAAATATACTATGCGCCGGGCTGTATTGAGCGCTATAGAAGTAATAATAACATTGGAGAAAAGCATAATATTTTATCTATTGTGCTGGATTTGGCACCGCTTCGATAGACGGCATTGAAGCATCTTCAACCATCATTTTCTCACTCGAAATTGATATAACCTGATTTTGATTAATTAACAACTTTTCTTGAAATAAATTTTTAATCACATTACTGCTTTTTACAATATACGTAATGATATGACCAGTATCAGCATCAATTTCTAAATCAACAATCTTGCCTACATACTGTCCGCTTTGCGTATAAACATCTAAATTAAGCAATTGTTTAAGCTGCATAATAAATTTATGATTGAGAAGATGTAAGAATAATTTTTTGTTCAATAATGCTAATGATAAGGCTGGCAACCCAATAAAGCATTAAACCGCTTGGCAATGTCATGCCAATAAAAAGGGTAAATGCAGGCATCATAAACTTCATCTGCTTATTCATCGCAGACATCATACTCTCGTCTTTTGCCCCTGCCTTCTGGGCAAACTTTTTATCTGGCTTATGTGTTGGCAATAATTTTATTTGAAAGTATTGAAACACTGCGGTAAGCGCCGCAAGTACAACGCTTGGTTCGGCGAGATTTAAAAAACCAAATGCCACCACTTTCAATACTCCTGGGTTATGAATAAATGAATACACATCCAATGCAGTATCAGTAAGGCCAACGCGAAAAACCTGGAAAACAGCAATTAAAATCGGGAGTTGAATTAATAGGGGTAAACACGAAGAAAATGGATTAACCTTATTCTCTTTATAAAAGCTCATTATAGCCTTGGTCTGCTTTTCTTTATCATGAGCATGCTTTTTCTTAATTTTTTCCAATTGCGGTTGAACCTCCTGAAGCGATTTTTGCGCCTTGATGCCCTGGCGAGAAAGCGGAGAAAGTAATAGTTTAATTGCAATGGTTAAAAAAATAATAGCCACTCCAAGATCATGACCCGGAATGATATTATAGAATACTACCAAGAGGTTTAATAAAGGTTGATATAAAATGACTCGAAAGAATTCAATCATAATTTATTTTCTATACTGGATCCCAGCCGCCATGAGACCATGGATGACAGCGAATAATTCTTCTTATCCCTTGGCGTATGCCCTTGACAACACCATGCTTCTCAATAGCTTCATAGCAATACTCTGAACACGTAGGTCGAAATTTACAAACGCCCTGCCCCGATTGCCCAAGAGCGGGGAAAAGAAAAACCCCATGATCTGGCGATATGGTTTTTTGATATATACGGATAGATTTTAACACTATTGATTTAATCATGAATCTTGTGTAATAAATGATTCTTTCGTGCAAGACCTAAAAACTTCTGCTCTATCTGTTTATACGTAAGCTCTTTAATTTTTGGGGTGGTTAAAATCAAATAATCAAATCCAGGAATAAACCGATCTATATATTCTCTAATAATTGCTCGTAATATCCTTTTGATTCTGTTGCGTCTTGTTGCTCTTTTATCTATTTTTAAAGAAACAACAATACCAAATCGGGAATAATCCAAATTATTTTTTATCCACTTGATAGAAAGAATTTCCCCGTAAACAACTTGGCCCTGTTTTGCAACATGCGCAAAATCTTTATTTTTTGTCAAACGATACCTTTTTTTTAGCATATCAAACAGTAAGGCGCTTTCGTTTTTTGGCCCGGCGGCGCTTAATAACTCTTTGTCCTGCTTTTGTTTGCATTCGTTTACGCCATCCATGCTTTCGCGCTCTTTTTCGCTTTTTAGGTTGATACGTTCTTTTAGGCATATAAAATCATTAAAACTTTGAAACACAATAACATTGTAACATAAAAATTTCTGGGGCACAAACTACAAAACTTAAGAACCTAAAGTTTGGATACAAATATCACTCCTTACAAACTTCAAGGTTCTGCGAACCCTGCCTGACGGCAGGCAGAGATGAAAGCTCACATTTTTTATTATTCCCCATAAAACAGCCCTGTGGATAACTTTAATTGACAAAATATATCTTGTTC
>JALLOO010000038.1 GCA_027717985.1 Patescibacteria group bacterium AH-259-L05 | reverse complement strand
AAGAACCTTGAAGTTTGAAAGGAGTGATATTTGTATCCAAACTTTAAGAAAACAGAAGAAGTAGAATTTCAGTGCAGGAGATATAAAGAGAACCTCAAGTGAATGAGGCTCTTTTTTTTATTTTTCTTTATTTTTATTTAACAACTTTCCATTTAATGTCGTTCTCATCGCCGACAAATTCGCGCCACTCTCCCTCTTCAGTTATAACAAACCATTTTTTTTTTGTTTGAGACCATACCATGGGATTGCCTTGATAAAATGGCTTTTTCACAATCTCTTTTGGTCTGAGTCGATCAAGCTCAAGCCATTTTTTAAATACTGTCTCAATAGCATAGTCCAAGTCGCGGGATTGAGCCCACCCCGCTACTTTATCAATGGCTTTTTTTGCGTTATGTACTGACCCCGCAAGTTCGAGTAGTTGTTTTGCTGGTCGCGTAAAACGCGAATAAATAATTTTTTTCTTTTTTGCATCTGATTTAATCCGCCCTAATGACAGACCTTTGGTGTAAAAGTAATGATTTACAATTTTTTGAATATCCGTCTCGGTAGCTTCCCGCCTTTTTGTCTTTTTAGCTTGCTTCCGAGACTTTTTTTTATGATTTTTTTTTATTGTTTTAGGCATTGAAGAATTTAAAATTTTTAACGCCAATACTATTCCACCCTCAGAACCTCTCCCAGAGGATGCATTTCTAAAATCGGTTGAGAAATGGTAATTATACTTTCCCATTGATATCCAAGTGCCTCAAAGGTTTCTGAAGATATAATAGGCAAACGTTCTCCATTTGATATAACATATACAGCAGAACTGGTGTTTGCCTTAATTAATATCCCGTCGCGAAACGTAACATGCGGACCAGTTTTAAATGAATCTAATTTCTCTGGGTCAACTTTTATAATAGAGTTGTAAGGATAGTTATTATATAAAATACTTTCGTCAACAATAGGATATTTTGTATCTTCTTTTACATAATATACGCCATACGTTTCTCTATCTTGAAGTAATGCGCCGGTAGGATAGGGAGAAATTATTGGTTTGCTAAGTTCATAAAAATCTAGATCGTTACCTTCTACATCAATAACTTCTTCGGGATGAAATCCAATTGCCTTAAATAATCCTTCAGTAATAGGTCGTTTTTTATTTCCCGTGAGCATAAAAAGTTCCCCTAATGATGCGCGAACCAATGAGTAATTGGGAAATCTCATTGGCTCACCAATCTCATATGCTTGTAACTCTTTTGTATCTACTTCTTGGATATTTTTAAAACTATAGTTCAATAAAAATACGGTTTTTGATTTAAATGGTCGTCTCTTTCCGTTTTGGATAAACCATACGCCTGGTTCTCCTTTGGCGCGCAAAAGCGAGCCATCAGCGTACGTACCAATTGGTGCTCCAAACCATTTCTGCCATATTTTGAAAAATAGCTTATTTCCTTTCAAGTGTGGTGTATAATTATAAAGCGCAGCGGTAGCAGTATTTTGCGGCGTTACCTTATGCCAATCAACCCTGTCTGTTTGGCCCGCTCGATATCTAAATTCCCAGGGATGTTCTAAAAAATATCGAAGACGCCATGCAGCACGGTCAATCTGCGTAGTAAAGCCGCGGAATCGCTCAACCGGTCTTCTGCCATCATATGCACCAAAGCCCGTTGCCCAATCAAGTTGTGTTGGTTTTTTAGGAAACCGTGTTACGAGTGTTTGCTCTTTTTGAACTAAGGTAATAAGGACCTGGGGATTAATGCGGTATTCAACCGCCGCGCGATAAATAATTTCAGATGCTAATTTCTTTTTCCCATCAATATCAGTAGTTGTATAGTTTCCTAAAATTCCGCCTCCAGCCTCCAAAAACAGTTGAATTTCATCAACCGTCATGAGAATATAGTTAGTAAAGTCATAATCAGAAATAACATAGTCATGATCAAAAGAAGCATCGGCAGTAACGTGCAATGGGAATAATAGAATAATAAGCAGGGCGACTGATAAAATAAATAAGTGTTTAAACATATCTATTATTCTAATACAAAAAGCCCCATCTTACAAGACAAGGCTTTTTGTTTTTAAAAGTCTATGCTATGGTTATTTTTTTATTTTCCACCCCGACTTTAAATGTTTTTTTCGATTGCGCTTTATCGCTTACAATCTTTAAAGAGAGGGGGTCAAGGATTTGCTTTTGTATTACACGCTTTAATGGTCGCGCACCGTAAATTGGATCAAAACCTAGATCAGCTAAAAGATTTTTTGCAGGATCACTTACCATGAGTTTGATCTTTTTCTCTTTAAGCCTTTCGATTACCTGCATTAACTGCAGGCCAACGATTTGTTTAATATTTGATTTAGTTAATGGATGAAAAATAATTATTTCATCAACTCGATTTAAAAATTCTGGCTTAAATGTTTCTCGCAGTGATTGATGAATTTTTTCCTCTATAATATCTTGTGTACTTTTTTTCTCATCTTCTGATACAAAACCAAATCCTGCCTTTTTTGCATAATCTTTAATTAACTCACTCCCTAAGTTAGAGGTCATAATAATGACTGCATTTTTAAAGTTAACCGTTCTGCCCTTTGCATCGGTAAGCCGTCCCTCATCAAGGATTTGGAGTAATATATTAAATACCTCTGGATGTGCTTTTTCAATTTCATCAAAAAGAATAACACTGTATGGCCTTCGCCGTACAATTTCAGTAAGTTGGCCCCCTTCTTCATATCCAACATAGCCAGGAGGGGATCCAATCATTTTAGAAACGGTATGGCGCTCAGTATATTCAGACATATCTAATTGCACCAATGCATTCTCAGTATTGAAGAGAAACTCAGTCAAACTTTTGGCCAATTCTGTTTTGCCAACGCCCGTAGGCCCAAGAAAAATAAATGAACCAATAGGACGATTCTCTTCAGAAATACCGGCTCGTGAGCGTCTAATTGCATTAGAAACAGCAACAACAGCTTCCTTTTGATTGACTAAACGTTTATGAATTTCGTTCTCCATTCGTGCTAATTTTTTTGTCTCTTTTTCTAACATTTTTGATACAGGAATACCGGTCCATACTGATACAATGCGGGCAATCTCTTCAGCACCAATTTCTTCTTTAAGGATTCGGTGCTCTTTTTGAATTTTACCAAGCTTTTTTTGTGCAGTAACTACTTTTTTTTCTAGTTCTGGAATTTTTCCATATTTTATTTCTGCCACTTTTTGCAAGCTGGCCTCACGCTCAGCAATTTCAGACTGCTGTTTTAGTTTATCAATTTCCTCTTTCATTTTATGGATAGAGGCAATAATATCTTTTTCTGTTTTCCATCTAATTTCAAAATCTCTAATTTTCTCACCTAAATCAGCAGATTCTTTTTTAAGTTTTTGAAGCTGGCTTTTTGCGTCTTTGTCTTTTTTTAATGCTGCTCTTTCTAATTCTAATTGACGAAACTTTCTTTTTAATATATCAAGTTCTTCTGGCTGAGACTCTATTTCCATACGCAGGGCTGAAGCTGCTTCATCCATTAAATCAATTGCCTTATCAGGCAAGAATCGGTCACTAATATAACGCTGAGATAATTTTGCTGCTTCCGTCAACGCCTTATCAGTGATTCGTATGCCATGGTGAACTTCATACTTCTCTTTTATGCCGCGTAGTATCGCGATCGTATCTTTAATTGAAGGTTCAATAATATATACGGTTTGAAAACGTCGCTCAAGTGCAGCATCGCGTTCAACATATTTTTGATACTCTTTTAAGGTGGTAGCGCCAATGCAGTGCAGCTCTCCACGCGCCAATGCAGGCTTTAACATATTGGAAGCATCAATCGCGCCTTCAGCGCCGCCAGCACCAACCAACGTATGCAGCTCATCAATAAAAAGAATATAATTGCCCGAGCGCTTTATTTCACGCAAAACCGCTTTGACTCTATTTTCAAATTCACCTCTAAATTTTGTCCCGGCAACAAGGGCACCTAAATCAAGAGAGATAAGTTCCTTACTCTTTAATGATTCTGGTACATCGCCGTCCACAACCCGTTGGGCGAGACCTTCAGCAATGGCTGTTTTTCCTACGCCTGCTTCACCAATTAAAACGGGGTTATTTTTAGTCCTTCTGCTCAACACTTGAATAACGCGCCTGATTTCTTCATCGCGTCCAATAATAGGGTCAAGCTTTTCAGCATGCGCCATCTTTGTTAAATTAATCGTATACTTCTCAAGCGCCTGATATTTACTTTCTGGTGACGGCTCGGTAACACGCTCAGATCCTCTTACTTCAGTAAGAACTTTGAGAATCTCATCATAGGTAATTTTAAATTCATTAAGGATATCTTTTATAGGGGAAGAAATGGCGAGCAGAGAAAGGAGTAAATGCTCAGTGCTGACATACTCATCTTTTAATTTACGCGCTTCTTTGGTAGCATACAAAATAGTCCTTTGCAGCTGCGGAGTAATATAGAGCTCTGCGAGGCCGCTACCTTCTTGTGTTTTAACTCTTGGCAATCGTCCGATAACGCTATTGATTCGATTCTCTAGCTTATCTATATCTATCTCTAATTTTTTTAGAACAGCTAACACAACACCCTCTTCTTGTAAGATGAGCGCGAGTATTAGATGGGCAATATCAACATGTTGCTGATCATTTTCCATTGCAATCGTGTGCGCCGTTTGAATTGATTCCTGCGCTTTGATAGTAA
>JALLOO010000037.1 GCA_027717985.1 Patescibacteria group bacterium AH-259-L05 | reverse complement strand
AGGAAGTACGGAATGACAAGGAGGAAGTGCGGAATGACAAGGAAGACGGAATGACAAAGGGCGCGTTATTCTTTTTTTTCTAGAAACGGGACAAATGGATTAGGCCGCCCCTTTTGTTCAACAGTGATCGGCTCAAAAAATGTTTCTATATACAACATCTCTTTAAATTTTGGATTATCAAGAATCGTTTTTAACCTATCAATTTTTGGAATGGGCTGGAAAAGATATGCCGGCTTAATTAATAATTCTGGAGCCGTGTCAGAAGCTCTTTCACGCATTACAATAAAACGAATCAAAACATACCCTGTTATAACAACAATCATAACAAAGATTATAAGAAAAATATACTCTTTTTTTAACGTAAGCTTCATTCTATATAATAACTTTTAACCGTTAAAGAAAAAAGGTTGCCTATTTCTCTCATAGAAAGATCCGTCACATCCATAATACGAATATTTTTTTCTATGGTTGATAAATATTCTTTCACGGTCCGATACTCTCCGCCCGTAAAACTCAGGTTCATTGCAATTGTTGTTCCCTCAGACCCTTCTTCTCCTCCAATATTTACGCCAAGCCCAATTAACTCCATCTCAGTTTGAGACGCAAGCGATTCTAATTGGCTCAAGATCGCTGCCATATCAAGTCTATTCGCAACCACAAAATTAAGTTTTTCAAGCTCAGCTCGATTAACCGCATCTGATTCAACTTGTAATTGCTGTAATTTTTCCAAATACTGTTCTTGCTCATCTAAAATCTGTTCATACGTAGATAGATCGAGCGGTCCGCCATCACGCGTTTGATTTACATACGGCAAAATTATAAAAAAGTATTCTGCTAAAAATGCAACCACCGTGATTATGATAATAATAATCATAAGATAGCGCACCAAAATACTATGGTACCACTTTGGTTTAAAATTTGATTGTTCAACAATGTGCGCCATGCGAGAAAAATTAATCCCCCTTTGTCATTCCTCATCCCCTTTTGTCATCCCGCGCTCTTTCTTTTTCTGTCATCCCCTTTTGTCATCCCGTTTTTTGTCATTCCGCGCTTCGTGCGGGATGACAAGGAGGAAGCGCGGGATGACAAAAATAAAAAGCCTCGGGATGACACCTTTGATGTCACTTATAAAATACATCATCCACCAACGCCAGATCAAACGCAGCAGCAATGCCACTCGGAATCTTTCGAATGCCACTCACCTCTGCTGCCTCAACAAAATCGCCAGCTGTTTTAAACGATACTAACTGTGTTGCTAACGCGGTGAGATCCTTTGCCACCACATCAAGATGAATGTTTCCGCTGGTTATGGCAGAAAAATCTCCAAAATAAACATCAGGAATCGTATAGGCCTCAAGTAAAGAAAAAAACTTTGTCCAATAAATATGGTTATTTAAAATACCCTCAACACGCTGCGCTTTACTCTCTAAAGACGCAATCTCACCTCTGATCTCTAAAAAAAAGGTGCTCTTGGCCTCTAATAATTGCATTTCTCCTTGGATTTTATGAACACGAAATTTTATTTTTTCAAAATGCCAGTCAGTATATGCCCACACCAAACCAAATATAGTGCCCACCGTAATCAGCACGGCAATAAAAAGCAAAAAACTCGAGCGAACGGTACGGGGAATCACCATTAATCGAGACGGCATTAAGCTAATATCAAAACTTCCTGTCTCCTTCTCGGCCGAATCTTTTTCTTTCTTTTTTTTGCGTTCCTTTTTCTCTTTCCTCCTTTTGTCATCCCGCTCTTCTTTTTTGTCATCCCGCACTTCTTTTTTGTCATCCCGCACTTCTTTTTTGTCATCCCGCACTTCGTGCGGGATGACAGGAGGGGATTCTTTTTCTTCTGGCTTTGGTTCTGGTTTCGGTTCCTCTTGCTTTGGTTCTGGTGTCAGTGCTGGTTTTTTATCTTTTTTCTTGAAAAAATCACTGATGCCTGCTCCTCTTTCTTCCTTATGCAGAGCACCTTGTTCAGACGGCGGGACCATTTTCATTTCACGCGAAACCTGTTCCTGCTTTTCAGGAGCTAATTCTTTTTTTCCATCTTCACCTCCTAATAGATTAATTGGCATACATAAAAAATTTAATCTCCCTCCTGTCATTCCTCTTCGTTTGTCATTCCGCACAAAGTGCGGAACGACAAAGAGGAGATGTGGAATAACAAGGAAAGAATGTCATTCCGAGGAAGCCGCCCGCTTCGACTCGCTCGCTCGCCTCGCTTTGAGGACGAAGCGGGAAGCGAGGCGAGAAGGCCGACGAGGAATCTCAAGCACATGAGATCCTTCGGGCTCCGCCCTCAGGATGACACCTTTGACGTCACTTTATCTCCCTCAACGCTAATCCCACCGCGACCGCAAAACGAGGTGCAACTTCTTCTAATGCCGGTTTTAATTCTTGAGGATACGCAACGCGCACCCATGGATCGCCTATGACCACGCGCACATTTAATACCTTGGAAAAATGCTCAGGTAAATTTGGCAAATATGCAGAACCGCCTGAAAGAATCACTTGCTCAATCGTCTTACCAGACTGATCTTGATACAGCTTTAATGAATACTGCATTTCATCAATCACCGGCTTTAATATTGATGAAATAATAGTGGGAATCTTACTTGAGCCGCTCATGCCAATATCTCGTTTAAATTGTTCAGCACGAGAAAAATCAATACGTAATGCATTCGCAATTGCGCGGCTAATCGTAATCCCGCCCACATCAATACTTCGGTTAAGCGCCGGCACATTATTGTCAATGACAATAATGTCAGTGGTCACCGCGCTGGTGTCAATAATCATGGTTACTGCCTTACTTTTACCCAGCATTGACCGCCCGAGTGCAAATGCTTCTGTCTCGAGTGAGAGCAATTGTAAATCAGCGCGTTTAAAAATTTCTACATATCGTTTCACTAAATTTTTTGATGCCGCGGTTAATAAAATACGATAATTTTTTCTTTTTTTATCAACTGCGATAGTATCAATAATGCGCCAGTCAAGTACCACATCTTCAATCGGCATGGGAATAAACTTTTTTGCTTCCCACTTCACTGCCGCACCCATTTCTTTTTTATTCATCACCGGCAGGGTAATGACTGAATTAAATACAGAAAAATTAGGCAATGCCGTTACGGCTTTAAACGTCTCAATACCTGCTTTGATATACAATTTTTTAAGAAGAGCAGCAACTCTATCTAAGATCACCTTGGGATCACCTTTGACAATATCACCAATAGAGCGCTCTGCATATCCATACGTTTTTAATACCGGCATACTGCCGCGCTGCTCCAACTCCACTAATTTAATACTGGTTGATCCCACATCAACGCCTAAAAAACTTTTTTTTTCGCCTAAACCTAATAAACCCATACTTCATCATTAGAACATTTGAACATTAATTTCAGAAGACAAAATTCCTTACTATCATGTTCTCATGTTCCCCTGCTATGTTATAATTATACACGAAACACCATTATTATACCACTCCCCCTCCTTGTCATTCCATCCCTCGGCCTTTCAGGCCTCGAGATGACAAAGGGGGACGTCATTCCAATAATATTATTATACAACAATGTGGAAAAAAGTGAAACAATATATATTACAGCTCGTGTTTCCTGTTAAATGTCTAGGGTGCGGGAAAGAACATACGCTGCTTTGCCCCTCATGTATCAATGCCATTCCCGTATATAGTACGCCCTCACGGCGCCAACTTCCCCATTGTAATACGCTTCTTATCGCTACGCATTATCATCATCCATTGGTAAAAAAAACAATTAAAATGGCAAAATATCGGCCGTATGCGTCACCCTTGATAACACTGCTGTCATCTATTGTTATACAATACGTTAAACAGTTTCCTACTACCATAACCTATATATCAGACAACCATTTCGTGCTCATTCCTATCCCGCTCTCCCGCCATACATATGCGCGTCGCGGATTTAACCAAGCCCGATATATAGCTCAAGAACTTTGCAAAGAATTCAAATGGCCTGTCCATACAAAACTCCTTATCAAAGTAAAGCGCACCCCTTCACAAACTGAGCTCTCATATACATCGCGAAAAGCAAATATCAAGGGTGTTTTTTCTGTTTTAAAGGATCAGCCTCTAAAAAATATTATTTTAGTTGATGATGTGATTACCACTGGTGCAACACTTGAGGAGGCCGCAAAAACATTGAAAAGAGCAGGTGCCCAAAACGTCTGGGCCATTGTCCTCGCAAAGAGCTAACTATTACTCTCCGCGTTCTCTTTTTAATCTAAGCCCCCATAATACAAAACCTATTACATAAGTTTTCTCACATGTTCACGATAACTATTAATCAATCTCGTGAAGCTGATTTCCAGTAAAAATGAATCGTTTTTCGCCAACGTAGTTGCCGTTGTCGTCTCCTAACTTAAAAATTAGATATGTTTTTTCGTTTACAATCTCTGAATACATTTCATCTACAAACCAGTCAAATTGAAATTTTTGATCAAACCAATCCCTAAAGTATGCCACCCATACGCCTTGTTCTTTCGAAAACATATAACTCAAACCTCCAAATCTGGTTTCTTTGTCTCCAGCACGTATCAAGTAAAGCCCTTTACAGGCTGTCCCGCAACGACTAGTAAAAAATACATGTTCATTGCCTAGCCAGTGCGGGTATGACCCATATGCTTCGCCTGTAAAAATATAATTTTCTCGTCCGCTTTCAAGCTCTCTAACTGAAATAATTAAACTGTTTGAGAAGTACTCTTCGTAATAACCTTTATATAACCTTGGATCGAATTTCATCTCGTATACAAGAACTTTTTTAGTTTGATCAGGAGAAACCTGCTCATATATAAGCTCTTTCAATTTATCTGAAGTTTGATTATCTTCTTTAAGATACTGCGAGCCCATGGCTGTGAAAATCAATATCAAAATAACAAGGATGAATACCGCTTTGTATTTGTATATATTAGCTTTCAAGTTCATAAAAATATATATCTCCTAACTTAATTTTAAAATTCTCTTTTGTAGCCCAATCAGGGAACTCTTCACGTTCTTTATATGAATGAAAATTTGTAGCGCCAGAAGTTGAATCTTCTAAAGAGCCGTCTAAGATACCTCTTGCTATATTATACGATTCTTTCCATGCTTTTTGTGTTAATAGATCCGCATTATCCAATGGATCTCGGACTCCGCCCGAGGTAATTGGATTCCAGAGAGCGTCGTACTGATCTTTTTTTAGAATGACTTCTCTAATGCTAAAACCCCACGTAGATCTTTGTTTTCTGACCCGATTGATGACCGTAAAACCAACGCCAATCTTTGTATCCTCTAGTTGATTTCCGGCCTCTCCAAAAATCATTCTTGCCAAAAGTATTTCTTCGGAATCATCCATAAAATCTCCTGTCCATTTTGGATCATCAACCGTTGGTATTCGTTTTGTAATAGACGGTTCTGGAATAGGCGGGCTTGGAACAGGCGGTTTTCTACCAAAATTAATAACTAATTTGCGAAAAATTGGCATTCTATCT
>JALLOO010000036.1 GCA_027717985.1 Patescibacteria group bacterium AH-259-L05 | reverse complement strand
AGTGCATTTTGGCTTATTCCCTTTATTGTACATCTTGACCTATCTTCTGCAGGTGTGAGAGGGTTTTCTCAGTGGCCGTTTCACCTTTTTTACTTGCTCTTCCCTTTTCAAATTCCATACTTTTTGTTGAGTGCTGCCATGTATGTACTTCTTACCTTGGGCGGATGTATGCTACTGATTAAGGCAAAAAAATATTTTATCCCCTTACTGTTTGGCGCGCTTTTGATATTTATTCTTATACGGGGGAGCATTGCTCAGTTTTTCCCTGATGTTACGCTTCATTTTTCACGTTTTTTTCCGTTCTTGTACATGGTAATGCTGGCAATGATGGCGTATGGTTTCAATTGGATATGGCAGCAGTGGGCGCGAAAGTGTGTGCGGAAGAAAATATATATCAGCATTATATTAGTCGTTTTGGCATTACATTCGTTTGTTTCGTTTGATATAGGGACGCGTATTAAAGATGAGCGTTTGAGCTATATATCATCGGAGTGGACATGGGAAGCATACCCGTATGGCCGCGAGGCAGAAGAATTAGTAGCAAAGATAAGGGAGTTTGATGACGCGCATAACGTATTTGTTCAAATGCCCGCTGATGAGGCTTTGGTTTTAACAGGTTCAATGAATTATTTTACGAGCCGTATACCTTTACTACATCATCAACAGGTCATTACGGGCGGCTATCCAGAATCGTCACCGTTGACTTCGTTTATCTTTCCAACCTTAGATGCATTTACCAAGGGCGGGGTATTAATATGGGGCGACATACGGTTGCGACATGTGTTGCCCTTTTACCGACAGGATGCATCAATTCATCTCAGGCGATTACAAATGTTTGGCGTAAATTATATTGCGGCCTATAGTCCTGGATTTATCTCTACGCTTGAATCGCTTGAGGATGTTGTATTGATTGATCGTACAGAACATTTTAAGATTTTTAAAGTTGCCCAGACGCATCCGTTTGCCTATCCAGCTCCGGTAAAACCTGGCTTATACATTAATGCTGATGGTAAAATCCCCTTTAAAGATATTTCGTTAGCGTTGTTTTCTGGAGAGCATACGTTTGATATCCCGATGGTTAAGGGGAACGCTAGCATAGATGAGTTAGATCAAGATATACGGGAGCGGTTTTCCACTCTTATTATAAGCGGTTCAGAGCTTTCTCAAGCCGATATTGAGCGGTTACAGGGTCTTGATCATCCGTTGATAGTAATTAACCAGAATAACGCGGTGAGCGCAGCATTTGAGCGCTCTGATATTCAGTTTATTGATACGTTTGAGGTAATTCCCAAAGCGCGGCGTGAACCATATCGTCAATGGCCGGTAGGATGGGAAGAGCTGCACAATGCAGTGCGTTTAGCATTTGACAATTTTTACTATGAATCATTGCCTTTTGTAAAGGCTAAAAAAGTGGCCAGTGAAACTATAGAAATACAAGGTGAGGGCCCGATAATCATTAATGCAGGATATTCACCACAGTGGCAGTATCAGAATTGTAAGACATGTGAGGTATTTCAGGTAACGCCGGCGAATATGATGATTTTTAGCACAGGCAATGCCATATTAAAATACACCTATGATACTACTAAGGTGATAGGCATTATTATATCCTTACTCTCACTTGTCATAGTATTCCTTATACTTTTTTTCAAACAAAAATTTCTACATTGACAAGGGCATTGGCATTTGGTATGCTCATAATAACATACATGGCTGCCAAAAACGGGCAGGTGTTCTTTAATAAGGAGGGATAAATGTGCTGAGTTATTTCCTAAGCTTTTTGATAGCGGTGTATATAGCGGCGATTCTTGTCGTACTAATAATGTTAGGATTTTTTAATATTCTTTATCGGTTTATATGGAGAGAATCAAAAAAAGATCCTCTGAGTCAGGAGTTTTTGCCAGACGTTATTGATGCTCTAAGAGGGCGGCATATTATGCTTGGGAGCCGTTGGTCAGGAGGCAGCAGCGGCGTTTTAATGGATCATACTCATATCCTTACTGCCAAGCACTGCTGGAAAAACGCGAGAAAGCCAAAAAGAATTCGGCTTAAATGGAATGGTCAGGTTTTTTGGGTCAAGGCAGTATTATACCAATCATTTGGCACCGATATAGATGCCGTGGTATTAAAAATTTGCAACTATATATTTCCGGTTCACTCTGTTCGTCCTGCAGATGCCATACGAATGAATTCGCCCATATTCAGTTTTAATAGTATGTTGTCGTGGAAAAAGGTTCGGACATATTTTGGAAGAATAATTGGGACCATAAGTCCTTGGGTAGTTAAGTACATTGGATGGCCTTATTCAACATTGATTAGTAAGGGGGAAAGACCATCTATGAATGGAATGTCAGGGAGTGGCATATATGATAAAGACGGGAATCTAGCAGGAATACTCGTTGGCAGTTTCCCCTTTCGTCAGCATACGTATATTGTTCCGGTTAATGATTTTAAAAGAGCGTTTGAGAAACAAAAAAAGACTGTTGCATAAACAGTCTTTTACGTTCTGTCTGATTTTTTTACTAGATTCGGACTGCGGCAAAGCACTTATAATTCTGGCCGCTTGTTGCGTAGCTTAGTCTTTGAGCTTCTAAAGTAGGTTCGTTATTGTCAGTGAAAGCGCAGGGAACAAAGCGATGTATTGTGGTTAGCATTAGATTATCTTTCCATGTAATAGTAATACGAGAGCCTAGGGCAAAGATCATATTACCTTTCAGAAGTTCAGGATGATATTCAATAAGCGCGAGCAGTTCTGCGATGGTAGCAGGACGGTAACCTTGCTTTTTCAGTTCAGCAATGATTTCATCAGGATTTTTATATTCATCAGAGCGATAGAGTAGGATACTTCTTTCAACTTTGCCTTTTCCTTTTATTTTGCATTTTACTAATTTTTCTTTGCAATATTGATTTGTTTTACAATGAGCAGCTTTAATCATTTCATTAAGTGAGCGTCTGTAGTCAACTACGACGTCATAAGATGGGCCAATATTGACTAAATCAACCACTTGCTTGAACAGTTCTACATTATGAGCAAGCGCTGCATAGAATCCGCGTCCAGCACCAACTTTTCTGCCCGTGACAATCAACTCGCTCATTAGTCCGACTTCACGTCCGAAAACGGAATCCGCCATGTTTTTCATGACATACTCCTCCTTTTTGTGCGGCACACCTCATTATGAGATACGCCATGTTTTGAATATACCAGTGACCTTGGTAAGGCCACCAGTGATAGTATGCCAAATACTATTAACGTGTCAAGGGCCTTTTAAAGAGTTATAAAGACTGTGGATAAGTTTTCATTGACAATGAAAACTATTTATGATAAGATTTCATTATAAATGAAAACTATTAATAGAGCAGTATGGACAAACTTTTATTAAAAGAAATAATTTTAGAACAAAAGCAGGCATTAGAGAAGCTTGAAGAAGGGGTCATACGGGAAAAAATAGCTGAAATTAAAAAATATTTTGTTCTGCCCCATACGGTCGTAATTGCGGGGATTCGGCGTGTTGGGAAATCAACACTTCTCCTTCAAGTCATGCACACCTTTTTTAAAGAACAGTGCTATTACTTTAATTTTGAAGACGAGCGTTTGCTTAATTTTGAATCTACAGATTTTAATCAGCTTTATGAATTATTTTTAGAATTATTTGGGAAGAGAAAGGTGTTCTTTTTAGATGAAGTTCAAAACGTGAAAGGATGGGAGGGCTTTGTCAGAAGAATGCATGGGAAAGGATTTAAATTTTTTATTACTGGCTCTAATGCCTCTTTGTTGAGCAAAGAATTGGGCACTAAGTTGACTGGTCGACATATATCTTGTGAACTGTACCCTTTTTCGTTTCAAGAGTTTTTATTGTTTAAGAACTATAGATTTAATAAGAATGCCCTTTACCAAACTGCAGAAAGGGGAAAAATAAAAAGATTTTTCAATGAGTATGTACGGGAGGGAGGTATGCCCGAATATACAATATATAGGAGAAAAGAGATTCTAAAGGACGTATATGAGGATATTTTATATCGTGATATTGTGGCGCGCTATGATATTAAGGAAGTCAAGGCATTACGAGAACTCTCTCTCTATCTTTTAAGTAATTTATCAGAGCTAACTTCTTATAATAAGCTGAAGAATTTTCTTAAGCTTGGCAGTGTTAATACCGTAAAAAGTTATATTGATTATTTAGAAAATAGTTTTTTGCTTTTCCCTGTTACTATTTTTTCGTATTCTTTAAAACAGCAGTTTATTGCCCCTAAAAAAATCTATTGTATTGACAACGGCTTAGCAAATGCTATTTCATTTCGATTTTCTAAAAATCGCGGTAAATTTTTAGAAAATTTAGTTTTTATAGAATTAAAAAGAAGAGGAGAAGAGGTCTATTACTATAAAACAGAAAATAATTTAGAGGTTGATTTTGTGCTCCGAAAAGGTACACGAATAAAGGCGGCGATTCAGGTTGCACAAAACCTTTCCTCTCCTGAAACAAGAAAAAGAGAGATAAAAGCGCTTGTTCAGGCACTTAAAGAATTAAAGCTTGCACACGGCCTGATTCTTACTGAAGATCATGAAGAAGAGGTTAAGCAAGAGGGGAAGAAAATATCTATTATGCCACTTTATAAGTGGATGTTGAAGTAAAAAGATATTCTTGAGCTTATCGTTACGAAAAAAACAGGATATATATTCCTGTTTTTTTTAAAACACTGAGATTCGATTCTTAAGTAGTTTTAATTGAAAATTAAGGTTTTGCTAAGCAGGTTTTTAGATTTTCTTTTTTAATGCGTTTTGGGCAGCGCTAACTTCTGCTTCTTGTTTGCTCTTGCCCCTGCCTTGAGCAATGAGTTTTTTATCTATATATACGCCCACGATAAATTTTTTATTATGATCAGGGCCTGTTTGCTGCAACACTTTATAGTGTGGGGTGATTTTAAATTTTCCTTGGACGATTTGCTGAAAATGGCTTTTTGCATCTCTATATAAGCGATGTTTGATAATTGTTTGTAGTTGCGGGAGTACATGTTGGTGGATAAATTTTTCTGTAGATCGAAATCCACGGTCAAGGTAAAGCGCGCCAATTAATGCCTCAAACGTATTGGCGAGAATTACTTTTTTTGCCCTTGTGCTTGATGATTTTGTTTCTCCTTTGGAGAGGTACATATAGGTGTTAAGATGAAGCGTGTGCGCAGTTTTTGACAATGATTCAGTATTAACTAAAGAAGAGCGCAGTGTCGTGAGCACTCCTTCGGGTTTGTCAAAATTATGGTATAAAAATTTGGTAATGATTAATTCTAATACGGCATCTCCTAAAAATTCCAGCCGTTCATTATGGGGGAGATGAAAATCAGGATGTTCGTTAAGATAGGATCGGTGTGTTAATGCTTGATGTAAAAGATCTTTATTTTTAAATTGTACCCCAAGGAGTTTTTCAAGATTTTTTAATTTTTTCATTCTTTTTGTTTTTGTGATTAGTAAGCGTATCTTTTTTAACTTTCGGATGCGAGGTTTTTTTCATATCTTCATAAATGGCGCCTAAGAC
>JALLOO010000035.1 GCA_027717985.1 Patescibacteria group bacterium AH-259-L05 | reverse complement strand
GGGAATGACAAAAAAAAGGGAGGGGGAATGACAAGGGGGAATTGCGAGAAGGCTTTTGCCTTTATTTTTTTTATTTTTTAGTATTAGAAGTTATCCACAGGCAAGATAATTGACTTTATTTTATCGTCCTATAAAATATAGGACATATAGTGATTTCTAAATTTATGAACAAACAAAAGTTACATCCAAATCAATGTGCAATACTTAATCTGCTTAAACAAAATCATGAAACACTTTCATTGCGTGATATGGCTGATGAAATCGGCTTGAGCTCTCCCAACACCGTGCTTCATCATATTAGACAACTTGAGGATAAAGGATATTTGCGGCGCAACCCTCTTGATCCTCAAGATTTTACTATTTTAAAAGATCCTATAGAAGATATAACATACGTGAATTTGTATGGTATGGCACAATGCGGGCCAAATGGATTATTGGCCGAGCAAAATGTTATTGACAGAATTCCGTTATCTACCAAAACATTCGGTGTTTCAGACCAGGTATTTTTAGTAAAAGCGCGAGGCGATTCAATGGAGCCATATATATATGATAAGGACTTGGTTTTAGCAGCAAAACATGACGGCATTATTTTGTCTGGCAGTATTTATGTGGTGGTGCATAATGAAGAGGGGAAGATAAAAAGAATTGTTAAAGCAAGTAATACGATTTTTTTAGAATCTTTAAATCCCAAATATCCTCGCGAGGAAATAAGAAAAGACCACGACTTTCACGTCGCCGGAAGCGTCAAAAATATCATTCACTTTACTCAATAAAATTCAAAGGGCAAGAGATAGAAACAGGGACAGTTTTCAAAATAAATCTAATTTGACAAAAAATAATCCAAAAATTTAATTGAGAAATAAAATTATGAAAACAAAAATAGCGATTTTTAAAGGGAAAAAAATAAGAAAAACTATTTATAAAAACGAATGGTGGTTCTCTATTATTGATATTATTGAAGCGTTGACCGGCACGGAAAGACCAAGAAAATATTGGAATGATTTGAAGAAAAAGCTTGCAGATGAGGGATATTTTGAGGTGTCCGAAAATATCGGACAACTGAAATTGTTGGCTAACGATGGCAAAAAATACTTAACCGATTGCGCTAACACGGAAACAATATTCCGTATTATCCAATCAATCCCATCTCCCAAAGCCGAGCCGTTTAAGCGCTGGCTGGCGCGGGTGGGCTATGAAAGAGTAAAAGAAATTGAGGACCCTGAACTAGCGACAAAAAGAACAAGAGCTTTATATAAAGCTAAAGGGTATTCTGATACTTGGATAGAAAAGCGAATGCGCGGTATTGAGATCCGCGAAACCCTAACTGATGAATGGCAGAAAAGAGGTGTTAAAGAACAAAAAGAATATGCTATTTTAACAGCGGAAATATCAAAAGCGGCTTTTGATATGACTCCAAGCGAATATAAAAAATTTAAAGGATTAAAAAGAGAAAACTTGCGCGACCATATGGACGATTTGGAATTAATTTTTTCTATGTTGGGAGAAGCAGCCACTACGGAAATCGCAAAAACAAGGGACACTCAAGGTTTTACTGAAAACAAAGAAGCAGCTCAAAAAGGCGGCGGTGTCGCCGGCAGAGCGCGTAAAGATTTGGAAAGAAAGACCGGCAAAAAGGTTTCTGCTAAACAAAATTATTTAAAAGAGCCGCAGAAGCAAAAACGGCTTAAAGATAAATAAAAATAGGAAACAAAAAAACAAAGGACAGCTCTCAAAATTAACCTAATTTAATAATAAATAAACAAACATGGGATTATTTGAAATATTCAACCTTCTTTTTAAGAAACGTCTCATCTATCAAGATAAGACAGAAAGAACAATACGCGGTCAGGAAATAATAAATTTTTCTAGTTATTCTTCTTGGCACCTTATAGTTATCACCGCCAGTGCCAAAGGCGAAAAACAGTGATTTCATTGCTTCATTGCCTCATTGCTTCATGGTTATGAAAAAGAAATATTTACAACTTAATGACTTAGATGCGTATAAAATTTCTTTTAATTTATCAAATTATATTTGGGATATTGTTTTGAGGTGGGATTATTTTGCGAAAGATACTATTGGAAAACAATTTGCCAGGTCTATTGATTCTATTTCTTCAAATATCGCAGAAGGATTCGGAAGATATACTAAAAAGGATAAAATTAATTTCTATCGTTATAGTTATGGATCAATCAAAGAATCGTTAGACTGGAACGAAAAAGCAAAAATTAGGAAATTATTATCTGATGAAGAATATAGTCACATTTTTCAAGAACTACAAAAACTTCCAAAGCTTATCAATCAACTTATTCAGTATACAAATCAAAAATTACAACAATGAAACAATGGAGCAATGTAACAATGAAACAAGGACTTCACTACATTGAGTTTAAAGCTGACAGAATGCCAATCATGCGTAAATTAGTTATTGGGTTTGCTAAAAAACCACTTATTCCAAAGCCGCCTGCCCCAAAACAAATGCCAACAGTAGACAATCCTACATGGACAGGGGATTTTAAAGATGATACTGAACACATGCTTTTAGCCCGAGCAATATTTGGTGAAGCCAGAAATGAAATTTTATCTGATAAGACAAGAATTGCTGTTGGCTGGTCTATTAGGAATCGAACTGAAGATCCATCACGATGGTCTGATAATTATCGTGACGTTATTCTGCAGGAGGATCAATATAGCGCTTTTCGCATAAGTGACCCAAATCGTCCTTTTGTAGAAAATCCTTTGCGTGCAGATAGTTTTATTGATAAAAAAGCTTGGCAAAATTGTTATAAAATAGCAGTGCAGGTAATAAGAGGAGAAGTACAGGATCCAACTAATGGCGCTAATCATTATTATGACGAGAGCATAGCTCGCCCTAAATGGCTCACTCAAGAAAATTTTATAATAAAACTTGATACTATATTTTTCCATCGTTTATGAATTCCGTTAGAAAACTCGCTTCAGTGAGGTTTCTAATAATAAAATAATATAATTTACATTAGTTTTTAACATAATGAAAAAAAGATTTAGTACATCTATACTTACGACGAACAAAGTGAGGAACAAGGTTGCGCGAATCACGCTTCTTATTACGAGCAGAGCGAGTAACAAGGTTCTGCGAAGCATGGTTCTTATATTATTAGGAGTTTTTTTGTTGTTTAGCATTTGGTTTTTTCCAACTGCCATTTATAATATAGTGGAATTATCGTATGGGGTAGAGAAAATCATTAGTGACATACGGGAACTATCCGATGATGTAAGGGAATTATCAGATGACGTAGAGGATTTAATAGATATGTCACCAGAGTTATTTATCCCTTATGGGGCAAGAGAATCAATGGATGGCATGGGCAGTTCTATAGACATTATGCATGTGTTGTCGCCTTTTAAGTTGATAAATGATGGATATATGGATGTAGTGTATCATGATGGCGCTATAAAACGTTCTGTAACATATCAAGGCCAAGCAATTAGATATTTAAAACTTTCTCCATCAAACGACAAACTTGGTTTTTATTACAATAAACCCGGGCAGGAAGATCGCGCGGGACCTGATGTTGAGTTAAGCATTGCGGATATTGACACAATGGTTATTACCAAAGTATATGAGGGGGGCTTTAAAACATCAAGCTGGGAATGGTTAAACAACAGAGAGATAGTTGTTTATTATGGTTGCGGCACAGAATGTATGGTTGCGTATATTATTGATACTACAAATGGAGAACAGACAGCGGTGTTGCAATATGGGGTAGGTTATGAATGGTCGCCAAATAAAAAATTGGTATTGACACATCGTTATACAGTTCAATATGGTATTGTTGTTGGGAACAAGGATGGTATTGAGGTGTTTCAGTTATTACGCGATTCTGGGCCAAATATAATAGTTACTGCCGTCAAAGCTCTTTGGTCGCCCGACAGCGCCAAGATTGCCCTTATAATTCAAAAGGGAAACAAAAATGCCATGGAAATAATTGTTTTTGATGTAGAACAAGTTTTTAAACAAATTTTTCAAGAAGACCTTACAGGAGAAATACAAGATATTGAGTTTTTTTGGCAGCACAAAGGGATGGCATTGTTTTACCAAGATTTAAATGGAGAACAAGTAATAACGTTTTAGGGCGCTTTAATTCAAAGAAGCAGGAGAAAAATAATTCCCTTTTGTCATTCTATTCTTTTTTTTGTCACTCCGCCCCTCGCTTCGTTCTGGATGACATTTTTTTGTCATCCCGCATCTTGCTCCGTTCACTCGGAATGACAACCTCCCCTTGTCATTCCGCATTTCATGCGGAAAGACAAAAAAGTGGCTCGGAAAGACAAAAAAAGAAAGGCGGGGAATGACAAGAGGGAATTGCGAGAAGGCCTTGCTTTTTTATTTGACAAGAATAATAAAATTGTTTAACATGTATAATAATAAGTAGTAATAATATAATATTATGAGTACAAAAGCGGGTACAATTTTTAGTCGATTAGAAAATTTAGAAAAAGATATCCAAAAATTAAAGGTGGATATGTTTTTTGCTTTGCCCAAAGCACAGCAAAAATCTCTATATCCGAAAGAGCGCTTGCTTCAAGTGATAAGAAGTACACGAAAATCTATTTGGAAAGAATTGTCAAGTTAATTAAATATTAAATATTATAATCTATGGAAGTTACATACGATCATCAGGCGGATGCATTAAATATTACTTTTAAGAAAGGCAAAGTTAAAAAAACTCTGGAGCTTTCGCCAGAGATTAATTTAGATGTGGATGAAAAGGGGAATCCTTTGTATCTTGAAATTATTGGGGCGAGTGAAAAAATAGGCGCGAAACGAGCATCAGAGGTGTTGGTAAAGAATTTAAGTTCTGTATAAGAAAGCGTTATTCAGAGATGTGAAACAGGAGAAGAGTAATTTTAAATTTACGATTTAAGAATTTGACAAGAAAAATAAAAGAAACTCCGCAAGGAGTTTCTTTCGGATCTCTTAATGAGACCGTAGTTTACGTAGTAAACTATTGTTGACAACAAGAGTATTATTATTATATCACGTGAACCACTCTATCCCTAAAGGGATAAAGCTTCCTGCTTCAGTAGTCGAGGGTAACCCCTCAACTCCACAGGCGTTAATTCCCGTAGTCCCTACGGTACTTTATTATTTTACAGCAAAGTTATCCACATGTCAACACTCACTTTCATCTTATCTTTCATCTTATCTCCTGAAGGAGATAAGATTTCTCGCTCATTTCTATAAAAATAGTTTGTCAATTTTTTTCCCTTATTTTTTTATTATAAAAATCTGGTATAATGGGGATATGGGCAAAGCTGAGGTAAAAAAACGGATTAATAAGCTAAAAAAAGAAATACATCATCATCGGTATTTGTATCATGTTTTAGATAACCAAGAAATTTCTGATGCCGCGCTTGACAGCTTAAAACATGAATTGTATGAGCTTGAACAACATTATCCTGATTGTATTACGCCTGATTCACCTACCCAACGCGTTGGGGGTAAACCGTTGGACAAATTTAAAAAAGTACGTCACCCGAAGCCGATTCTCTCAATTGAAGATATTTTTAGCTTTGAGGAATTACAAGAATGGGAAAAATACATGTACGATTATCTTTTAAAATCTTCTTCTTCGTCATCCCGCACATTCGTCCGGGACGACAAAAAAGAGGTGTCATCCCGCACATTCGTCCGGGACGACAAAAA
>JALLOO010000034.1 GCA_027717985.1 Patescibacteria group bacterium AH-259-L05 | reverse complement strand
CTCCCAAAGCAAGCGTGCTACCATTACACCACGCCCCGCTTTTAGTATTCTAGCACAATTTTTTTAAAAAATCAAATTAACACAATTATTATAGAAATTAAAAAGGCTGCCTCATACGACAGCCTTACGTCTTATTCCTGAAGCTTTCTCACAGCTTCCTTTTGCTCGGGGGTAGATTCTTCTGTTGGTGTCCACAAGATGGCGTAGCCGGTGCCACCCTGTTTAAGCGCTGGCACATTTAAATTTTTTGCTTGACGAATAGCTTCTGAAAAAGCTTGTGGATAAAATAGCCAATTAGAAAGAGTTAGGTGGCAACCAATTTCCTCTCCACGATGTTGCTCTGTCCAAGTAAAAGCAACATACCAGTTTTGATTTTTGTGATAATCATTCCCAGTAGGCAACATTTCTGATGGCGGCGGACTAGTTTGAAACAAAGTGATGTGCGGCTGTTCCTCTAGTATGTCATATTTTTCATTTAAAACATTAATTCTTTCGCCTTTTCGAGACGTCATTGTTTCCTCCTTCTTATTAAGAACCATTGAATTTTGACTATATTAGTATACCATAGATGAAATTATTATCAACACAATGTTGGGGATAAGTCAGATGCCGCCATGACCCTTTTTGTCATTCCGCCCCCTTGTCATCCCGTACATCCTTCCTGTCATTCCGCGCGAAGTATGGAATGACAAAAAGGCTTGCGGAATGACAAGGAATGCCAAATGTGTTACAATGTTTTTATGAACCATGTAATTTGTCATTATTCAGAGATAGGATTGAAAGGTAAGAATCGGAAGTTTTTTGAGGAGAAATTAATATACAATATTAAACAGGTTCTTAAACCGTCTGATGTTGAATTTGCCAAACGAATATCTGGCAGAATCCTTATAAAATTAACATCTAAGGGAGGGAAAAGCCAAGAGCACATACAAAGGGCATTATATCATGTTTTTGGTGTTGCATATTTTGCATTTGCAAGAGAGTCAGAACAAACTATAGAAGCAATGCAAAAAACAGCATATGAGCTAATTAGAGACAAAGAATTTAAAACATTTCGTGTCCTAACCAAGCGATCAAATAAAAATTTTCCTATAATCTCACCAGAGGTTAATAAAAAAGTTGGTGCGTATATTTTCAAACATATAAGTTCAGATAAACGAGCCGATTTAACAAATCCTGACTTCACCGTTTATGTGGAGATAGTTGAGAAGTACGCATTCGTATATGTAGAAAAATTTCAAGGGCCTGGCGGATTACCAGTTGGCGTTGGCGGCAGGGCTTTAGTGTTACTCTCGGGTGGGATTGATTCTCCTGTTGCGTCATACTATGCAATGAAACGCGGTGTAAAACTTGATTTTATTCATTTTCATGCCTATCCGTATACCAATAAAGCATCAATTGAAAAAGTAAGAAAAATAATTACAATTTTGAATCAATTTCAATTTACATCAACCCTATATTTATCTTCATTTGCTGATATTCAAAAACAAATTGTAGCCAAAGCGTCTCCCAAACTTCGTGTTGTGTTGTATCGTAGGTTTATGGCGCGCATTGCAGAAAGTATTGCCCAAAAAAATAATAGTGTGGCTTTGGTAAGTGGCGAAAGCTTAGGTCAGGTTGCCTCACAAACATTAGAAAATATATACACGATAAGCAATGCGGTTGATATTCTTATCCTGCGTCCCTTAATCGGACAGGATAAACAAGAAATAGTTGAAAAAGCAAAAGAGGTTGGTACTTATGACATTTCTATTTTACCTGATCAAGATTGCTGCGTCCGGTTTGTGCCAAAACATCCTGAAACCAAAGCACGGCTCAAAGACGTAGAAAAAGCAGAGAAAAAGCTAAAGACAAAAAAGTTAATTAAAGCTGCTGTCCAAGAAGTTGTTAAAGAAAAAATTAGTTTTTAATAAATTAAAAAGTATGTTATACTATTGATAGGTATAATAAGTTAATATATATGTCTTATGTTTAGACATTTTAAATGTTCCCAATGCGGAAAACAATCTAAGAGCAGCGATGATTGCTGCGGCAGACCAATGGAGAAAGTATGTTCATGTTGTGGATATTCTTCTTGTCGTTGTCTTATTGAGGGTATAAAGTGGGTGACATTTGTACTTGCAGTTCTTGCAACGATTCTTGCATGGGTTGCGAGCGCGAAAGGAGCTTCACTGTTTGAGTGGAAAATTTTTAGCGGAGATGCGACGCATCTGTTTCATGATGCGCTGGTTTTTTATGCTCTTGCTATTTTTTTCAGTCATTTTCGCAAACGTCGCTGCCGTTGTAAAAAATAGTTATTTTTTCTCTTTTGTTGCTTTGTTATCATAGATTGGTGAGGGAGGTTTTTTTAATCTGTGGATAAGTGAGCGATCTTGCGAGATGAAATTAAGATTATTGCCAATTCTAGTTTAACCGTTACCGTTAAAAAAGGTTTTGCTCTTTGGTAAACAAAAAAGATCCGCTCATGTTTTTGAGCGGTCTTTTTATTACTTCTTACCTGTCACCCCTCACACAGTCTATTGGGTGAGAGATTAGTACATTTTTGTTAATTCAATGCCCGTATAATAGTATTTTAATATTTGAGAATAATTTGCGCCTTGAGCTGCTGCTGTCATGCCGCCTATTTGTGGGAGCCCTACCCCATGGCCGCGTAATGGCTTTCCTTTACTTGGTGGATCTGATTTTGATTGTAAATACGCTACCGGAGACCTAGTCATGCCAGCTTCATATGATGAGCGCGTTTTTCCGTCACTTTGGGCAAAATAATATGCCAAAATTGGATCGTTGTTATACGTTGCCACAACACCAGTAGTATCATTTACGGCGCGTAAGGTATTGGGGGCGCGCAGTTCTCTCTGGTATCCTCGATAGACCTGATCAGCTTGAGTTGAGCGGACGGTAAATAAAGGTTCGCCTGTGGGCGTATTTGTATATTTAGGTGTTTCATATCTAAACAGTGCATAGGTCCGTGCTGCAATCATTTGCGTTTTTAAAAATTCATATTGCGAATTATCAGAAACTTCAGTAATGCTTTTGAGATATTGTTCAAAAGGAAGTTGGTTAATAAGCCAAAGCCGTTCAGTATTCGGATTATACTGAATTTCAATTTTATTTCTAAATTCATTATCAAAGGTGTTCCTATTATCCCAAAATGGACCGTTTTGCCAATTATTGATTTTAAAAATAGGATTGACCTCACTTCGGAGCGTGATATACGAGTCAGTCATAAGTAATCGCTTGCCATTGCTGTCATTGATAAAGTAACGATCAATGTCATAGTCATAATCAACCTCTATGACTTCGCCTTCGGTATTGCGAACCAATAATCTGCCGTTTCTGTCATAAATATCATATAACGTATTATTAAGTGTAGAAATTTTAAATGGAAGATACATGTTTTTCTCTGACGCCTCAACATATAAAAGTCCGACGCGAATATCTGGGCCTTGTGGAAGGGTTTGCCACTTGTAGTTGTTGGCAATAGTAATAGCAGGATCAATGGTTTGCCACCATAACTCTTCTGCGGGTTCAGGTGTTGATGGAGGAGTAGGTTCAGGCACAGGTGTAGGTTCAGGCACAGGTGTAGGTTCTGGTTCAGGTGTTGGAATTTCAGCTCCCACAGCTTTAATCCCTATTTCAATATCACCGCCAGGAATTTTTTTTGATCCTGCAAACAAATTAAATTTTTCCCAATACATGCCAGGGGTTCGTGGCGCTGCAATATTGAATCGGAAAAGCGCTTCATCATTTGTATAAATGGTTAATGCAGGATTAACCCGGTTCGGCGCATACGATTGATACCAGCTCGCATGAGAAAATTTATTTTTTGTACCTGAAAGCGCACGTAATTCAACTGCATTTGGTCCCATACCGCTCCAGAATTGCTCCCCTGTATTTTTAAATTTCACCCAAAATTCAATGCTTTCAGTGGGACCGAGTTCAGGAATTGCCGCATGGCTTTGACTAATTCTTTGCGCCGCATATTCTGCTTGCGCAAACACAATCCCCCTTTTGTCATTCCGCCATCCCCCATTGTCATTCCATACGAAGTGCGGAATGACTTGCGGAAATACAAAAAATGTTGCGAGTGATAAAACAAAAATAATTTTAAACAAATAATTTGACTTCATATTCTTAATGTAGCCAGAACTCAACAAAAGTCAAGCACATCTTGACAAATTTTAAAAATCTGCCATACTTATAATAATAAGTCTTAGATGATTCTAAGGTTTTTTTTAGAACATTACAACAACAAAAATCAAGGAGGACAAAATGAGAAAGCAATTATTTCCTATAGCAGCGTTACTTATCAGCTTGGTAAGCTTTGGTATGGGCGAAGATTTAAATAGTGATACCACTAGCACCGATGTACCATTTTGGGAGCCAATTACTGGATTTTATAATGAGTACATTTCCGCTATAGACATCAATATCTTTGATCATATTTTCGTTGGAGTACGTAACATAGGAAGTATTAGTAGTAGCGGGGTTTATTCCTCAACTGACTACGGAAATACGTGGAACCCTATCAACGGATGGGTAATGAGCGATGGATCATCTCTTATTCATTGTCTCGTCGTTAATGTATATGGAGATATTTTTGTTGGGACAGGTGATGGGATATTTCGTTCCCGCGATAATGGTACCAGCTGGACACAGGTTATAAGAGAAGGTGAATCTGGTAGTTTAGATGCGAGGTCGTTAGTCGTTACGAGAGATAATGAGATTTTTGTTGGAACATGGAGGACAGGTGTGCTTTATTCTCGTGACAACGGCGATACCTGGGCGCAGGTTAAGGAGGGATTACCTGATTTTCCGGTGATGCATCTTGCTGCTGATTCATATGGACAAGTTTTTGCTGGAACGATGATAAGGAGTAAGATTTTTCGTTTTACTTCTGCTGATGAGACGTGGGAGGAAATCGGGCCTGATACGCTAGGTGAGTATGATGCTCCTTGTCTTGCGGTCAACTCCACTGGAGAGATTTTTGCCGGTTTTGTGCATAACGGAGTTTACTATTCACGTGATTACGGGAACACATGGATTCAAAGCAATGATGACAAGATACGAGATAAGACTATTATTTCTTTGCTTATCACATCAAATGATCATATCTTTGTAGGTACACAGGAGAATGGAATTTATTATTCCACTGATAATGGAGAGACATGGGAGCAGATTAATAATGGGTTGATGAATTTATTTATCAGTACCATTGCTGTTGATACATATGGGTATGTGTTTGTAGGGACAAAGAAGGATGGCCTGTATCGGAGTAGAGAACCAATAGATGAATGGCACAAATAAGTAACACTTCTCAAAAAAGGTAGCCTCAATGGCTACTTTTGTTTTTCATCTTGATATGACTGTTATTCCCTGATACAATGGAGATATGAGCTTAGCAAGACAAGTTGCAAAAAATACCTCTATTCATTTTGTAGGAAAGGCAATAAGCCTGTTTTTAATGCTGGCAAGTTTTGCCTTGATTGCCCGATATTTAGGCCAGTTTGGATTTGGACAGTTTACTGCGGTGATGGCATATCTCCAGGTCTTTGCCATATTTTCTGATATGGGGCTGTATATGATCTTTATAGCCATGCTATCTGATAAAACTGAAGATGAAACGCAGTTAGTAGGCAATTTTTTCACCTTTCGCATTATCGCAAGTATTGTGGTGTTATTGATAGGCATGGTGATTGCCTATTTTATTCCTCAATATACATATGTTATTAAACTCGGCATTGTCGTCACCGCCCTATCCTTTTTGTTCGGTTCTTTAATTCAGCTCTTTACGGGGTTTTTTCAAAAAAAATTGAAAATGAGTTATGTGGTATATGCTGAGATAATTGGGAGAGTATGTTTGCTTGGCCTTATTGCTCTTATTATCT
>JALLOO010000033.1 GCA_027717985.1 Patescibacteria group bacterium AH-259-L05 | reverse complement strand
AGTTTTCTATGCAGATTTTTTCTGGCGGAATTACAGCCGTTAATTCTTTAAGCGACTGTGATTCATTTTTTCGTACTATGTCAAGCAAAAATTTTTTCTTTTTGGAAGATGATGTCCTGAGGTCATGGATTGCCGTTTTAAGTGCTTCCGGGTGGATAGTTACGAAGGTCGGCTCTAATGGAGAGATAAGTTCATAATCATTAATAATGGTTTCAACGCTTGCTTCTCGAATGAGTTGGTGGATTGATCCGGTTACAATGTTAAGGGCAGGGGCGTGCATACTAAAGGTAATTCCTTCATCTTTTAACGTGGCGAGTGCATCGATTTCGTGCCGTAAATAGCTTTCGGGATAGGGCTTAGCTCGAAGAAGGTCAGTAATAATTTCGATGTGTTCTGCGCCAGCTTTTACAAGGGATCGTGCTTGTTTTAAAAGTACCTTTTTTCTTTTAAGCTGGAAACCTATGATAGCGGCAGCATAATTAAATGTTGCTCCGGTCTGCATCATCGTGTACCTCCTTTCTGTCAAAGAACAATAGTATTATTAATTATAATCTCTTTATCCATATGGTGTCAAGGGACGCGCTATCCACAGCATACAAAAAAACCACCAGTACGATACTAGTGGTTTCGAGTATATTATGTGTGTACATTTTTTCTAATCCAGCTATAAATGAAGTCAGCCGATGTTTCCCATCCGGATTCATATTGTGTCCAATGGGAAAACCCCTTAAAGATTTTTAACGTTGTCGGAGCGCTTCGTTTCTGATATTTTTCATATAGATCGTTTGCAATTGCAGGGGCAATGACCTTATCATTTTCACATCCAACAATAAGAATAGGGCACTTGATATCATGTGCGTTAACTTCAATAGGATTTGAAAGCAGTTTGGCAAGGAATTTTACCAAGCCTGTGCCGCTTCCTGCAATGATTTCTCTTGAAGCGGTTCCTGAATCATAAACTGCGCCTGCATAAAGGTTGGCATGGCTCTCTTTAGGCATACCATTGTAAATATATTTGGACATGGATTCAAGGTCAGGAATATATGGTTTGCCTAAGAGGACACGTCCGGCAAATCGCGCAATTCTTTTTTTATAATCTTTGTCGGCGTGGAGAGAGATACCAGCTGGCGGGCCTGAACATAAGAGAATGAGGGCAGAGAGCTGTTTGTCTTTTGGCCTTTGTACGGCAAGACGCTGTGCAACCAGTCCGCCCATTGAATGCCCCATTACAATGGGTTGATTTTGGGGGACAAAATCTTTATGTTTTATTAAGTCTCCTTTATACAGTTGTTCAATCAGAAATTCAATGTCGTTAACATAGTCGAGAATCGAAGTTTTGCCAAGTTTTGCCCCAATTACTCCTTTATGATTATCTTTGTGGTGGTAGCGATAGGTCGGGGTAATAACTAAAAAACCTTTTTGAGAGAAATAGTGTGCATAATTGGTATTTCTTCCGCGTGTTGCCCAGTTTCCATGAAGCATAAATATTGGAAAGGTATCTGATGATAGTTCGGGCGGATAATAAATGGCTACTTCATGATTATACCCAATACCTTGGGTTATAACCTCAGGGTCTTTCATGTATACCTCCATTTCTGTCTTTCCGCACAACGTTGCATCAAGTATGACAAAGTGCGGAATGAATGAAAAGAACATTTAGTATAATAATACATAATACACTAGAACTGTCAACCTCGCCGTCACCCCTCTTGACAGTTTTAAACATATAGTATATATTTTAAGTAGAGTTCTTTAAAATCCTTTAGAGAGGAGATAATAACATGAGTAAAACGTTAGTGATTACTGGAGCCTCAGGATTTGTTGGTTCACATGCGCTAGATTTTGCCTTGACCAATGAGCTCAGCTCATATGGCTATGTAATCGCAACTGATATTCGAGAGCTTGGTTATGTACCAGAATATAAAGATAAACACTTTACCTTTGTAAAGGCAGATTTTACTAATGCTGATGATATGACAGCCATCCTCAGAGAGTTGCGACAGAAGCCGTATAGCGAGATTGTAGTATGGCATATGGGTGCGATTTTTAATTACACCATACCGCGTCGCCTTATTTATGATGTAAATGTATTGGGTACAGAGCATTTGTTAGAGGCATTAACTACGTTTGATGATATACGGCAGCGTATCCGTCGTTTTGTTTTTTGGAGCGGAGGAGTGCTGTATGGCGATTTTAATGACCCACATGTTTCTTTGCCGGCTACTGAAGAATATCCAGTTAATCCAACGAATGACTATGGCTGGTCAAAAAAAGAAGGAGAAGACCGGGTCTTATTTTTCCATAAGAAATTTGGTATACCGGTTACGATTATGCGGCTGGCAGCAATTTATGGACCGCGATCGCGCTATGGCATGGCAGTTGCCTATTCATTGATGGCAAAAGGACAATTAGTGCCGTTTATTATAGGAGATGGTACGAATCATGGTGCATTGATTCATGCAGAAGATGTGGTTCGTGTTGCCGACTTTCTTGCTTCAGTTGATGAGGCAAATGGCCAGATTTACAATGTGGTAGATAAGACTCCCTATACCAGTGCTGAGCTGACAACTTTTTTGGGACGTGAGCTTAACAATGAACCATTTCAGCGTCTCAGACTGCCGCTTTGGATTTTTAAACTATTTATAAAGACCATTGACCGGACTGCACAAAGAGTAAACGGTGAACCGTTGGTTGATATGGAGTTAGCTCATATGACGCTTGCTGATAACTGGATGTCTAATAAAAAGCTTATAGACCTTGCAAAACGCCATGGCCGGGAAAATGATTTGTTAAAGTACCCTGATAGTTTAGAAGGATTAAAGCAAACCCTTGATTGGTATAGAAAGGAGGGATGGTTATGAAGAATGTATATCTAGTAATTATTTTTATCGGATTAGCAATACTGGGAGGAATTGGCAAAGTCGGTGCTGGTACCTTTATTGTTGATCATCCATGTCTATTTATCGGTGGTTATTTCATAACCTATTGGATGTATAAGTATATTTTGCCGCGGCTAAAATATACGAGTGCCAGAAGGTCAATTCTTGGGTTGTTCATTCTTACTATTTTCTTCCTTTTGATGGGAGGGAATCTGACCTACTGGAATATAGTTGATTCTGGCGATGTGTATTTTGGTCTGTTGCCGCAGTGGTTTGTGGGACCTATTAATGGCAATGATTTTATGTGGAATGGGTTTGGTATGGATCTAATTATTGGCCGTGTAGTGCCAGAAGCATTGATCCCTACCTATCGTTACGTAGGATTTAACATCTTAGCAGTGATAAGCTGGTTGATGTGTCCGGTAACTTTGGGCTGGGGGTGTTTACGCGGCAATGCACTTGCATTGATTAAAAATCCGTCTCGATCCAGATTATTGCTTGAGCATGCAAAAACTATTGGCATTGGTCTTTTCCTCGGACTTATAATGATTGCACTGGCGCGAGCACTAGTGAGTGTGTATCTCTAATCTATATAAGTAATCAAAATATCCGCTTTGGCGGATATTTTTTGTATTGCATCTTTTTTGTCATCCCGCACGAAGTGCGGGATGACAAGGGGACGCGGGATGACAAGGGGATGTGGGATGACAAGGGGGGCGAAGGGGTTGACTTTTTTTATCGCTTTGTTATTCTATATATGTTCTTTTCATTTAGAATGGAGGAACAGATATGAATGCTCAAGACCTTGTTGAGCGCGAAGTACAAAAATTGCATCAGGCGTTTGAGGTATCAAAGACTCAGTACTGGTCGTTGGAAGGGCGAATCATATGGCTCAAGGACTTAGATTATCGTATCGCAAAAGCAAAAGATGAGATTTTATCAACCGTAGCGAATGAAATGAAGTTATCCGAACATACTGTTCTTGTGGATCAGTATGTTCCTCTTCGTTCATGGATAAAATGGTGGAAGAAGAATGCGCATGAGATATTATGTGACGAGAATAGAAGTCGGTCTTTACTCTGGCTTCATAAGCGGGGTATTGTACGAAAAGAGCCGCTAGGTGTTATTGGCATAATCACCCCCCATAATAGTGCGTTTTCTTTACCGCTCGGTGGTATTATTGAATCGTTGCTTACCGGTAATGCTGCGCTGTTAAAACCAGCTGAGAATAGACGCCAGACTACTGCATTACTCAATCGCCTTGTTGAAGAAAGCTTAACAGTATTTGATAGAGCAGATATGTTTTGTGTTTTGTCTGAAGGCATAGAATACGCTAAAGCGTTAGGATATTCTCCTTTAGTAGATAAAATACTTTTTACTGGCTCTGATAAGACAGGTCGGAAAGTGCATCAGGCAAATGCTCAAGTACGGTTTACGCCAGTACGATTAGAGCTGGGTGGATCAAATCCTGCCATTGTTTTGGAGGACGCTGATCTCAATCGAGCAGCAAACGTAATTGTGTGGGCGCGATTTTCTGATATCAGTTGTAATAACATTAAGCGGGTATTTGTCGTGGAAGCTGTCTTTATGGAATTCTTTGATATAATTGTAAAAAAAGTATCTCAATTGCAGCCACATGAAATTGATTGTTGTCTTTCTGATCAAGAACGAGCAACCTATAATAGGTTTTTACAGGATATGGACATCGACCCAGACAAAGAAGAGGTGTTGCCGATATTGATTGGTATCCAAGGAAAGAATAGAGATCGTTTAATATTGAAAGAAGAAACGTTTGTTCCTATTTTGCCAGTGGTGAAAGTAAAAAATGATAAAGAGGCAGTGGAATTGGCAAACAGCACTCAATTTGGTTTGGGTGCAAGTATTTTTACACGCGATCGAGAACGGTTTGTAGCACTTGCTGATAAACTTGAGTGCGGGACCGTATTACATAATGATGCGATGACTGAATATGCCATGGTACAGCTTCCGTTTGGCGGCTGGAAAGCTTCTGGATCCGGATATACTCATGGCCCTGAAGGACTGCTTGAACTTGTACGAATTAAAAACGTTATTTCAGAGCGTTGGTTTGGCAAGTTTGTTGCGAATCTTCCCTTATACCCGTGGACAGAAAAGAAAATGAAATTGCTGCGAAAGCTATCTGATATATTGATAAAGTTTGGGTAAGGAACGTATGTACGCAAAAAGCACTTGTCACTACGACGAGCGCTTTTTATTAAAGTTTGGATACAGATATTATTCCTTTCAAACTTCAAGGTTCTTCCGAGCGGAGCGAGGAAGGTTCTTATTATTTGCTGACGCAATTTTTTTAAAATCATACCTGACTGATTCACATAAGAAAACCAATCCAGGGAAGAGCAGTAATCCAGAGGCATAGATTCCTAGAGTCATAAAATACGCACCTAAGATGTCAACACTGTAGTGGGAGCGAGTTAAGAAAACAGCACACGCGTTTAAGATTGACCATACTAAGAGTAATATTGCGAGAGGAATTGTCTGCTTGTGGTGGGCAATAATAAGGATCCAGCCGAAACTGATCGCCGCAATCCAGGGCCACTCAGCATGAGTGGAGATTCCCGATGCTGTTATAAGGACAAGAGGGATCGCTAACGTTTTTACCTTAATCTGAATTCCAGAGACAAAATATAATTTTATTGTCTCTTTCCAATTAATTTCCTGACGGTTGAATACATTAATGAGTGCTTGCAGGATTATCTTAACCTTACTAAAGAGAAGAAAGCCTAAAAACGGAAAACCAGTATGTCCAGAAAAGAATAGTAGGTTGGGAGAATTCCATGCACTTTGGATGAGGACCCCTATTGATTCAACGTCAAAGTGTTCGAGATCAAGCAGGAGGCGTCCTTCTGGACTGCCAAGAGGGGTAATTACGGTTACCACGACGCGAATCAGCACCCACAAACTCGTTATAAAAAGGATGTAGGGAATACGGTATGGATCTTTAAACGAACCTATGAAGAATAATATCAATGAGGTAAAGAATCCGATTTCAACAAAAAATCTCAAGTCAACCAATGGGAATAGTCTATGAATCGTGTCAGGTGACGGCGGTAAGTCACGAAAATTAACATTTAAGGTATGACCGGCAAGGACAAGAACTACTAAACTAATACCCAGAAAGAGTAGTCCGCCAAAACATGACACAAACCACATGCGCCCGGTAGATTTTTTCAATTCTTTCCTAAACCATCTCCAGCGTAATTGTAAAGAGGATATCATCAAAACCTCCTTTATCTAGATGATATAAGTACTAGATAATAGT
>JALLOO010000032.1 GCA_027717985.1 Patescibacteria group bacterium AH-259-L05 | reverse complement strand
GTAAATTAGAAGTAAAGGAATTAGAAAAGTTATCTTATAAAACAGAACCAATGCAAAAAATTATTGAAAAAGAAAAAAAATTCAAGGAAAAACTGATTATTGTTCCTCTCGATTTCGATCTCATCAATAGAGATATTGTTATGGAGGCGTGGATTAAAAATAAAGAGGAAAGAGAAGAAAACCCTAATTTAGAATATGAGCAAGAGTATATTGTAGAGCAAGCTGAATTTAGAAATATAATTAAATCTTATCCCGTCTCATCTTAGATGGAATTAAAGTATTGTAAAAGAAATTCTATTATTTGGATTCCCGCCTTCCCTTTGTCAGATGGCTCGATAAAGGAAAATGGCGGGAGATTTCTTTTATTAATAGATGATCCAGATGATCATGCGCAGACTATACCTGTTCTTCTATTTACTGCAAGCCAAAATTTTTTTAAGATTTATCGGAATAGAAAACCAAAACAATTTATTTTTATAAAACGAAACAGATTCCAAGACCCAATGGATGAAAGGCTCATTCCACCGAGAGATAGTTTAATAGATTGTAATAGTTGTCGAGAAATATCACTTAAAGTTATTCGTAGCGGTCGATGTAAGTATATTAGAAGGGTAGACGATCGTTTTATGTCGTTGGTATATTCGAAGTTGAGATTCGCTTATAAGATTCCGCCTGAAATTATTCTAAAACTGCGATTAAAGGGTTTAATTAAAGATTAAGTAAACTCTTGTAACGTTGTCGCGTGCTGCAAAACCACTAATTCATCTTTAATTTTATACCAATCCAAAGTTCTGAACACGTCTAATAGGGGGAGCCATAAAATAACCTTTAAAAAATTTGATGTTTGAACAAGCCGAGGAGCATGCATAGGACATAGGGTCTGTGGTATAATCTATAAAAAATATGAGCGAAGGACCTCCAAACAATTTTGAAAAAGGACTAGAGTCTATTCCCACCCCAGAGGAAGTACAATCAGTTTTTGAACAATTAGTCGGAGAGAAGGGGTATGAAGATGTACGGAAACTTGAGGATGAACGAGGCCTTTACTTGTGGGATATTATTGTTTCCGCGAAAGATGGAAATACCGAGTACTCGTATATGAGAAAAGGTCGATATTCAGAGGGGCAGGCTTCAGCCACTGCTGTTCACGTCACTTTTTTTGATGAAGCAGATATTCCAGTGGGTGGGCACTCAGTAGCTAAGTACATCGAGGGAAAATGGAGGCTAACTCCCTAGCTTTGCATTTTGTATAAAATAGGTTTGAACATAGTCCGCGACCCCGAGTAAACGAAAATAACACTATATAGTAGTGTTATTTCTTTATACACATAAGTTGGATTCGAATTATAAGAACCATGCTCCGCAGAACCTTGTTGTTCGCTCTGCTCACAATAAGAACCATACTCCGCAGAACCTTGTTGTTCGCTCTGCTCACAATAGGTAAGGAATATGTTGTACTTCGGTTCAGAATGCAGCGTTTTAGCTTGCTTTTTTTATTTATTTGTGATATAATTGAATTCTTAAAAAGAATTGATCGTCTATGAGAGGGTCTCGTTTTGAGCGAGGCATTTTTATTGGAAATAAATATATGGAAATAAGAAATATCGCAATTATTGCCCATGTAGATCATGGAAAAACAACCTTGACCGATGCTTTGATGCACCAGACAAAAATGGCTGATGAAGATGTTAGTATGGATTCAAACGTACTGGAAAAAGAAAGAGGAATTACAATTTATTCAAAAAATACTTCCCTGATGTATAAGGACACAAAAATAAATATTGTTGATACTCCCGGTCATGCTGATTTTAGCTCGGAAGTAGAGAGAATTTTAAGGTCTATTGATTCTGTTTTGCTTTTAGTGGATGCTCAGGAAGGGCCTATGCCTCAGACAAGATTCGTATTAGCAAAGTCACTGGAGCTCAATTTAAAGCCGATCGTCGTAATTAATAAGATAGATAAGCCGGCAGCACGGCCACATGAGGTTCATGATATGATACTTGAATTATTTATGGATTTGGGAGCAAATAATGAGCAGCTTGATTTTGAGACAATGTATACTATAGCCAAACAGGGGATTGCAAAACAAAAATTAGATGACAAAAGCGAGGATCTATCTCCGCTTCTTGATTTAATATTGGAAAAGGTACGTCCGGCCTCAAGTGATGAAGCGAACAAAAAACCTTTACGAATGCAGTCCTTTAACCTGGCGTATGATAACTATGTAGGAAGGATGGCTATTGGCAGAATATATGAGGGCAAGGTAAAAAAAGGTATGACCGTGGTGGTCAAAGAGAGTGAAGATACATACAGAATGGGTACAATAAGTAATGTATATACTTTTTATGGATTAAATAGAAAAGAAGTTGACGAGGCAGTTGCGGGTGATATTGTAATGATCGCAGGGTTACCCAACATATATATCGGAGAAACAATTTGTCAAGATAAGCATCAAGAGATGTTGCCGGCTATTAAAATTGATGAGCCGACAATTTCGCTTGATTTAATGGTAAACAGCTCTCCTTTTACCGGGAGAGAAGGAAAACATGTAACGAGCAGTAAATTAAAAGAGAGGCTGGAAAAGGAGCTCGAAGTTAATGTTGGCTTGAAAATTGATTTTAATACGACACGTGGACGTTATAAAGTGTATGGCAGAGGAGAATTGCATATTGCTATTTTTTTAGAGAATATGAGAAGAGAAAATTTTGAAGTGCAGGTTTCTCAGCCTAAGGTAATTATTAAAAATGAGGGAGGGGTGAAGCAAGAACCGTATGAGGAGGTGATCATAGATGTGCCTAAGGAAATGGCTGGTATGGTGATCGAGAAATTATCTAAAAGAAAAGGTACCATGATTGATATGAAGTCAGAACAAAATAATCAAAGATTAGTTTTTGAAATTCCCACGCGCGGCATTCTGGGGTATCGAGGAGATTTTATTATTGATACAAGGGGTGAAGGTATTTTTACCAGTCGCGTCATTGGATTTAGAAAGTATGCAGGCACGATTGATAAACACGAGCCTGGATCTATGATATCTATGAAAAATGGAAAGGCCCTGTCTTTTGCCTTGTGGAACTTGGAAAAAAGAGGCAGAATTTATATTTATCCCAATACTGATGTTTACAGCGGAATGGTGATAGGTGATGTGAATAAGGGAAATGATATGTGGGTGAATCCAATTAAAGGGAAAAAGCTCACTAATCTCAGGGCTTCGGGGTCTGATGATGCTATTGCCCTCACTCCTCCGGTGGAAATAACACTGGAAAGAGGCCTCGAAATTATGAAAGATGATGAATTTCTAGAAGTTACCCCAAAAAACATCAGACTAAGAAAAAAATATTTAACTCAAACAGAAAAAGTTAGAAAAGAAAAAGGATTAGCATAAATAGTAATAGTAATGTATGACCACATTTAAAGAACTGGGCTTGAATTCTCAAATAATGAAGAGTCTTGACGACTTAGGGTTTGTGTCTCCTTGGCCTATTCAGGAGAAGGCTATCCCGTTTATATTACAATCAAATAAAGATTTAATCGCGTTGGCGCAAAACGGAACAGGGAAGACGGCTGCTTTTAGTCTGCCAATTTTAAATCAGATAAAAATAAATGAAAAAGATTTACAGGCAATAATTCTTTGCCCGACACGGGAGTTGTGCATTCAGATCTTCCAAAACATAAAAAAATTCGCTCATTATTCAAAGGGAATTACCGTTACCCCAGTTTACGGCGGAGCAAGAATTGGCTTGCAAATAAATTCACTCAAAAGCGGAATCAACATCGTGGTGGGTACGCCAGGTCGCGTTCATGACTTAATCAGAAGAAAAATTTTAAAACTCCAGTCTATCAAGTGGTTGGTTTTGGATGAGGCTGACGAAATGCTCGACATGGGGTTTAAAGATGATTTGGATGCTATTTTAGAGCAAACGCCCAAGACAAGACAGACGTTGCTTTTTTCAGCCACCATGAATAAAAGTGTTCAATCTATTGCCAGGCAGTATATGGACGAAGCTCAGGAGATACGTATCGGAGAAAAAAATATCGGAGCAGAAAAAGTGACCCATGTTTATTACGTAATACACGTCAGGGATCGTTTTGAGGCGTTAAAACGAATTTTAGATTATTTGCCTGGCGTGTATGGTATTCTTTTCTGTCGGACCAGAAAAGAAACGCAAATAGTGGCTGACAAGCTGAAGCAGGCTCATTATGACACCGAGGCCTTGCACGGCGATATTTCACAAAGTATGCGGACAAAAATTATGCATAGATTTAAGCGGAAGCAGGTCCGTTTGCTCGTGGCGACGGATGTGGCAGCACGGGGAATAGATGTGAGCAATCTTTCCCATGTTATTAATTACAATCTTCCTGATCAGAATGAGGTCTATACGCACCGGAGTGGAAGAACGGGCAGAGCTCAGAAAAGCGGAGTTTCTATATCTATCATTACCCCGAGAGAGATACAAAGAATCAAAAGACTGGAGAACATTATCGGGAAAAAATTTGAATACAAAAAAGTTCCCAACAGAGAAGATATTTTCCGAAAACAGATTGATAATTTTCTTACCGAAATAGAAACAACAGATATCAAAGAAATGAGCAATGAACGATATTTTTCAGAAGTCGTCGATAGGTTAAAAAAAATAAAGAAAGAAGACTTAATAAAACAATTTATCGCCCTTAAATTCAAGTATCTTATTGATGGCTACAAAGATACGCGCGACTTAAATGCTTATATCAAAGCTTTTGGCGGAGATACAAGAGAGAGGGATAATGTTGGCTTAAAAATTAATCTTGGCAAAAAATACGGATTTCATATCAAGGAGCTGTTTACCTTAATTAATTCAAATAAAAATTTAAAAGGCATTGGAATCGGAAGGATAAATCTAATGTCAGAGTACTCGATTTTTTCAGTTGATAAAAATCGTGTGGATGAAGTGATAGAAAATTTAAAAGGAACAAACTTCAGAGGCAGAAAGATTGATATAGTGAGGAGTAACATCGGGGCCAGTTATCCGAGAAAGAGACGAGGCAGAACAGGCAGAGGGTTTGTACAAAAGAAGGGGAGGGGATTGAGAAGAATTAAATAGCAGCTATTTTCTATTGAAATTAAGATTTAACCAATAAAATAAAAGACAAAAGCTGCCATTAGGATAGTTAAAAAGATTTAGAGATTTAAAAAACACCTGTAATTCAATTTAAGGGTGTTTTTTAGTTATCCACAGGTTACTCACTTGACCCGACTAAATAGTCGGGTTATAATATTAGTATGATAAAGACGACCAAAAATGAAATTACTAAAAGACAAAAAGAGCTTTTATTTATTATTTATCAGTATATTAAAGACAGTGGGTATCCTCCCACATTTGAAGAAATGCGAGAAAATTTAGGAGTTTCTTCTAATCAATCAGTGGTTGATCTCTTGAATAAACTCGAAGGAAAAAAGATTATTAAACGCAACGAAGGTATCGCTCGAAGTATAGTTATTCTGCCATTAGGATATGAAATTTTAGGAAAACCACACCTTGTTGCCTTTCTTGGCGCGACAAGTGCTGGTGCCCCCTTAGAAACAGTAGAAATATCTGGTGAGTGGCGATCTCTTTCTTCTGACGTAGCGCGACTTCAAGACAATGTTTTTCTTCTTAAAATTTCTGGAGATTCAATGATTAATGCGGGTATTGAAGATGGAGACATTGTTTTAGTAAAGAATCAAAAAGAATTTATTTCTGGAGATATTGTTCTGGCTCAAATAGGCAGTGAGTCTACTGTTAAACGTTTTATTTCAGAAGATAAGCCCCCATACATTTATCTTAAGCCGGAAAATCCAAAATATGACCTTACCCCCTTTACTGATGAAATGGAATTAAAAGGTAAAGTAATCTCAATATTAAAAAATAATTATTGGAGTTCAATTAAATAACAATAATATGCCGACTAAAAAATCAAATAAAACAAAGCAACAAAATAATAATGCTTATTTCAAAGCTGATAATATTGTAATTTATAAAGATGATATTTTAAAATTCAATACCTTGCCTAATAACTATGTTGATTTAATTATTACATCACCTCCCTATAATGTTGATATTGCCTATAATTCTCATACAGATGATTTGAGTTATAGAGATTATTTAGAATTTACTAAAAAATGGATTAAAAAATGTTTTGATTTAGCAAAAAAAGAAGGACGTTTTTTATTAAACATTCCACTTGACAAGAACAAAGGCGGACAAAAATCAGTTGGAGCAG
>JALLOO010000031.1 GCA_027717985.1 Patescibacteria group bacterium AH-259-L05 | reverse complement strand
CTAAACTCTCCAGCTCCCGACTCTCCCGTTATCCGAAAGTCCGGATCTGTACCACCATCAGAAGCATGAATGCGGACAAACCGTCCCTCATTGGAGTTTATGATGAGAGTTTTTGCAAAAGAGGATATCGGCGATGGACCCGTCTTCCCCATGGTGACGTCACCATCTTCATCCACCATAAATCTTGTCCCCGCATTCGTTGAGACATTAAACACTATCTGATCAGCAGATGGTGAAGATTCATGCACATTTAGATTGCCTGTTGGACTCGTCGTGCCGATGCCGACGTTGCCGCCAAAATTAGCGTTCCCATCATTATAAAGTTTTAAGGCAGTTGTCCATGAGATTACATCATCAGGTGCCACACCTGCTCCTGCTACGTTAAATACATGAACACCGTCACCTTGTTGTATATATTGAGCGGCCTGATTGGCGGCAATATATCTATAATTTCCTGCCGCCCCAAGATAGGCATTTTGCATCATCCATATTTCATCACCTCCCGCCCCAGAATATGTACCAATAGAACCCTCGTCACCAATTTGTAATGCAGCAGCGAAAGCATGCCACGTCTCAAGGTTTGAATTGCCAATGCCGACGTTGCCGCCATTAAAATAAGAATCACCAGCAGTATCAAGTTTTACTCCGACTGCTCCTGCCCCTGTCCATAAATACATTTCCGCACTGTCGGAAGCATCTTTAGAGGCTGTTAAAACAACACCATCATCATCAGCTAACAAACGGAAAATATCAGCAGCATCAACGTCCATACTTTTAACTGTTAGTGGGTATGATGCCGAACCTTCCACATGAAGTAACCCAGAAGGGCTCGTCGTGCCAATGCCGACCTTCCAGGCCGTATCCCTTACATAGAGCTCATCCGGGGTCGGGGTGGTATTGAGTGTCCAGGTCCCGACGTCTGCGCCTCCTAATACCACATCTTTTACATAGCCCACCGTGGCTGCATATTTATCATTGGCTTGAGTCGCATCGTTCAAATAGATATCACCACCCCAAATATCTAATTTCACTTGCGGCGCCGTCGTGCCAATCCCGACTTTGCCCGAATTTAATATGGTCATTGCCTCAGTTGCTCCGTTATTCCCTAGTAAAAAGTGCATATCTGCGCCTGTTGCACCTACTCCAGAAGTCGTCTGCAAGCTAAGATCGCTGGTTGTGCCAGTTCCACCAATGATAAAAGGGGAGGTTAAAGAAGTCGTGACTGAAACTACGCCTGCATTATCCACCACAAATTTATCAGTCCCTGACTTTTGCAATTGTATAAGATTGCCGCCGCCTGTATCATTGATAAAAATAGAAGGATTTACTAAAGCATCTGCATCAGCAGAACTGGGCGCTAACGATACGGTCTTGGCTGCCTGGGTCAATCCTGTTTTACTCATTACCACGACTTCTTCATTTGCATCACAGTCATTGGTAAGTGTAATTGTGGTTGTGTTGGTTTCAATATAGTCTTTGCCACTCCCGGGCAGCTGAAGCACCCCATTATTAAATACTAAAATTTCATTAGAACCAAGTGTATACGTACCTTCGGTAAGGGTAAACGTTCTCTTGTCAGAAGGATACGTGTCAGTACAGGCAAATTCCTGCCGCCACCCAGCTGTCGCGCCGGCTAATGGATAATAGGTTGAACCATCGTTGGTATATTCCCATTGATCATCGGTTTCATTCCATCGTATCGCCGCATCAGCAGAGGTCCCCCGCTCCACCGTAAACACAATATTTTCGCTCGGCGCGCCGGTAACATCACTATTAAGTGTTAAGGTAGTGCCTCGTATAAACACATTGTTATACGCAGAACTAAGCAAAACATCAGTTCCACTTGAACGCCAAATGCCAATACCACTCGTCCCTTCCACCGCCGCTTTTACATATCCTTGTGTTGAAGCATGTATATCTGCGGTTGATTCCCCCACAATGATTGGCTGGGTAAATTTACCCGTGCCTGCAACATCTAAGGTATAGCTCGGACTACTCACCCCAACACCGACTTTGCCGGTGGCATCCACTACAAATTTATCCACGCCTGACTTTTGCAATTGTATCAGATTGCCGCCGCCGGTATCATTGATATGGATCGAAGGATTGGTGAGTAAATCTTTGTCAGCAGAACTGGGCGCTAATGAGACGGCCGTGGGCGCTTTGGTCAATCCGTGCTTGCTAATCACTACTACTTTTTTGTTTGCAACACAATTATTGGTAAGGGTAATCGTGGTTGAGTTGGTTTCAACATAATCTTTACCACTGCCAGGCAGCTGAAGCACCCCGTTATAAAATACCAAGAGTTCATCAATATCAGTCGTATACGTACCTGCGGTAAGGTTGAACACGGTTTGATTTGCCGTACAGACAAATGTCTGCTGCCAGCTGCCGCTCGCGCCCGTGGTCAAGGACCGCCATGCACTGCCGTCATATCCTTCAAAATCAGTGCCGGTCCAGCGAATGGTCCCTGTATTTGTTCCCGAGGTAGTGCCCAGTTGAACTGCGCCCTCAACATCAAGTTTTTCAACGGGACTGGTGGCGCCAATGCCGACATTGCCGTCAGAATGAATCCTCATTTTTTCAGTTCCAGAAATAACAAATCTATGTATTAACGCATCATAATTCATCTGTTTATATAAAGCGTTTGTACGATCATAGGGAGAAAGAATACCAGCGCTTCCTGTATACATCACTTCAACGCCAGCTCCTCCCGTAGGCGCGGTACTGCCACCTACCTGCAAAGTTTTATTATATACAGTAAGACCTGCGGTCGGGGTTGGTGTCCCAATCCCGACATTGCCTGCACTGTCAATAATCATACGCTGAACATTGAGGGTAAGAAACTTAAGTTCATCATTATCACTGCCGGGTGAAGTTTCCGCACTCACATACGTATCCTGATCAACATCAATCACGCCTCCTAACGAACCCCACGCGGCGCCATACCCTTCAAATTGAGACGTCGAAGAGTTATAGCGAATGGTTCCTATTACCGGGGTGCCCGTACGCTCTCCAGTCGTTCCTACGGGAATAATCAGTCCGTCAACCGCAGATATATGAAGTGCGGTGGCGGGGCTGGTCGTGCCAATGCCGACGTTGCCTGAATTTTTAACTATGAACCTGTCCCCATTAGCTGCATCGCTACTGCTCAACATGAGTAAGTCATCTACCCCTCCAGCTGCACTGACTTCAAGATGTGCGTCAGGCGCATTCTGCCCGATTCCGACTCTTCCTTTTCGAGTGATGTAAAATCTTGTCGTCCCGGCGTACTGCGCTCTAAACAGAGGGCTAAAGGGAAAATCTAAATTAATTACGTTGATTTGTAATCCGGAATTAAAATCTCTCGGGTTGACTGTTATGACAGGGACTGTGGCTTCTAATTGGAGAAGACTTGAAGGATTCGTCGTCCCGATGCCGACGTTGCCTGCACTGTCAATAATCATACGCTGAACATTTAAGGTAAGAAACTTGAGTTCATCATTATCACTGCCGGGTGAATCTTCTGCACTCACATACGTATCCTGATCAACATCAATCACACCTCCTAACGAACCCCACGCGGCACCATACCCTTCAAATTGAGACGTCGTAGAGTTATAGCGAATGGTTCCTATTACCGGGGTACCTGTACGCTCTCCAGTCGTTCCGACCGGAATAATTAGGCCGTCAACCGCACTGATATGAAGTGCGGTAGCGGGGCTGGTCGTGCCGATCCCGACACTGCCATCTCCTTTTACTATCAAATAATCTCCATCATTAGCATCATTAGAACTAATCATTAAAACAGCAGTTCCTGTTCCACCATCAGCACTAACTTCCAGAAAAGCGTCAGGCCCTGTATCTTTAATACCAAAAGAACCTTGGATATAAGAAACAGCAGCGCCTGGATTAAATGAGGTAACAACAGTTCCCCCATCTAATAACTCTATAAATCCTTCATCTGCTGAAGCTCCCGCAGTACCACGTGGTGCTAATCTAATAATATTGAAATCATCACTACCTAAAATTATTTCCTTCCCATCACCTTTAACTTCTAAAGCCGCGCTCGGACTCGTCGTGCCAATGCCGACGTTGCCCGCATTTGTAATTCTCATCCGTTCAGTTAGCGTGGTAGAACCATCCGGCGTCGTCAAGAACTTAATCCTCCCAGGCATATCGTTCAATCCTGGTGCCCCATCAACTTCATAACGAATACCCGCCGTGTCCTTGAAGGCTGCACCATCATATCCAGCAGCGATCATTTCAAATAACAAATCTCCATTGACGATCACGCCTGGAGTTGTGACAGTCCCACGAGCAAAATGTCCCCTGACGGTTGTCTGCCCCGTATTCGCCCTATAGGCGTGCAGGTTGAGGTCTGTCGCGCCACCACTGGTGACGACATTCAACCTCCCCGTTGGACTCGTCACCCCAATCCCGACATTGCCTGTGTTGTAATAAAGATCATTGCCTGAGGGGAGCCAGGAGCCGCCGCTGCCAGTGCCAACCACGGTGTCGCCCCATTTCAGGGTTCCTGCTTCGGCGTACAAACGGTTCGTGGTGGTTGAAGGAGCAGTGGTATTGCCAAGATAAAAAGCGCCGCGCAGGTCAAGCTTTTCTTTTGCAACGGTCGTACCAATGCCGACCGTATCTTCTACGGTGGTGAGGCGGATAACCGTGCCGTCATCAGACCAACCGCCCGCAGACCCGCCGGACACACTGCCTTTGATAATAACTATTGTTTTGCCAACCGCGCGCGGGGTATTAAACGTAATCGTCTCAAAATTAGTCTCAACATAATCATTACTTGAGCCCGTCTTCTGAAGCACCCCGTTATAAAAGACTAAAATCTCATTACTGCCTGTGGTATAGGTTCCGGCCGTAATGGTAAACACGGTTTGATTTGCGGTAGCGGTATATTCCTGACGCCACTCAACACCGCCGCCTCCGCCGCCGCCTCCGATCACGCCCCATACATTGGTATATCCTTCAAATCCACCGGTGGTGGTGTTATATCGCAGCATACCCGCAGCCGGAGTGAACGCACCCCTTTGTGTGCTGGTGCCTGCAGGGATTTGAATCGCATCAGTCCCTCTGATATCTAAGGTTACGACCGGGGTTGCGGTCGCAATACCAATCTTGCCGGCAAAATAGTTGGCCTTGGTTGTGCCGAACGCATTAATTGAACCGGCAGTATATAATCCCCAGTTAGTGGAAGCAGGATCAAGATAATACGTTAACGTGGAATCGTCATAATCCCAATATTTTGCGCCGGTGATATTACTGGTTGCATACACATCTCCATATACATCTAATTCAACATTGCCGACCGCAGAAGCAGTGCCAACGCCGATCTTTCCTGTTTTATACTGTGCTGTTGGACCTATATTAAACGGCCTAGGCACATTATCACCCGGCGGCGCGGCTGAAGGAGGAGTGAAGGCAATGGCAGGCTGTATGATAAACAGTAAACTATACATAGCGAATAATAAACTTAATATAAAAACGGTTGTTCCTATAAGGTTCAATCTCTTAAAAAGATATGAGCCTTTTTGACCTTTGGGGTTCAAACTTTTGACGCGGCAGGATTTTATCCTGCCCTGTTGTGCGTTGTTCATATAAATGTAATTAAAATTTTTAATTTTTAAATTAAATTTTTTGTTTGTCATTCCTTTCTGTTCCTGTCTTTCCACGCTTCTCCTTTGTCTTCCCACACGAAGCGCGGGATGAGGAACCTTGTCATCCCCCCTTCACTTATTTGGATAAAATTCTACAACTTTTCTTTTCTCGTCAAATACTATCCTGAATTTATCAAATACATCTAACCTCCCTAATAAAGGCGGCGCTTCTTCAGTCAATGCCCACGCGATGCGAGCCTCAATACCTGCATCGCCTAAATATATTTTTGCTGTTTTGATAATATACGGTACTCTCCCGCCTGAAACTCCCTTTATCTCTCGAATCTGGATAGAATTCTGTTTAAAGCCAAGGGCTTGTCCTAACCCGAGTGGAATTAACGTAATATCAGCCCCGGAATCAATATATAAAGGAATCTCCACCTTAAAATCTTTTACTTTTAAAATAGTATGGGCTATCGGCCGATAAACAATACCTAGATCTGATTTTTCTTTTTGATATTTAAATCGAATCATAAAACTAAAGCAATCAAAACCATAACCTCTTCTTTTGGAATTTTAGCTATAAGAGGGGTTTTTCTCGGATACCTCTTTTTAGCTGTCTGCAGCATTTTTTTAATATCTCTCCCTGAAAATCGTACTTTTCCATCAATCATAATAATATAATTATCCAAATATTTTGCTCGATCTAATTCTGTAAATGCTTGAAAATTTTTAGAAAGATCGGGTTTGGTAGATAAAACAGATGTTTGTTTTTTCATATGTATAACGTTAAATATATTAATTTTTATTTTGCAATTGACA
>JALLOO010000030.1 GCA_027717985.1 Patescibacteria group bacterium AH-259-L05 | reverse complement strand
GTATTAAGTTATTTAGTTTTATTGATGATATAGTTTTAGATCCATTTTTAGGAAGCGGCACTACGCTCATTGCTTCCTATTTGAATAACAGAAAAGGGATAGGAATTGATATAGATAAAGGATATTGTGATATAGCAATTAAAAGATTACAACAGGAAGCAAAAATTAACCAACTAAGTTTAATAAAATAATTTTACTATGAGAAGCGCCAAGATAAGCTTTGTCTATCCAGTTGGTTAAAGTCCAACCAGCCTAAAGACTAACCATCAGGACTGTACCAAACCTCGTGTCCGAAGGCGGCGACGCGTCGGGCATAGCCGAGAAAAGGGAAAGAGCAGGCCGCAAGGCATAGCCTGAAGGTATTGAGCCCCGAAACTATTACAATCGCAGAGGTCAACCTCGTTCATATAGGGGAAGACAGTATTGTGTTAAGCGTCTATGGTGAGCTTGACACAACTCTGTCGGGGTCTAAGGCCGTGGCAAGCTCTGGAAAGGATACACAAGGAACTTGGGAGACCTGCATATGTTTCCCTCATAAAAGGGAAACCCCAAACAAGCTGAAGAAGCAAGGGCGGGGCTACAGATATACGCAGGAGTCTGAGCAGTTCATAGTACCCAACGTTTGCCTGCAATGGGTTTAGCACGGGGAAGGAGCTGTCGGTACTATCTAAGGGAAAGTATGAAACAAGTGCCATACGTAGATATGGGAAACATCACAGCGACAAAACTTGCCCTTATCATCAAAAGGTCAAAAACTAAGCCACACGAAAAGATTCTGTCACTGGCATATTTACTGAATACGCCCTATCTCATAGAATGTTTTAAAGAATTACACAAAGGCAAGGCCGCAGGAATAGATGGAAAACAAGTAGAAACCTATACTGATGAAACGATTACGCAGGAGATAGCGCAAACCGTAGCAAAGATGAAAGCCAAGAGATACAGACCAAAACCAGTTAAACGAGTATATATCAAGAAAATCAGTGGAGAACAAAGACCATTAGGCATACCAACTGTTATTGATAAAGTGGTGCAACTCGGCATTACCAAAATACTGGAAGCCATTTATGAACCTCACTTTCTTGATGTTTCCTATGGGTTTCGCCCCAACAAAAGCGCACACCACGCCCTGAAAGCAGTGCATCGGATGGTGATGACTAAACCAGTCAACTGGATTATTGATATAGATATTAAAGATTTCTTTGATAATGTTGATCATCACTGGCTCATACAATGTTTAAATCAGAGAATAAATGATTCTGACTTCAGAAGCATCATCATCAAGTTCTTAAAGGCAGGCGTCATAGAGCAAGGAAAATACTATGAGGTAGACAAAGGAACACCGCAAGGAGGAATACTCAGTCCTATCCTATCCAATATCTACCTCCATTACATCCTTGACCTCTGGTTTGAACACAAGGAGAAGCAATGCATACAAGGATACACTGAACTGGTACGCTATGCGGATGATTTCATCATTGGCGCGCAAACAAAACAACACGCACAGCAAATACTAAGGGATGTACAAGAAAGACTGCGAACGTTTAACCTCACGGTATCAAAAGCACGAATTACTGAGTTTGGCAGATATGCGCACGAAAACAGCACCAACAGAGGAAAGAGAAAACCAGATACGTTTGATTTTCTTGGATTGACACACTATTGCGCAACATCGCGAAAAGGGAATTTTCTGATGAAAGCAAAGACGAACAGAAAAAGACTGAACCAGAAACTAAAAGAGCTTAATGAGTGGTTGCGTGCAATACGTAATATGGTAAAGGCAGAAGAAATCTGGAATGTGCTGTCAGCAAAACTTAGAGGACACTACAACTACTACGGTATTAGCGGGAACTATCAAAGTATACAAGAGTATTACTATCGAACCTTGTGTCTTACCTTTAAATGGATGAACCGAAGAAGCCAAAAGCAGAGCTTTAACTGGCAAGAGTTTGCTACATATCTGAAACATTATCCGCTCTCAAAACCCAAGCTGGCATTTAATATGTATGACCTCTGGTGAATATATTACTGGAGAGCCGTGTGCGGGAAATCCGCCTGCACGGTTCAATTAGGGGTTTCAAATTAGCGGATTTAATTAAGTTAATTTAGAAGTCTACTATGAAAAAGAAAAAATCAATCAAAGATTTGTTAATTGAATATTTCAAGGCGCACCCTAAAGAAGATATGCCGCATGGTCCAGTTGTTGATTGGGTTGAAGCAAGGTACAAACGGCTTTATAAAAAGAAGCCGCGAGACACTTGGCGATCGATTAGAAATTTACACGAAATCGGATTTTTAGTTAAAGTGAAAAAGGGAATATATCGCTATGACCCCAGGGCAGTTAATCAACGAAAGTTGGAGGATTTTGCGCCCGAACAAAAAAAATTTATTTTAAAACGAGACGGTTATAAATGTGTCAGGTGTGGTAGAGGGAAAAAAGATGGAGTTGAATTACACGTAGATCACATTAAATCAAAATATGAAGGCGGGAAAGCAATAGTTGAAAATGGGCAAACCTTATGCGCTCAACATAACTTTATTAAAAGACATCTCAAACAAACCGAAACTGGTAAAAAGATGTTCATTCGATTATATGAATTGGCTAAAAGCGAGAAAAATAAGGAGTTAGTAGATTTTTGCTCCGATGTGTTAAAAGATTATGAAAAACACAATATTAACTGTCATATAGTTTGGGAAAAATAATTTAATAAATCTAAATAAAAATTTTATGGCCAAGCGTTCAAAAAGACAACAAACAAAACATGACAAAGGAGTGAAGGGCACAGCACAATACTATGAAGAAAAGGGCTATAAAGTAGAAGCAGACTTAAAAGGCTATGATAAGCCAAAGAATATAGGTGGCCGTATTCCAGACATAAGGGCCGTTGGGAGCGGAGAAGAAGTTATTGTGGAAGTTGAAACAGATGATACTATAGATAAAGATAGGGGACAGCATGAAAAGTTTAATGAATATGCAAAGAGAAGTCCGCGACGTAGATTCTGGAAGAAAACGGTTTAAAAAACAGCTATTCTCGAGGCGGTAGTTAGCTTGCTATGATTTTAGTTAATAAATAAGTTAAATATGCTATTATATTTAACTTATTTAGAACTATTTTTAAATTTAATTGGGGTAATCTTATGGCGATGTGCGCTACATGTCACAAAAACACACGAACGTACGGTAGATAAATTGGAAGGAATCATCCGCAACAGATTAAAAATTGCCGCAACAATTCAAAACGCAAAAGCATTCTTGGGTATTCAAAAAGAGTTTGGGAGTTTTGATGCATACATTTGGCAGTTTGTGGGGGGAAATCAAAGAAAAATTCTCGGAAGAGTCTCAAAGAAATTCCTGCCAAAACGCCTGAATCAGAGGCTATGAGCAAGGATTTACTCAAGCGAGGATTTAAATTTGTCGGTCCTACAATCTGCTATGCTTTTATGCAAGCAGTAGGAATGGTGAACGACCATATTGTGGAGTGTTTTCGGTATAATAAGGCATCCAAACAATCAATAATTGAATTGTGAAAACTAGGGAACAATTCTCAAAATGAAGCTAATTTGACAAAAAACAAAAGGGACGGAAGATTTAGGGAAAGAACGGGCGAAATTTTGTTTATAGACGCAAGAGAGATTTATGAACCGATTTCTCGCAGGCAATATACGTTTACTAATGAGCATATATAAAAAATAGCAAATACTGTTCGTTCATGGAGAGGAGAAAAGGGCGCGGGTAAATATAAAGATGTTCCTGGATTTTGTAAATCTGCCACACAAGAAGAAATCGCTAAAAATGGTTATGTTTTAACCCCGGGTCGCTATGTTGGTATTGCGCCTGAAGAAGACGATGGAATACCATTCGAGGAGAAAATGAGAAAATTGAAAAAAGAATTAAAACAATTTTTCAAAGAGGATGAAAAATTAGAAAAACAAATTTTAGAGAATTTAAAAAAGATCAGCACATAAATTGTACTATGTCAGCATCCAAAATTGTATTAAACTTGCATCAAAAGTATATAGCTAATACTGCTCAAAAGGCATTGGTTCATGATTTGTCTGTTTTTCTGTGCAACTTAACATACGCCGTTGTTAAAGGAGTTGGATTACAAGGGTATCATAAGGTTTATATCAGCACAAAAGTATTAAAACATTCGTATGATAAGCGTCCGGCATTTGAGTATGACCTTATCATTAGTGAGATTCATAAGATGGTAAGATACCCTGATAAGATATATGAAAATAAAAAAGGCAAACGAGGAGATTATTGCTTTGTAAAAATTGTTAGAAACGAGAGATGTTTATGTGTTGTAGAAAAAGGAGAGCAACAATTGGAAGTCGTAACATTTTATAGGACGCCAAAAGAAAAATACCTAGACAGCTTTTTGCTTGTGTGGAGCTGGAGGGACGACAAGTCCCCTCATCGTGACACGTTGGATTCCGGCGGAAGCCGGCCTACTAGTGCCCCGCAGTAGAGCCGATTTTCTGACTTTCAGCTCCACGCAAGCAAATCCGTCTAGATATCTATTATAAATATTAACAGATAATAGCCTCTTAGTCAAGAGGGTGTGCTTGGCTACAGCTTGGATAGCCGTGACAGGGCCAGAGCCCTCCAAGCACCAATATCAGTATAACAAAGATAAATAATACGTCAAAAAGTTATCCACAGTGTGAGCGCGGCGAGACCGCGTTTATCGCAAAATAAAAATAACCCGAAAATTTAATTAAATGGTTAATATAACTCAAAATACACCATTGGCTGACAGAATGAGGCCTGATTCCTTGAATGATTTTCTTGGTCAAGAAAATATTGTTGGCAAAAATACGCTGCTAAGACAGGCTATCAAATCTGATAAACTTCCTTCTATAATCTTTTGGGGGCCGCCTGGCAGTGGTAAAACAACGTTGGCTTTTATTATTGCCAAACAAACTAAATCAGAGTTCATACGAATAAGCGCTGTTTCAAGCGGGTTAAAAGATTTGCGGGAGATTATAAAAAAAGCCGAGGAAAACAAAAAATTAGATAAAACAACCATACTCTTTATTGATGAAATTCATCGCTGGAATAAGATACAACAGGATGCTCTGTTGCCTTATGTTGAGAAGGGGATAATTATACTTATTGGCGCAACAACAGAAAATCCAAGCTTTGAGGTGCGCAGTGCTTTGCTTTCCAGGTGCAGAGTATTTGTCTTAAAACAGCTTAATAAGTCTCAAATTATTAAAATTATCAACAGCGCTATAAATGACACAAAAAAAGGTCTTGGCAAATTAAATTTAGAAATTAATAAAAAAGTAATTGACGCGATTGCTCAAATGAGCAACGGAGATGCGCGCACCGCGCTTAATGTTATTGAATATGCCGTTTCTGCATCACCCGTAGATAAAAAATCATCTGATAAGAATATAAATATTACCATAGAATCGGTTAAACAAGCATTTCAAAAGTCACATTTATTTTACGATAAAGACGGAGAAGAACATTATAATATAATTTCAGCGCTTCATAAGTCAATGCGCGGATCTGATGTTAATGCAACCATATACTGGCTCGCAAGGATGCTTGAAGCAGGAGAAGATCCTTTGTATATAGCTCGCAGAATAGTCCGCTTTGCATCAGAAGATATTGGCTTGGCTAATTCTCGCGCTTTAGAGCAGGCAGTAGCCGCTTATTCTGCATGCCACTTTATTGGCATGCCTGAATGTAATGTTATTCTTACTCAAGCGGCTGTGTATATGGCTAAATGTAAAAAATCAAATGCTCTATATATAGCTTATGAGCAAGCAGCTAAAGACGTTGAAAAATACGGGAACCTATCAGTGCCGTTGCATATTCGCAATGCTCCAACAGAATTAATGAAAAAATTAGATTATGGAAAAGGATACAAATATAGTCCTGACCATGATTATAAAGAAAAACAAGAATATTTACCTGAAAAATTAAAAAACAGAAAATATTTATCTGGTTAACAAGCTTTATAAAAATAATCCAAAAATTTAATTGAGGAATAAATTATTTTAAGAATCTATTATGAAAAAATATCAAACTTCTTATGTTAAAATAAAACCGAAAATTAGGGGTCCGTATACCTCTATTTATTTGGTGAGACATTGTCATGCTGATTATTCGGCTAAAACAAAGTTACATGACGTCGATATACCTCTCTCAAATATTGGGCGCAAGCAAAGAACTTATTTAAACAAAAAGTTATTATCACTTTCAATTAACAAAATTTATGCCAGTGAGCTTACTCGTGCTCAGCAGACAGCCGAGGTTTTTGCTAAAAAAATAAATAAGAAAATTGTTATTGATAAAAGGCTCAATGAGATAAATTGGAGTAGATGGTATAAGATTAAATATTTTAATATGTCTGAAAAAGACAGAATCAAAAAATTCAAATATTATCACAGAACAGATGAGCGGCTTAATAAAATGCAAGTTAATGCTCGTC
>JALLOO010000003.1 GCA_027717985.1 Patescibacteria group bacterium AH-259-L05 | reverse complement strand
CGACATAGTTGTTATACGACACCAAAAAACAGCAGACAACGGAGACACCGTTGTTGCTGTAATTGACGACAATGAAGCTACGCTGAAAAAACTCTATAAAGAAAAAGACAGATTTAGACTGCAACCGGCAAATCCAAGTCTATCCCCTATTTTTAGAAAAGAAATTGAGATAAGAGGCATTGTCGTAAAAATAATCAGAAATCTGGAAAACAAAGAAGAAAAAGAAAACGAGAAAAATATTATCTTTAAAATGGCCGAATTATTCTGCGGGCCGGGAGGTCTGGCCTACGGCGCGCTTCTTGCCGATGTATTTAATAAAAAAGGAAAAAGATTCAGGGTCAAGTCAGTATGGGGCAATGACATAGACGAAGACTCATGCAGAACGTATGCGCGCAACATTCACGGAAACAATATGTCAGCTGTTGAATGCGCCCCCGTAGAAAAAATAGATCTAAAAAAAGTACCATCTTTCGACGTATTGACCTTTGGATTTCCATGCAATGATTTCAGCGTCGTTGGAAAACAAAAAGGATTTGAGGGCAGATACGGACCGCTGTACACCTATGGAGTAAAGGCAATTAATATTCATCATCCGAAATGGTTTATGGCGGAAAATGTCAGCGGCCTTCAGAGCGCTGATGAAGGAACGGCTTTTCAGAAAATACTTGAAGACCTGGAATCAGCAGGCAGAGGCTACCGGCTGACAACCAGCCTTTATAAATTTGAAGATTACGGCGTCCCCCAGCGCAGGCACAGAATAGTAATAATAGGAATTAGAAAAGATTTAAACATGGAATTTAAAGTGCCGGCGCCCACAACGCCACGGAAACATGTTCCGGCGCAGAAGGCGCTTGAACGTCCGCCTATACCAAAAAACGCCACCAATAATGAATACACAAAACAGTCGCACATTGTTGTAGAGCGCCTGAAATATATACCGCCGGGAGAAAACGCCTGGTATGAGGGAATCCCCGAAAGGCTGAGGCTCAATGTTAAGGGCGCAAAAATGAGCCAAATTTACAGACGCCTTCAGCCGGACAAACCGTCATATACAATTACAGGAAGCGGGGGCGGAGGCACACACGGATATCACTGGGAAGAGAACAGATCGCTGACAAACCGGGAGAGGGCCAGAATACAGACATTCCCAGACGATTTCATCTTTGAGGGATCGAAGGAAAGCGTGAGAAAACAAATAGGCATGGCGGTGCCACCGAAAGGTGCAAAAATAATTGTAGAGGCCGTATTAAAAATTTTTGCGGGCGTTCCTTATAAATCAATTCCGCCGAAAATCTCCAACGGAAAAAATAATAAAAAAATGGACAGAAAATCCGCCCATGCGTCTTGATATATTTTACAATCTTTTCAACAGATTTTCCCAGTCATGCCTGTCCTTATGAAGACGGCCTGTCTTTCTTACATAACGTATGCCGCTGAAAATCTGGCCGGGGATTTCTGAGACTTTTTCTAATTCATCAACGCTACACCAGCCGGCAATCTCGCAGTATATATTTTTAAACTTAGGCATTTTTTCTTTATATAGATGGTAATGCTGCTGATCTTTTACCAGTTTAATAATCTCTTTGCGGGTTATTCTTAACAAATGATCATCAGGCATGTCCGGGCGGCAGAATATATAAATATCAGACCTCCGATCAGCAAGCGCCACCTCATTTTCCCCAAGCACCAAATAAGCGCTTTTTGGCTTGGATGATTTTATGCCTACGCCCAATTTAGGCTCCTGCATTTTCCCGCCGCGTTTAATTCCTATTATGTCCTGCGGAACAATTTCATCATAAATACGGAAATCGAGTTCAACTTCAGAGCTGAATTCTTTTTTAAAAAATTTCTTGACTGCAACTTCGGAAAGCTGTCCTTTGACCCAGTTGGTTATTTTCTGCCCGAATTCTCTCTGCCGTGCCGTGCCCCAATCTGAAAGCACATACCCCCTGAAATGCTGGGCCAAAGCAAAATCAAGGCACAATATATAGTCAGCAAGATCGAGCTCGACAGTCCGCCACTTGTAATCGTTCAGCCAATTTCCCAGCTCTTCTTTTTTAAACAAAAACCTGCCTCTCCCATTCGGCCTTGGAATGTTCTTAAATTCGTCAGCGTTCTTAAAATAATTATCAAAAACTTTCTCATTCAGGCCGAGAAATTCTACAGCTTCTCTTCGTGTTAATAATTCGGGCATAAATATTATTTTTTTATAAGCAATTTCTTATTGAAAAACTCCGAGAGCCTGCTCTTGTGCTTCTTTAATTCATGCTCCCATATCTTGACAATTCTCCATCCGTCCTTCCTGAGCGCTCTCTCATTTTTTCTGTCTCTCCTGACATTCTTTTCTATTTTCGGCAACCAATATTCTTTCCTGGTCTTCGGCTCTTTATAGCATAAACGACATTTATGCCAGAAGCAACCATGGATAAAAACCGCTTTTTTATATTCCAATAAAATTGCATCAGGGCTTCCTTCAATTTTCGGGTGCATCTTATGCTTTATTTTCGCCCCCTTTAAAAAATTATGGAGCAGTCTTTCAGCAGAAGTCCATCTGCTCCTGATTCTGGACATACAGAGGCTTCTCTGCTCTTTTGTAAGATTATCTGGCATAAATTTTTAACTCTTCGATATATTATTTGATGAAAAAATCTAAATTTTTTTTATAAATTTTCGCAAGTTCTTTTAACTGAACAATGTCAATCCGACGTTGGCCGGATTCTATTTTAGAAACATAAGATTGTGTCGTATTTAATAATTGAGCAACTTTTTTCTGATCAAGCCCGGCTTCCCTGCGGGCTTTTTTGAGTTGTTCAACTAAATATTTATGCTCTTTCGAATAAATAGTCTTTTTCATGTTATCCACAGATTACGTTTGATTATTTTATTATATATTCTATAATAGAATATGCCAAATTGGAATATAAGATTATAAAAAAATCTAGTGTTGCGGACGCATAACAAGGTAGGACACAAGCGCAACTCACTATCAAAATTTCTTTGACGCGCCATTAAACAGGCAGGCAAAAAGAAAAAGGGGTCTGGGGAACATGAATTTTTGCCTGCCTGATGTCCTGCGAAGCAGGACTTAGGGCGGGAGTGTTTCCGCAATTCTGCGCCTCTCTCATATTTATCTTTCTCCGCTTACTTGAATGAGCAGAATAGCAAAACAGATAAATTTTCGTTTCCTTAATTGAAAAAATTTTTAGGGCGCGTGCGATTTAAAAAGGTATAGAAAATTTTTCTGTTTTGTGCGCCGAAGCGGAGCGGAGGTGTGCGGAAACACGGGGCGGGATTGCCGCCCACAGGCGGCAATTAATCAACATCAGGATTTTGCTGGTAAAAGGTTCTAACTTTTTCCAGCAAGCACCACCACAAATATAATTTATAAAATATGACTATACAATCACAAAAAAGTATAAGTGTCGTCTTCACCATAACAATAATTGCCGTTGTATTTGTTATTGCCGGAACCTCATATTATACACTTCGCTCCACAGATCAAAAAGCTCAAGAACAACAAGCTGAAACGTTCATAGAAAAAGAGATAATAGAAAAAGAGATGGTAGAGAAAAAAGATGACACAACAATAGAAAAAGTGGTAGAGAAAGACGAACCTGTTCCGATCGAGAAATCTAAGCCCCAACCAGCAGACTCAAACTTGAATGAGGACAAAGCCGAGGAAATGAGGTATTCTGGGACAATTCTTGCTGGTAGTCTCTCTCCTTTCTTCGATTTCACAAAAACCGACTACGACACAGCGCTCAAATCAAATAAATTAATTGTGCTCTATTTCTATGCTGACTGGTGTCCCATTTGTAAGGAAGAACTCCCCCATCTTTATTCTGCATTTAATGAATTGACTTCTGATACCGTCATAGGATTTCGTGTTAATTATAAGGATAGAGAAACCGATGCAGATGAAAAAAATCTTGCAAAAGAATTTGGTGTTCCGTATCAGCACACCAAGGTCTTTATAAAAAACGGTAAAAAAATTCTAAAATCTCCTGAAGTTTGGGATAAAGGTCGTTATCTAACTGAAATCAATAAAGCACTCTAATCATGACTGATATAACCATTATAATCGCTTTTATTGCCGGGCTTGTATCATTTCTCTCGCCCTGTGTTTTGCCTCTTATTCCTGGATTCCTCGCATATCTAGCCGGAACGTCAATGCATAAAGATCAGGCAAAAAGAAAGGATATCTTTTTAAACAGCCTGTTTTTTGTTTTAGGATTTTCTGCTATTTTTGCAATCCTGGGCGTTTTACTAAATACACTACTTGAGGCAATTGCCTATGATGTATCAATTTGGCTCTCAAGAATTGGAGGAGTAATTATTATTTTCTTTGGACTGTATCTTACCGGGCTTATCAAAATTCCGTTTCTTGAAAAAGAGCATAAATTTAACGTGAAAACAAAATTTAAGTCAAAATACCTCACCTCTTTTCTCTTCGGATCTGCATTTGCTGCTGGCTGGACGCCATGTGTTGGCGCTGCACTCGGGGCAATACTCGGTCTTGCAGCAACCAGCCCTGGATTAGCATTCAATTTATTATTTTCCTATTCACTTGGACTCGGCCTTCCCTTCCTTGTTGTCGGATTCTTTACTGCCCAAGCGTCCTCTGCCATCAACCGCTTCTCGCATATACTCAAATATATTAATATCGTTTTTGGGATCATTTTAATTGCATTAGGTGTTTTAGTTTTCACCCAAACCTTATACCTCATTGCTAACCTTGACCTTCTTAATCGTTGGCTCTTACGGTAATGAAACATGTACAAACAACCCTCCTCATTTTAGTTGTCATCGCGATCATTGGCTCAATTTTTTATTTACAATCAAAAAAACTTACTCCTCCAGCTCCACAAGACCGTGAGGACATAAAGATTAAATTTGACCCCACTCTTATGAATAAGGCTGATAAAATAAAACAATACGAAGTTGCAAAAGAGATAACCACGCCTGATGGCTTTATTAATATTGACACTATCTCAGTTGGCGAGCTTATTGGCAAAAAAGTAATCCTTATTGATTTCTGGACATATAGTTGTATCAACTGCCAACGAACCTTTCCGTATCTTAGTGCATGGCATGAAAAATATAAGGATAAGGGCTTAGTAATTATTGGTGTCCATACGCCCGAATTCCGGTTTGAACAAAAATATGAAAATGTTCTCGCGGCCGTGAAAAAATTTAACCTCCAATACCCGGTCGTTTTAGATAATGACTACTCTACCTGGCATGCGTATAAGAATCGATACTGGCCGAGAAAATACTTAATTGATATTGACGGCTTTATTGTCTATGATCACATTGGTGAAGGTGGATATGAAGAAACAGAAACAAAAATTCAAGAATTATTAAAGGAACGAATGACAATTATCGGAGACGAAGAAGACATGTCACTTGAGATTGTACAACCACAAGGAGTTGAAAAAGTTGATTTTTCAAAACCAAGAAGCCCAGAAATCTACTTTGGCGCAGCACGGAATAACCTGCTTGGTAATGGAAGACGTAATATAGTAGGGACCCAAACACTTTTTGAGCCAACTAAAATAAAAACCAATGTTTTATACCTTGTTGGCGTTTGGGAACTCACGGATGAATTTGGGGAAAACAAAAGTCCTGGTGCTAAAATTATTTTTCGCTATTCTGCACAAAAAGTTTTCTTTGTCGCAAGCTCAGAAAATGGTGTAAATGTACAAATCCTCCGCGATGGAATTTCACTGGAGGATGAAGCAGGACGTGATATAGAGAAAGATGATTCAAAAACAACTCTGTTTATCAAACAAGATGGTTTGTATCGCCTTATCGAAGACCCTCAGGGATATGGTGAACATACTCTCGAGATTATTATTGAAAATCCAGGCCTCCGCGCCTTTACTTTTACCTTTGGATAAAAAATTATAGTAATGTAAATGCGGCTGAATAGTGCACTTATCAAAATAAATTTATTATGGTATACTAAAAGAATGATATTTGTATCCAAACTTTAAACCTATGACAGAAAACAAAGATACAAACCAAATTACTCTTGAAGAATTATCTGCTCCTGGATGCCATGTTTGTAAACAATTTGAAGAATTTTGGTATTCAATTGAAAAGGACTGGCCCAATGTGAAATACAAAAATATTGATGTGACTACACCTGAAGGTCAAGAGCTAGCGCAAAAACATATGATTTTTGCTTCTCCTGGAATTATTATCAATGGAGAACTATGGGCTACGGGTGGATTTGATAGAAAAAAATTTGTACAAAAACTAAAACAACTCTCGTGAGGATGTCATTCCTCGGGGTCGCTTCGCTCGCCCGAGGAATGACAAAAAAAATAAGAGGAATGAGAAAAGGAACAAAACTTTATGGACTCTCAACCAGAGCAACAAACAAATAATGAAAAATCCATTAAAATTCGCCTTGCAAGCATTGGCTTTATTCTTTTTATAATTTTTGTAGTCGGACTTTTTTGGCTCGCTACTACCCCTGAACAAACCGTCGGTTTAACGTTATCTTTTGTAGCAGGGCTATCCATGATATTTCTACCATGTACCCTGCCAATGGCCTTTGTTATTGTTCCACTCGCGATGGGAAAGAACCCTAAAAAAGGATTTCTCATGGCCCTATCTTTCGGCCTTGGCCTTACGATTACACTCAGCCTCTATGGAATATTTATTGCTTCTCTTGGAAAGATTTTAGGACTGAATAAGGCAATGCAAGGAATGCTTATTATTGGAGGGCTTGCCGCATTTATCTTTGGACTATCAGAAATTCGCCTGTTAAAATTTCGTCTCCCAAGCTATTCAGGAAAATTTCCTGACTTTATTCAAAAACAAGGAGATTATATAAAAACATTTTTATTAGGGCTTCTTCTCGGCAATGCGGGGGTTGGCTGTCCCAACCCTGCGTTTTATGTCCTCTTGGGCTATATTGCAAGCGTTGGCGACTTATTTAATGGCTGGTTTTTAGGGTTTGTACATGGCGCAGGACGAGCAGTTCCTTTAATTTTTCTTGCAATCTTAGGAATTTTAGGAGTGAATGCGACCAAAGGTATTGCAAAGAAAAAAGAAGCAATTGAAAAAGGGATGGGATGGGTATTGATTATTATTGGCGCTTTTATCTTAACGTTTGGACTCTTTGGTCATGATTGGTTTATTGCGGGCGGTATCCATGGTGCTTGGGAACAACTCATAACAAATATTGGTGGGGAACGATTTGGCGAGATTGTACTGCAACATGAACATAGACTGCTTGAAGGGCAAGAGTTTCTAAAATATGGCAACCTGTTTATGCTTGCTCTCGTTGCCCTACCAATGATGTATTATATTTTAAGAAAGAATCCTGGAAAAAAACAAATTATACGATTACTCATACTATTTGGAATACTTGTCATTATTATTGGATTATCAACAGGATGGACATTCACCATAGGTACATCTATGGTGCATTAACATAGCAACTATGAAACGTGTAGAGATATATACTATCACTTTTATCACTCTGTTGTTGCCTGTTGCTGTATTTGCAAATGGCATTCACCATGACGACTATAAGGGAGCCGCCTTTCATACAGAATGGTGGATACTTTTAATTATTTCATTAATTTTAATGAGCTTATTAAGCTGGAGCGTACACAAATATTTAAAGGTGAAATAATATGAATAAATATATTATTATTGCTGCTCTTATTATAGTAATCCTTGGTAGCGGTATTGTGTACCGTTCCTTTTTATTACCAGAAGAAATGACTCCTGTAGTAACCGGTAACGTACGTGAAATTACTATGGTAGCGCCCAAAAATCAGTGGACATTTGATCCAGAGGTGATTGAAGTTGAAAAAGGGGATAAAGTTATTCTCACACTCATCAATTCTGACGATTATGATCACGGTATTGCGATTGATGCATTTGGTATTGCGCAGCGTATGCCTGCCAACAGAACAATCACCGTAGAATTTATAGCAACACAAGCGGGAGAATTTCCTTTTTTTTGCTCCGTTCCGTGCGGTGAAGGAATTATCAATGGAGAAAAACGATCCCACTTTGATATGATTGGCACTCTCCGCGTTAAAGATATAGCAAACAAAACACCATGACAAAACTTATTTTAAAAATAAAAGGGATGCATTGTGCATCATGCTCAATACTAATTGATAAACTGGTCTCAAAACAAGAAGGGGTGATATCTATCAAAACAAATTATGGTTCTGAAAAAACTACAATTGAATTTGATGAAACTAAAATCTCTTTGGAAAAAATTGACAAGCTAATTAATAAGCTTGGATATGACTTGATTCGACCGGATGAAGAAGGCGATATAAGTTTTAAGGAAGGGGAGGAAAAAGAAGCTCGTCAAATCAAAATTGCCAAACGCCGTGTTCTTGCTGCTTTTGCCCTTGCGTTTCCTATTATTGCCTACTACATGCTCATCCACATGTTTAACCTCAAACATGTACACGAGCTGTTTGGTATTGATCTAAACTATTTTTACTGGATTCTTTCCACGCCTATTCAGTTTATCATTGCATGGCCATTTTATCGGAACTCAATAACCGCTATTCGTGTCGGTTCTGCAAACATGGATGTGTTAGTAGTACTTGGCACTTCAGCAGCATACTTTTATAGCACTATTGGATTTCTCTTCTTTAATATTGATCATCCCTTTTGGGAGTCATCTGCCGCACTTCTCTTTTTCATACTTCTTGGTAGATATTTTGAGGCAGTTGCCAAAGGCCGTGCCTCAACTGCTATTAAAAAACTATTAAAACTTGAAGCAAAAGAAGCACATGTAATTCGAAATGGTACTGAGACAACCATTCCTCTTGACGAAATTAACGTTGAAGAAATCGTGCTGGTCCGTCCGGGAGAAAAAATCCCGATCGACGGCGTTATTATCGAAGGAAAAACACATATTGATGAAAAAGTAATAACCGGTGAATCAATGCCGGTGAGTAAATCAAAGGGTGACGAGGTAATTGGCGCAACGGTTAACCAAGAAGGATTCTTAAAAATTAAAGCAACCAAGGTTGGCAAAAATACTCTCCTGTATCAAATCATTAAAATGGTAGAAGAGGCACAGGCATCACGAGCCCCCATACAAAATCTCGTAGATAAAATCAGCGAATATTTTGTTCCTGCGGTAATAGTACTTTCTGTTATTGTATTTGCTGGATGGTTTTTCGGCGTAGCCCTTCCGTTTCGTGCAGGATTGCTCCGTATGATTGCGGTGTTAGTTATCTCGTGCCCTTGCGCCATGGGGCTTGCAACACCGACGGCACTCATTGTAGGAATTGGCCGCGCTACTAATTTTGGTATTATTTTAAAAGGCGGAGAAGCGTTAGAAAAAGCTTACAAAGTAGATGCTATTGCATTTGATAAAACCGGCACACTCACTATTGGCAAACCAGTAGTAACTGACTTTGTTGTTATAGGAGACATGGAAGAAAAAGAAGCGCTTAAGCTTTCTGCTGCTGTTGAAGTTGGCTCAGAGCACCCTTTAGCCCGCGCAATCGTTGAAAAATATAAGAACCATGCTTCGCAGAACCTTGTTACTCGCTTCGCTCGTAATAAATCAACTTTCCACGCTTTGCGGGATGACAAGGGGGGGGGTGCCAAATGTAAAAAACTTTAAAGCTGAAGCAGGACGGGGCGTTGTCGGAAGCGTTGAAACAAAGCAGGTGATAGTCGGCAACGCCGAATTTATGAAATCATTAGGAATTAACACCCAAGCCCATAATAAGCTGGCAGAAAAACTTCAAAATGAAGCAAAAACAGTAATCTATGCCGCGGTTGATAAAAATCTGGTAGCGATAATTGGATTAGCTGATACTTTAAAACCCTATGCAAAAGAAGCAATTACTGAACTCAAAAGGATGGGAAAAGAAATTATTATGATTACCGGTGATAACCTGAAAACAGCTCAAGCAATTGCAAAATCAGTTGGGATTGATCGCCCCTTGGCTCACGTCTTGCCGCAAGAAAAGGCCGAAGTTATCAAATCATTGCAAAAAGAAGGTAAATCAGTTGCCATGGTCGGCGATGGAATCAATGATTCCCCTGCTCTGGCACAAGCAGATATTGGCATTGCAATTGGCTCAGGCACTGACGTTGCTATTGAAACAGGGGAGGTAATTCTTGTTAAAGATGACTTGCGAGATGTTGCTACCTCACTTCAACTCTCAGGCAAAACTATAAAAAAAGTATGGCAAAATCTGTTTTGGGCATTTATTTATAATATTTTAGCAATTCCTATAGCAGGCGGTATTCATCTTTTACTAACGCAAGCCTCATTTGGCGTGCCGGCTCCGTGGACAATATACATTGCAGAAAATTTTGGCACCTTAGGAAGTATATTTTTTAATCTTTCTCAATCAACACTCAGACCTGAGATTGCTGGCTTTGCCATGGCCTTTAGTTCGGTCTCGGTTGTCGCCAACTCTTTAACCCTTCGCCGCTACGTTCCGCCTATAGAACGAAAAATTAAACAATTAAAACAAACTAACTATGAAAAAACTTGAACTTGCCATAGAAGGCATGCATTGTGGAGCATGTGCGACCGGAATTCAGATGCTCGTATCACAATTAGACGGCGTACAATCTATTTTTGTAGATTATAAAGGGAAAAAAGCTACCATTGAACTTGATCAAGACAAGGTAACAAAAGAGCACATAACAAAATCTATTGAAGAATTGGGATATAAAGCTTTTTAATACATCCCTTATGAATTTTCAAATTAAAGGAGGAAAACAATTACACGGTACCATTGTTACCAACACCGCAAAAAATTCAGCAGTGGTTTTACTGTGCGCCGCGCTCTTAAATAAAAATACCACCACCTTATATGGGGTCCCGCGTATTGAAGAAGTACATCGCATCATTGAAGTATTAGATAGCTTAAAAGTAAAACTACAATGGAGGTCAAACCATGTTTTAGAAATTACGCCGCCTAAAAAAATCTCTCTGCGCTCCTTAAATACTAAAGCAGCTATTAAAACACGCAGTGTTATTCTTTTATTAAGCGTTTTAGGTCATGAATTAAAAAATTTTCAACTTCCTCAGCCTGGCGGATGTAAATTAGGAGAGCGCACGGTCCGTCCTCACTTTTTCGCTCTTGAAAAAATAGGGTTTCGTATTAAAACACTGCCAAAAGCATATCAGATAAAACATAATGGATTAAAACCAGCTGATATTGTCTTATATGAATCTGGTGATACGGTTACGGAAAACACGATAATGGCTGGGGCAAAGACAAAAGGTACGACCACTATAAAATTTGCATCATGCAATTATCAAGTGCAGGACTTGTGCTACTTCTTAATCAAACTCGGCGTTAAAATCAAAGGCATTGGAACCACCACGCTCACCATAGAAGGCAAACCACATATTAATAAACCAATTACCTATCATATCAGTGAAGACCCAATTGAATCAATGCTGTTTTTATCAGTTGCGGCAACCACTACCTCTTCACTTACCATTAAACGCTGTCCTATTGATTTTTTAGAGCTTGAACTGTTAAAGCTTGAAAAAATGGGGTTTCAGTACAAAATTGTACGCAGGTATAAAGGAAAAAATAAACATACTAATCTTGTAGACATTGTCACCTTTCCTAGTCTACTTATTGCATTAGAGGAAAAAATCTATGCACGCCCCTACCCTGGTTTAAATATTGATAACCTACCGTTTTTTGTTCCTATTGCCACCCAAGCACGAGGAACAACGTTGATCCATGATTGGATATATGAAAAACGAGCTCTGTACTATACTGAGCTTACAAAATTAGGTGCTGATATAATTCTTGCTGATCCTCATCGTGTCTATATTAAGGGGCCGAGCAAACTGGTTGGACGAGAAATTATTTGCCCGCCTGCGCTTCGTCCTGCCGCCATTATTTTAATTGCTATGCTCAAAGCCAAAGGGACCTCTTTGCTTCGCAACGTGTATTCTATTAATCGCGGGTATGAAGATTTAGCAAAACGCTTACAAACTTTAGGGGCAGATATTAAAATATTGGAATCCCTCGCCCATATTACTTGAGGGTCCAACTCTCAAGTAGATTAAATAACATAATGAAGAAAATAAAAGAGGTTCTGATTTTCCCAGTACCCCTTTTAATATCGAATGCCTACTTGTTTGAAAACATTATGGTTGTGCACTACAACAAACACATCAAAGGCATTTAAAACAGTCAATGCCGCCTTTCTCCACTTTCCTGAAGGAAATTGATTAAGGGCCCAATAAGTAAGTCCAATGCGAACCAATACAAAGTGCGCTGGCAGCCATTCCGGTCCAAGATTGTTGATAATCACATTAGTCTCCGCCATATGGATATTATCATGCTTAAATCCCGTATATGCCTGCATCAAATCAATGCTTGATGTGGCAATATGGACACCAAACAAAATCTTTTCTATCTTGTCCCATTGATATTCATCAGTAGTATCGATAACAGCTTTGGTGTTTGCAAAACCCTGAGCAGCTATAGCAACAACAAGCATCAATATCATGATGTTTTGTTTCATGATCTCCTCCTTTTTGTAACAGAGCTCTATTACGTACATCTTTACTATAACATAAAAAATCTCACTTGCCAATCCTATATATATTGCTACAATAATATGTAGTAATAATAACCTATATTCATATGGCAGAACAAACAAGTCTTCCGGGAGGAGAAAAATTGCTCAATGCCAAAACCCTATTAGAAAAAGCAGGCATTGAAGAAAAAATGAAAGTTGCTGACTTAGGCTGCGGCAGGCGCGGACATTTTGTACTTCAAGCCGCAAAACTAGTCGGAAGAAAAGGCATTGTGTGCGCCGTTGATGTGGTGAAAGATGTATTAGAAAACGTCAAAAGCGCAGCCAAACTCTACGGGATTGAGAATATAAAAACAATTTGGGCAGATGTAGAAGTATACAAATCAACTAAAATTCCTGACAACGCAATTGATATTGCCATGCTTAATAATATTTTATTTCAGACCAACAAAGAAAAACAAATGTTTGAAGAGGTATATCGTATTTTAAAAAAAGGAGGGAAACTATTAGTGGTAGATTGGAAAAAAGCTAAAGCGCCTTTTGGACCGCCTGTTGAAAATCGTGTAGATCCAAAAACAGTTAAACAATATGGAAAAGAAGTGGGACTAAAACTTAAACAAGAATTTGATGCCGGCCCATATCACTATGCCTTAATATTTACAAAATCGTAACCCGTAACGCATAATTTATGCATTTTACGCCAGAAAAAAACGGCCTCTGGGAGACGGTTCTTTTATATTCCTCGGCTCATTTCACTCGCCTTGGAATGACAAAGAAGGGTGACACGTGGAATCACAGAAAAAAGCGGGATGACAAAAAAGGAATGACCTTCCTCTGTCTTCCCGAGCGTAGCGAGGATTAGGATGACAAGAGGAAAAAGTTATCCACAACCACCCCAATTTTAACGGGGTTGACAAGAATAGACATATACCTTAATCTTAAATTAGCTTTTTACATTATAAACTCCTTAAAAGGAGGAAAGAGCATGAAAAGAAAAAAGTTGTGGAAAGGAACACTTTCTGAACTTATTGATCTCGCTCGTAAAAATAAAGACGTTACTGAAAAACTAGGTACAAATGCTCCGAAAAGAGGATATGTAGCTATTGTGGAGCACGATGTTGAAGAAACCGAAACATTGACCGGAGAAAAAATTAATGTTTATCCCTATTTTCAAAAAAAAATATATGGACAAGAAATAGGACTTGACGAACTGATGAACTTTCTTAAAGGATTGGCTGCAAGCGGCCCTAAAAACAGGCCTTTTGGCATTATGGTTGGTCCGCCTGGATCAGGAAAATCAACTATTGCTGAGAAGTCACGAAAGACATACTATGGACTTACCGCTTATCGAATTAAAGATTGTCCGTGGAGTGAAAATCCGCTCAAAGCTATTCCGAAAAATGAACGAAAAAAAATTGCCAAAGAACTTGGCTTTTCTCGAGCCCCTCTTGGTGATTTATGCGCGCACTGTTTAAAACACTATAATGGTGATAATGGCGAAAATATTGATTGGAAAAATCTACCTATAGAAGAGTGGCAATTTTCTCGAAGTCAAGGAACTGCTATTATAGGAACAGTAGAGGAAGCAGTAAATGTTGATATATCAAAATTGATTGGTTCTATAAGCACTCCTAAGCTGACTCGATTCGAAGAGTCTGACCCTGATAGTTGGGATACGAAAAAAGGCGCTATTTTCAGAGCAAATAATGGCCCGTTAGAATTCAGGGAAATGTTAAAGCATGCAGGTGAATTTCATGAAGCGCTTTCTGAAATCTGTCAGGAAGCAGAAATGGAAATTCCAGGCATTGATAACTTTACTGGTTTAGATGTTCTCATTATTGGCCATACCAATATTGATGAGTACAAAAAATTTCTCTCAACTAAAGGGCGTGAATGGCTTCGAGATAGAGCAAAAGTTATTGAAATTCCGTATGTACTTAATTATAAGGAAGAAGCAAGGATTTATGAGAAACTACTTTCAGAAACAAATTTCAAAAATATACATCTATCGCCCAGATTACTTGAACAAATTTCTCAATTACCGGTAGCCTCGCGACTGATTCAAGACGATAAAATTGAATCGACTTTTCAAAAGGTAAAATGGTATGCTAATGAAAAAGATGAAACATTTGAAGACATTGATATTTCACTCCAAGATCTTGTTAAAGCCGGACAAAACTTTGAAGATATGGAAAAAAAGGAAGGAATGTTTGGAATCAGTCCTCGGACCATATGGAGTGTCCTTCGCACTATTTCCCTGCCAAAAGCAAAAGATTGTTTATTTGTTCTAGACTTTCTTGACGATCTTGAAAAATTCCTCACCAGCGGAGCAGATCCCACTAAGCAAGACAGGCCGCAAGAAGTTAATGAGCGTATTCCCACCCTCGTTTCTGATCTACGGGAGGTAATTATTGAAGAAATCCATAGAATGGTAACAAAATCAGCTATTGGCGAATACGAAGAAGAAATGCAAAATATCTTTATCAACTATCTTGAAGGTGCAAAAGAAACACGCAAAAAGAAAGAAACAGGTGAAGAAGTGGATGAAGAAACAGAAGCACGAATGCGCAAGATTGAAGAAGAGCTTATCCCTCCTATTTCAGAAGGGAAGAAAAATGAATATCGTTTTGGACAATTGGCCAAAAAGGGAGAACTCCCCACTAAAGAACAGCACAATCTGGAAAACTATCCAGATCTTGAACAAGCAATAGAGCAGGTACTGCTTGAGCGAATTGAACCGCTCTTGGACTTTATCCTGCTTGACGAATCAATTGACAACAGAACAAAACGAGCCAAAAAACGAACCGAATTACTTCAACGACTGCATGACAAAGGATATTGTGATGTTTGTACGAAAAAAGCACTCAAAATTGCGCGGAATAAAAGACGAGAAGAATCATAAGAACCTGACTTCGTCAGAACCTTGTAATTTGAATGGTAGAAAAATCTTATTGCCAAATTATAGCAACCCATAAAGGTTGTCTCGCTAGGAGACGACCTTTTTTCTTTATGCACAAAAAACAGGTTGACAGGTTTTATATACTATATATAATAACTAACGTTGTTCTTTAAAAATAAAATCTGGAGGACACTATGAGTGTTCAACAGCAAGATTGGAAACCTGAACAAGGAGAAAAAGATGCTGCACGGCACCGAGAAATAATTAAAGAAGAAGTAAAAAAAGGAATACTTGATACGGTTATCAATACCCCGATAATTAACAAAAAGGGTAAGCTTAAGGTGCGAATTAGAGGAAAAAAAGATTACCACTTTCGACATAAAGATCCAGAAGAGTTTCGTGATGTCGGACAAGGCAAAGGTAAAAAAGGTGACGTTATTGATGCACAAATAAAAAAAGGTAAAGGACCTGGCGACTCAGGTATTGGCCATCCTGATGATTTTGACGATGCTGAAGGCGGAGCTGGAGGAGAGCCAGGAGAAGATTGGATTGAAACAGAAATGGATATTGAAGAAATATTTGATATTGTTACTGAAGAAATAGGTCTGCCAAAACTTAAAAAGAAAAAAGAGGGTCAGATTGAAGTTCAAAAAGGATGGAAACCATCTGGCACAAAAAAAACAGGCATCCCCCCACGGTTAAAAAAGAAGCTTACGGTACAGCAGGCCATCAAACGCTGGAGTGGTATCATTCTCGGCCTTAAACAAATGTTAGAAGAAAAACTTGGTAAAAAACCAGACCTTGATGACCAACACTATGTATGGGCGCTTAATTCTGCAAAACTTGATAAGGACAAAGCAATAGAAATTTTACTCAAAATTATTAATGGCGAACGTAAAGTAAACAAAAAAGATTTGGAAAATGCAACAATTATTCTTGATGAAGATGATCTCCGGTATACAAAGCTTGAACAAGATATTGAATACGAATCAAACGCGGTAATTTCCGCCATCATGGATGTTTCCGGATCAATGGGTACTGAAAAAAAACTGATTGCACGTAGTTTTTACTGGTGGAGCTATGAAATGTTAAAACGAGTGTATCAAAACGTAGAAATTGTCTTTATTATCCATCATGCTGAAGCACAAGTGGTGAGTGAAGAACGATTTTTTCATACGGTCCAAAGCGGCGGAACACTGTGTGCTCCTGCCTACATGCTTACTGCTGACCTTATTCATACTACATACCCGCCAGAAGCATGGAATATTTATACATTTCACTTTTCTGACGGCGAAGATTTTGACAGAAAAGCTGGAGTCAAATCCTTAAAAAATCTGCTTCCTCTCGTTAACGCCTTTGGATATGGTGAAACACTTCCCTATGGCAGCCATTCGCTACTTGATGACTATATTGACGCATTTGATCTAGATATTGAAGAAGTTGAAGGACTTGAAGTATATTTTCGTGATGATAAGGATACATACTTTATTGCCACGGCACTTCATGATCGAGAAGCAATTTGGCCAACCATTAAAGTATTTTTCCGCAAAGATGAGGAGGTGGAATAATGTTGAGCAAAGCTGAAGAAAAAAGACTGAACGAGCTTGATAAAGTAATTGTTGAAATCATGAAAGGATATGGATTAAATGTATGGGAACAAAAATTTGACATTGTTTCCTCGGCAAAAATGGCAGAAATTATTGCCTATAACAGCCCGGTTTCATATTCATACTGGGCTGGTGGAAAAGGATATGAAAGAATAAAAACAATATGGCGTCATACACCGGTAAGACTCCCTTATGAAGTTTACTTCTCCCCAAATCGGGCGTATCTCTGTGCAACAGATCCATTAGCCGTCATGATGCTCACCATGGCGCACGTATATGCCCATAATGACTTTAGTAAAAATAATGCTCTGATGAAAACGCAGCGTACTGATATGACTCCATTTTTAGCACGTGCAAAAAAACGATTTGCTGAATATGCGCAAAAATATGGCGAAAAAGAAGTAGAGAAAACAATTGAAGCAGCTCGCGCGTTAATGTTTAATATTGATCCGTTTGCGCCAAAACGAGTTTCGCGTGATATCCAAATTGAAAAACGTCTATCCAAAGAAAAAAAAGAACATCCTGATGTTGACAAAAAACAGCTGCGCAAAAGACTTTTAGGACAATATCCTTTTGAGCCAGATAGAGACATACTTGCATTCTTAATTGAAAACTCCAATGAATTAGAAGAATGGCAGCGTGACATCTTACATGTTGTTCGAGAACAAGGATATCATCTCTTTCCCATAATGCGTACCAGTCTTATCAATGAAGGATGGTGTGCATACTGGCATGAAAAAGTTATACTAGACTTGTTCAAGCAAAAACTGATTTCCAACAAAGAATTTGATACGTTTAGTAAATATAATGCCGGTGTACTTTCCCAAGTGCGCAAAGGTCTTAATATATATCTGGTTGGGCGTGAAATATGGAAGGAAATTGACAAAACACACGGCAGGGAAAAAATGTTTCAGGTCCGCGGCAGTTATGATAGCAGCCAATTTGTTTCTGAATTTTTAACTGATGAGGTAATCCGCCGAGAAAAGCTGTATATTTATAAGAAAGTTGATGCCATCTATATCACCATTCCCCTTGTTGTAGATATCATTGAAGAGACAAATCCAAAAATATTCCGCCACGCTTTAGTGCATGCATTGCGACGCTATCCTCTTCCTTTAATCAGTATAATAAGTTCAAATTATGGAAATCATCGTGTACTTGGACTAGCACATCACTTTAAGGAAGAAAATCAAGAACTTGATATTGAATATGCTGAAAATACCTTGCAACATATCTACTATCTATGGGGGCCGCCTGTCTGTTTAGAGACTCAAAAAATAGTAGGAGAGAATGAGACAAAAACCCTTCTCTGGAAATACTCCCGCAAAGGATTTAAACAAACGATACCAAAAGGAAAGCAATTATCAATGAGCAAACAATTATCTATGTTCTTACAGAAAAACGCTAAAAGAGTCCCGTAATGGAGACTCTTTTTTGTTTTTATGTGTCATCATCCTTCGACGTCGGATTGAATCCTCCGCGAAACTCTTTTTCTTTTTTACCAGACTTTTCCTTTATTATATCATGGACTTCTTGGGACGGACGATTAAATACTAGTTCGATCGCTTCATCAGCAGTACTGATTGCATAGACATGAAACTGATCTTTTTTTGCCGCTTCAACGACATTCTTATTAAGCATAAGCTCATCTACATTTTGAACCGGCATCATTACTTTCTGTCCATCTAATCTCCTTCCACAGGCTTTAAAAAATCCTTCAATTTTTTGGTTAACCGCGCCAATCGGATGAACAAATCCTTTCTGACTCATTGATCCCGTAACGGCCCAACTTTGATCAATGGACAATCCTGACAGCGCAGAAACCGAAACTAAATACATAACTAACAACGCGCTTGTGCCATCAATTTCACCCTGTGTTTGCTCAAAACAAATACTTACTGATATATTGCTACCATACTGTTTTTTTATATACTCACGCAAAATATACACGCTTTTATCATATGAGGATCCACTCAATCCTGCCTTTTTTTGAATACTTATCACGCCGCCACCATTCACTTCAAAGTCAGCAAGCGCAGTAATCTTTACCGGCGCTCCAAAAGAAAACTCTGCTGATAACTGCATCACCGTCAATGAGTTAATCTCGCCTACCTTTTCTCCTTTCACATCTATTAATACTTTTCCTGTTTTAATCTTTTCCTGATATCGCTCTTCTATTCTATTTATTCTCTTGTATGCTTTATTCAGTGCACGATCAACATGAATATCTTTTACCGTCTTACTCTTTGCTTTTCGGGCCCAAGAGTCTGACTGTTCAATCAACTTTTTAACTCTGCCAAATCGTGTTGATATCTTCTTTTGATCATGAACTAACCTCATGCCATGCTCAATTACCTTTGCTACTGCGCCGTTCTCAAATGATAAAAGATTTTCTTTCTCACAACAAAATGAAACAAACGCTGCATAACTTTTAAATGCTCTTTTGTCTCGCTTCATCTCCGTATCAAATTCTACCCCAACAAACATATTTAAAAAGTCTTGATCATGTGCTGCTAATAAATAATATAAGAGCGAGTCACCAATAATTATTACTTTAACATCAAGAGGTATTGGATCTGGATTTAATCCTACCGAACTAAGAGAACCAAAAGGATCACCATCAATGCGTAACTGTCTTGTTTGTTGTATTTTTTTAAGTTTCTTCCATGCATTAGGAATCATCAAAAAGTCTTCTGCCTGTACTATCCAATATCCGCCATTGGCCAAAACCAGAGATCCAGGTCTAATCATAGTATGATCAGTTGAATATCCGCGCAGACTGAACTTCTTATCAATTCGACCAAACATACTATGGAATGTTCCATCTTGCTCAAATACAATGGGTGGATCTTTTTTCCTGCTGTTATCAACCAACACATTTATCTTAAATGGCAAAAATGCATTATCATCATCTTTATCCTCACTCTCTTGCTGATCCGATAATGGTACCATTGCAAATCCTGTAGAGACCTCGGGGGAATAAAAAAGATCTTTGCGTGTCAAGACATACAACCGTAACCCTTGCAAGTATTCTAAAACATTGTTATCAGAATAATCAAACTCTTTAAAAACATCTGCTACCGTACTTATAAATACTTTTCTCTCCAACTCTTCAATATGCTTCTCATAATATTTTTCAGTCGCCCGTTTCTCCTTTTGAAATTCTGTTACAATCTCGCGAACCTTCTCTTCTTTTTTAGCTATCTCTTGTTTCACCTCATTAGAAAGCTTACTGCGCTCTTCATCAGACATCGGCTTTGTTTCATCTTTTAAGCTCATTGACTGTGGGATATATATGCTGCTTCCTTCCCGCGGTACTAAAATAAAGTGTTTTTCCCTAAGCTGCCTCTCCATTTCCATCTCTAGTGTATCTATCTTTGTATTATATTCTATCATAGCCTTTTTTTGTGCGGCTTTAATCTTATCAGGAATATCTTTTTTCAAGCGCCTTAATAAACGCCGTATTTGTATATCAAATCTCTTACCTTCGCCTGTTCTAAAGGTCAAAAGCTTGGGCTTATCTGGAGCATCAAAATTATATACATAACAATAATCCTTAAGTTCAAATCCAGATTGTTTCTTTTTTTTTCTTGGCAGCACGTTCTAATTGCTGATGAACTAATGATTTTCTGCCGCTGTGAGGAGGTCCTGAAACAAAAGCATCATACCCTGGTGCCTGCATTTCTAATGCAAACCGCAATGCATCTTTTGCTCGTTTTTGCCCCACAAACTTTCTCAAGGGCTGTACCTCGGTTGTATCTTTAAAATCTAAGCTCTGGGGGTCAACAACATAACGGAGTTTTTCAGCAGGGACTTTCAAATCTTCTCTTTTCATTATCTTTCCCTCCATACATAGTTGTAAAAAGCTCTATTTAGTATAGAGCTTTATAACTCAATGTCAACCCTACTTTTTCCCCACACCTTCTCTTGTATTATTTTTTAAATAGTATATAATAACTATTACTAGCTTTAATAATAAGCTAGTCTTAATTTAATTATTAATTTTTTCTCATATGCCAGAACCAACAATTATGGCGGCAATTGAACAAATTTGCCAAGAAAAAAAACTCTCACAAGAACAAGTACTTGGTGCGATAGAGATGGCACTTGCATCTGCATACCGCCGTGATTTTGGCAACAAACTACAAAACATTGTTGTCGAATTTGACCCCAAAACAGGGAAAATGAAAGTTTTTGATGAAAAAACAGTAGTTGAAGATCTACCCGAGGAAAAGGAAGAGGAGGAACTTAAGAAAAAAGAAAGAGAGGGGGAAGAAGAAAAAAAAGAAGACGAAGAGGAAAAGCGGCGGTTTAATCCAAAGTCAGAAATCCAAATATCAGAGGTGGACAAAAATGCATGGTACAATACAGACCCCAAGGCAAAAAAAATAAAAATAGAGGATGTAATACGACAAGAACTAGAAATCCCGGCTGAATTTGGCCGCATTGCAGCGCAAACCGCAAAACAAGTAATTATTCAACGATTGCGAGAAGCAGAACGAGAAACTATTTTTGAGCGCTATCAAACACAAGTAGAAACCGTTATAAATGGAGTGATTCAACGAAAAGAAGGGCGGACAGTCTTTATTGACTTATCAGATGCAACCGCTGTCCTACCCTATTTTGAACAAGTCCCCTCAGAAAAATACTATACAGATCAAAAACTCAAAGTATATATTTTAGCAGTTAATAAAACGCCGAAAGGTCCTGAGATTATTGTATCCCGCCGTCATCCTGATATTTTAAAAAATTTGTTTGCGCTTGAAATACCTGAGGTTGCTAACGGCGTGGTAGAAATAAAAGCGATGGCACGGGAAGCTGGAGCGCGTTCAAAAGTTGCGGTCTGGACATCAGAAGAATCAATTGATCCTATTGGCGCGGCGATTGGCCAGCGCGGGGTACGGATTCAAACAATCATTAATGAAATTGGCGGAGAAAAAATAGATATTATAGAATATTCTGATGATCCAGAAAAATTTATTGCCAATTCCTTAGCTCCTGCCAAGGTTTCTTCGCTCAAGCTTAATAAAAAAGAAAAATCTGCGGTTGTCAAACTGCCTAAAAATCAACTCTCCTTAGCAATTGGAAAAGCTGGACAAAATGTACGACTTGCCAGTCAACTCACCGGATGGAGAATCGAGGTTAAAGAAGAAAAAACAAAAGATAAAGAAGAAACAAAAAAAGAAGAAACGAAAGAAAAAGCAGAAAAAAAGAAAGATAAAAAAACCGCGAAAAAGAAAAAAAAGGAAAAATCTTCATCTATCAAGGCTTCGAAGGACAAGCAAGAAGAGAATAAAAAAACAGAAAAAAAAGATGAGGAAAAAAGCTCAAAATCTTAAATCATAAATCTTAAATCATATGCTTATATATCTCCCTCTTATTATCGCGCTGCTAGGACTTTTCGTTGCCTTCTTGTTGGCACTTTACATTAAAAAGAAAAAAGCATACCACCAAGAGGCAATTAAAATATCCTCTTTTATAAAGCAAGGCGCCTCCGCATACTTATGGGCAGAATACAAAATTCTGGCTCTTTTTGTAATTATTGTGGCTTTTCTTTTATTTTATTTCCTCTCATTGCCGCTTGCCATTACCTTTGTGATCGGTGCGTTCTTTTCTGCGCTCGCCGGAGGCCTTGGGATGCGCATTGCAACCATAGCAAACTTAAAGACTGCGGAAGCAGCACAAAAAAATCTTATGGGAGCTTTGCGTATTGCATTTACCTCTGGCTCAGTTATGGGATTAACCGTCGCCAGTCTAGGTCTCTTAGGCATTGCAGGCCTTTATTATATATTTGGTGATCCGCAAATTATTTATGGATTTGGGTTTGGAGCTTCTTCAGTAGCGTTATTTGCCCGTGTTGGCGGTGGGATTTATACCAAAGCAGCTGATGTAGGAGCTGACTTGGCAGGAAAAGTAGAAGCAGGCATTCCTGAAGATGATCCACGTAATCCTGCGGTAATTGCTGATAACGTGGGAGACAATGTAGGTGATGTCGCTGGCATGGGTGCGGATTTATTTGAAAGTTATTCTGATTCTATTATTGCAACAATGGTGTTAGGAACCACAGCTATTGCACTTGTAGGTGTCCATGCAATTCTTATCCCACTCTTTTTGGCAACACTAGGGATTGTGGTGAGCTTGATTGGTAACCTTGCGATTCTATTGGCGAAAAAAGGCGACCCACAAAAACTATTAAACCGGGGAATTTATCTTGCCTCTATTTTAATGGTAATTGGTACATATATTATTTTACAAAGATTCTCAATCCAGCCTTTACCAATGTTTGGTGCGGTAATGGCAGGCCTGGTTGCTGGTATTATTATTGGGTTTATTACTGAATATTTTACGTCTGATCATTTTAAGCCAACAAAAAATCTGGCGCATTCTTCAAAAACTGGTGCGGGGACCAATGTGATTGCAGGTCTCGGTTTAGGCATGCAAAGTACGGTTATTCCAGTCCTTGTTGTTACCACTGCACTCTTAATCTCATATAAATTAGTAGGTATTTATGGCATTGGTATTGCAGCGGTTGGTATGCTTTCTACCTTAGGGATTACTTTAGCAGCTGATACGTATGGACCGGTTGTTGATAATGCTGCCGGCATAGCAGAGATGGCAGACATGGGAGATGAAACGCGAAAACGAGCTGAACAATTAGATGCAGTGGGCAACACGACTGCGGCGATTGGCAAAGGATTTGCTATTGGCTCAGCCGCGCTTACCGCACTGGTATTATCAATAAGCTATATTCAAATTGTAGGGCTTACGGTACTAGATCTTAATAAGCCAGTTGTAGTAGTTGGCCTTTTTATTGGTGGATTAATGCCATTTATATTTTCTGCGCTAGCCATGAAGGCAGTTGGCCAAGGCGCGGAGAAAATTGTTAATGAAGTGCGCAGGCAGTTTAAGGAAATTAAAGGCTTAATGCAGGGGACCGCGCATGCTGATTACAAAGGATGTATAAAAATTGCTACGCATGCAGCGTTGCAAAAAATGGTTCTTCCCGGGCTTCTTACCGTGCTTGTCCCTATACTAGTTGGATTTTTACTTGGCAAAGAAGCGCTTGGCGGCATGCTAATGGGTGCAATTGTAACGGGATTTTTACTAGCGGTAATGATGGCAAATGCAGGCGGAGCATGGGATAATGCAAAAAAATATATTGAAGCAGGAAACTTAGGAGGCAAAGGATCTGATGCCCACAAAGCGGCAGTAGTTGGCGACACCGTAGGAGACCCCATGAAGGACACTTCTGGGCCTTCAATCAATATCTTAATTAAACTTATGAGCATCATAGCCCTAATTATTGCGCCATTACTCTAGCACTATGGAAATACAAACCAAAAAATTTCCTAAAAATGTTGTTGAAATTACGGTTGAATTGTCAGTGCTTGAGATGGCTCCATTTAATGGCAAAGCATTGGAAGAATTGACAAAAAGTGTTGAAATTCCTGGTTTTCGCAAAGGCAAGGCGCCAATTGAGATGGCGCGGCCACATATTAATGAAGCAAAGCTGTTAGAAAAAACAGCTGAAATTACTATTAATCAAAAATATCCTGAAATTGTACAACAAGAAAATTTAGATCCAGCTGGACCTCCAGACGTCAGCGTACAAAAATTAGCACCGCATAATCCATTTGTATTTAAGATTACCCTTCCCTTAGTGCCTACAGTAACATTAGGCGATTACAAAAAAATAAAAGTAAAGAAAAAAAATATACAAGTAAATCCAGAAAATGTAGACAATGCCTTAAAAGAATTGCAATGGGCGCGAAGAAAAGAAACTATTTCTCTCCAGGGCGCAAAAACAGGTGACCGTATTGAAGTCGATCTTAATCTTTTTATCAATAACGTTCCTATTGAAGGAGGAAGCACAAAAAATTTCTCACTTATTCTTGGTCAAGACGAACACCTACTCCCCGGCATAAGTAAAAATTTTATTGGCGCACATGCAGGTGAAGAAAAACAGTTTTCAAACCAATATCCTTCTGACCACTATGATAAAAAATTAGCAGGACAGATGGTTAATTTTAAGGCAAAAATAAACAATGTATATAAGGTGGAACTGCCAGAATTAAATGATGAGTTTGCTCAAAATCTTGACAATTTTAAAACGTTAGATGAACTAAAGGACAAAATCAAACAAAATTTAGAAAATGAAGAACAAAGAAAACAAGAGCAGCGTCTTGAATTAGAAATTTTAAAACAATTAATAGAAAAATCAGACTTTGAAGAAATCCCTGAAGTATTATTAAATCACGAAGTTGACAAAATGATTAATGAGCTTAAGACATCTGTTGAAGGAGCGGGGCAGGAAAACGGACCAAAATTTGATGATTATTTACAAAGCATTAAAAAAACAGAGGATAATTTTAAAAAAGAATTCATTCCTCAAGCTGAAGAACGCATCAAAACTGCGCTTGCCATTCGAGTAATTGCACAACAGGAAAATATTATTATATCTGACGACGAAATTAAACAAGAAATGGATAAACTCGCGCAGGTATATAAAGGCCAGGAAAAACTGTTAGAACATTTCAAAACTGAAGATGGAAAAATCTATTTAAAAAATCTCTTAACCAATCAAAAAGTAATTGAGTATTTAAAAAATCTATCAACAAACTAACAATTTGTGTTAAAATGAACTTAGATGCGGGCGTAGTATAATGGTTCTTATACGACCTTGCCAAGGTTGAGATGGCGGTTCGATTCCGCTCGCCCGCTCCACCCACCTAAAAAATCGCTATAATGGCGGTTTTTTAAGCTAATGACTTGACTTTTTGGCATATATCGGGTATACTAAACTTAGTTCTTCAAAAATTAATCTAATCTCAAAAGAAGGAGAGAGTATAACGATGCAGCTTCTTTTAAAGTTACTCGGATTCTTACTCGCTCCCTTTGTCAAAGGAAGCAGCATAGTCTATCAGGAAAAAGACAAAGCAATTAAATACTCAAGGCCAAAGAGTTTAGTCAGGCTAATCTATCTCATCTGCTATCTTAAATGGAGATCGCCCTACGAAACTCTCATAGGTATGCAACGCGCCGTTGCCCTAAGAAGAGTTGCTAATCATGTGACCAGATTTCGACTTGGGCAGACTGTGTTTGCACAACCTATTGGAGCGGAGGAACGCTGGATTGATAACAAATTAAGGCCTGTATTGATATTAGAGTGGATCGAGAACGAAATTGTGCACCAAAATAAAATACATGAATCAAGGTTAGAAAGAGTGTTACTAAATGCTGGGTTACCCACCTGGTCTATAGCTAAAACCAATCCCTTGGCTTATGAAGATATGAGAAAAGTAAATGATGCTATCATATATCTTGACTACGAGTCGGTTCTACCAAACCTCGTGGTTGGCCTTGAAGAACATTGGATGATGCTGCGAGGCGGTCTAAAACTGTGGCCTCTAGACTTTGTTCACTTTGAACGCCTCAGACAAGAGCTAGCAAAAGCCCAGACGCAACACTACGAGTACTGGAATAAATTCAAAACACGCGTTGACGAATTAGAAATCCTTAGCAGACAAGGAGGATTCTTATGAAGAAAGAGAGAACCTTCCTAAATCGCTACATCATCTTCTTTATAGTAGGCTCTATCGTAGAAGCAATTCGCTTGCTCAACTACCGAGTCTTTGAGAAAGATCTAGGCCCGGACTTGGCCAACATCGCCTCGCTTCTCATCGGCGTGATAGCCTCTTTCCTGCTTCATAGTTTCATTACTTGGAGAAATAGACCAGGAAGCTGGAAGGGAAAGATTGTGCGCTTCAGTGCGAGCAAGTGGTTCCTCTGGATAATTAAGGCCGGCCTGTTTCCTCTATGGCGCAACGTGCCAGGACTTGACTGCCCTTTCTACGGCGTTACTCACCAAATAGTCGATGCCCTTGCTCTTGTTATTCCTTTACTTGGACCGCCTCTCCATAACTTGTTCACCTGCGGATGGATGAGTCTGGCCCTAATGGATCTTGTAATTGCACTCACCGTTGGATTTTTAACCCATGACCGCTTCAGTTTTTGGAAAAGATCAGGCGCTCGAACGCAACTCAAATAAAGTTGAGCCTATATTCAAAAAATCGCCCTAACGGCGATTTTTTATTCAACGGGATTGACATTTTTTAAGTTTTAGGCTAAAATTATATACAATAAAGCATTGGGCCGAATGCGTTCGGCTTCGTTCTTTGAAACAAGACAAAAGGAGAAAAAATTGAAGAAAAATATTTTTCATCTCGTTTCAGAAGTTACTGAATGGTACCTAGGTCAATTTCCTTCAAAACAATCTCTTAATGTCAGAAAAGTTGGGCTGGAAAAAGAATATCCAGTAATTGATGCAAAAACGTATAAAGCAGCTGATATACAAAAAATATTCCCTGCTCTGATACAATTTGGTTGGAGTCCTATTTTAGATGATGTGTATTATGATGTTGTTACCGGCGTGAAAAAAAATGGGGTTGAAATCACAACTGACGGCGGATACTGCACCTTGGAAATTATTATGCCGCCGGAAAAATCTATCCTTATTGCATCAGAAAAACTGCAAAAAATTGAAAAAGTAGTTGCAACAGTTTGTAAAGAATGGAACATGTATATCCTTGGCTATGGCATTCAGCCACGCACCATATCTCACCCTCGATTATGGACTAAAAAGGGAAGGTATGATGCAATTCAATGTGCACTTGGCTCAAAGGTTAATCAAACCGTAATAACTGCCTCAGATCAAGTTCATATAGATATAGCGCGCGAAGAACTGATAGACAGCATTAATATTTTTAATGCGCTAAGCGGACCAATAATTTATTTATTTGCACACTCGCCAATCTGGAATAATACGCTTGACCGCAATAGACGTTTAGCCATCAGGGAAAATATATGGGCATCATTCGTAAATAAAAACCGCTTTGGAATTCCGCCGCAACCTTTTAATGGCATTGAAGAATTTATCTGGCACATTCTGAAATTACCGCTCTACATTGCAAAGCATGAAAATAACTATATTGTTCCAAATATACCATTTGCTCAATGGATGAAACGTGATAATAACTGGAAAGATCAGTGGAAATTTCATGAAGGGTCAATATGGTTTAATGCGCGACCAAAATCTATTTTTGCAACCTTGGAAATTCGACCTGCCTGTTCACAAAAATCTGGAGAAAATTCATCTCTTGCCGCACTGGTAATGGGATTGGTACAAGAACTACAGCACGCCAAGACATTAACCGAAACATTAAGCTGGGAACAGTGGCATCAATTGAAAAACGACGCAATGTATGGTAGAAATACCAAAACGCTTAAAAAAATATCTAAAGAAATGCTCAAAATTACCTTCAAGGGCCTTGTACATCGCGGGATGGACGAAGAAGTATTGGCTGAACCTTTAACACAAAGATTATATCAAAAAACGCCTGCGCAAGAAGCAATTGAAGTTTTCGAGCAGGAAGGTATGACAGGGTTAGTCAACAATGTTGCCATACCAACTGAATAATTGTAAAAATCGGCTCGATAAACATCGAGCCGATTTTGATTTATAAAAAATGGTGGGTGGGGAGGGACTCGAACCCCCGAAGCCCGAAGGCGTGACGTTTACAGCGTCATACAATTGCCGCTATGTGACCCACCCAAAATATTTAATTAATGGAGCCGAGACCGGGACTCGAACCCGGGACCTTTTGCTTACCATGCAAACGCTCTAGCCAACTGAGCTATCTCGGCGCATGAATAAACCTATTTTAACCTAAATTTTTGAAAAAAGCAAGGGCGCTGTTAGGTTGATTCCTCACTCGTGGAACGAGCGAGGAATGACAAAAGGGAAAGAACTGCTCGAGATGACAAAAAAAAGGATCACGAGGAATGACAAAGGGGGAAAGGATCGCGCGGAATGACAAAAGGAGTTTTATACTTTTCCTGCACTGCCAAACATTATAATCTTCTCCTTTATAACCTTAGCAACTGCATCAATAGTTGGTGATAAAAATTTTCGCGGGTCATACTCCCCTCGTTTTTTCAAGGACTGAAGTAGGCTTTGTTTAAACGCATGTCGTGTTTCCGTGTCAATGTTGATAATTCTTACACCAAGCTTAATTGCTTTTTTAAGAGAATCCGCAGGTATCTTAGACGCTCCATGCAATACCAAAGGAACATCAACTTTTTTACCGATTTCAGCCAACCGTTTTAAATCAAGGACTGGCGCTTTATGTTCTAATTTATAAACTCCGTGAACATTTCCTACTGATACAGCCAACGCATCAATCTTTGTTTTTTTAACAAATTCCTGTGCCTGATCTGGATCAGTTAAAAATTTTTCTGGATGTTGTACTAAATGTTCAATTTCTTTTTTTTCTTTTACTATTTTCCCCAGCTCTCCTTGGGCCCACACGCCATGACGATGCGCATACTGTACTGATTTTTGTGTAACCGTAATATTCTCATCAAAGGGTAAATTTGAAGCATCAATCATAATTGAAGAAAAACCTGCTTTTACACACTCCATTACTGCCGAAAAACTTTTGCCATGATCTAAGTGAAGCGCAATGGGAATATTATTGGCTTGATTTTTTGCAATTGTTTTTACAATATGGGTAATAGCCTTCACTCCTGCATAGTTGAGTGTTGTTTCACTTATCTGAATAATAATTGGTGCTTGCGCTTCCATTGCACCTTTTACAATCCCTAATGTTATCTCAAGGTTAAAGGTATTAAAAGCGCCTAAGGCATACTTGCCTTTTTCTGTTTTTTTTACCAAATCTTTAATATGAACTAGCATATAGCTTCACAAATTTTAATAAACTCTTTTGCTTTTAAAGACGCGCCGCCGACTAACGCGCCGTCAACTGTATCTTGATCAACAAATGATTTAACATTGTCATGATCAACACTCCCACCATAAACAACGCGAATATTATTTTTAACAACATCTAAGGGGAAAAGGTCAATGGTCCGCTGTAATATAATCTTATTCATATATTCAGCCTCTTCCGGACCTATTGCATGCCCTGATCCAATTACCCATACGGGCTCATAGGCAATAATAATTTTCTGTTTTTTATCTATTGAGACGCCGCTCAATGCCTGCGATACTTGCTCTAATATGACATACTCTTTAAGTCCACGGCGCCGTTGGTCAAGGGTCTCGCCAACACAGATAATGGGAATCAGACCTGCATTTAATGAAGCCTTAATTTTTTTATGAACCATCTCATCAGTTTCGCTTAAATAGCGGCGCCGTTCTGAATGTCCTAAAATCACATACTTGCATCCAACCTCTTTTAGCCAGGCTGGTGAAATCTCTCCCGTAAACTCACCTTTCTCCTCCCAAAAACAATCCTGCGCTCCTAAAAACACATTACGTAATACTTTAAATTTCGACATTTGAGGAACGGCTGATAAACTGGTAAATGAAGGACATACAACAATATCAAGTTTAGACAATTTCTTTTTCTTTTTTGATTTTTTCAAATATTTTAATACGCCTTTAACTAAATTCTGACTTTCACGAAGATTAGGACGCATTTTCCAATTTGCAATAATAATTTTGCGCTTCATATGTTTAAATTATAAGCAAAGCTTGAAATTTTCGCTCGGGCGCAAAAGAAAAATGAATTTTTCTTTTGGCCCTCACTTCAAATTATTGAAATTATTCCCAACGTTGCCATGGTCACGACAAACCCTGCGATAAGCACGCCAACAAATATGAGTCCCAGACTTCGCCAATACGGGATGCCAAATAAAAACGCTGCAACAGTTCCTGTCCATGCCCCGGTAAAGGGAAGTGGGATAGCAACCAATAAAATCAAGGCTAGGTCACCATACGAACTATATTTTTTGTAAAACCGCTTACGTGTTCTTTTAAAAATCCACGTAACTACGTGATTAATGGCTTTACTCCTTCTCGTCAACGTCTTTGATAATGCTTTCCAAAACCAGAGAAGAAAAAAAATCGGGATCATATTACCTATCACTGCCAAGAAAAATGTTTTAAACACGGATAAATTAAAAATAGTAATACTTATTGGAATAGTTCCGCGAAGTTCATTAATAGGCGTCATTGCCAAGAGAATCGTTTTTAATTCAGGAATCATAATAACATTATATCATTTCTATGGTGAAGATGTCCACCATAGTAAACTTTTTACTTCTTGAAAACGATCATAATCTGAAGCTGCTCCTAATATAATAACGGCGAGTTTACGATTATTATATTCACTCAATCCTGTAAAACAATATCCACTTTCATCTAAATATCCTGTTTTTGCACCAACTAAATTAACAAAACTCCCTAATAACTTATTAGTGCTATAGACTCGCTGATATCTTTTTTTGCCATCTACACCTACAATGGTAACATCATAAATCTTGTTGCTCATCGCTTGCTTTATTTCATCACGCTTCATAGCTTCTTTTATGAGCTTAACCAAATCCTGAGCTGTTGAATAATTTTTAGGACTCAGACCTGTTGGTTCAACAAAATGTGTATTGTTCATTTCAAACTCATGCGCTTTTTCGTTCATGAGATCTACAAATGTTTTTCCGTCATCAACATACGTTAAACGGGTTAGAATCTTTATGGCATTATTTGCCGATTTAATCAACCCGCCATAAAATATATCATGAACAGCTAATCTATCCCCTACTTCTATATCCAGCCCAGCTGGCTCAAGTGTGCTTTGTATTTTTTCTTCTAATCTTCCTGTATACGGGGATTCTTTTTGTATAATCAAATCATTTTGTTCAACCGTAATAATATCATCCCATAGTTTTGTTTTGTTCTCTAAAAATACCAGTGCAGTCATCAATTTGGTAATACTTGCAATTGGCAAAACTGCGTGCGAATTTTTAGAAAACAATTCAATGTCTGATTCAAGGTCAACAACAAGTGCGCTTTGCGCAGTTAATTTGGGGCCTAATGAATAGGGAAATGTTATTTCTTTACGTATGTCTTGCTCTATACTGTTATGTAAAAAAATTGTCTGATTCAATACAGGAGAAGAAGTTAAAATAAGGAGCATTGATAAAATAAAAGAAATCATACAAATATTTTGCCTAATCGATATAGCCTATACCATGATTGAAAAAAAGGTATTTCAAACGTACCAGGATAGGTAATACTCTTGCCGCCAAAACCTTTTTTAAATCTAGTTAACCCTGGCCATTTTTTTTCATCAATGCCCCACAAGTCATACCATTGATACCCTTTTTGTTTGGCTGTTTGAATCGTATACCAATGAAGCAAATGCGGCGCCATCACCTCTTTGTATTCTCGCGATGAAGCGCCGTGAACATACGTAGTTGTGTTGCCCAAAAAAATCATCATATGTACAGCTAAAATCTTTCCTTTATAGGTAGCAGTATATAGCTTAATAAAATGTGGGCCAATATCTAATAACTTAGAATAATATACATCTGGATGAGGCTTAAATTTCTCTCGCCTTGCTGTTTGATGAAGTAAAGATAAAAATGCTTTAACATCATTGCTCTCGCCTATTTCAACTCCTCGACGCTTGGCTAAACGAATATTATATCTAATTTTCTCATGCATGCCAGATAAAAGCTCATCTTCTAACTTTGTAATGTCTAAAATTAATGTTTGGGATGGTTGGACTGGCCGCACAGCGACCACTTTAAACCTTAAACTATAAACTATAGATAAAAAATTTTGATCTAATGGCTCAAAACGAAAAAAAATTATATTTTCCTGCTTTGCCAATTCTTTAATTTTATTAAAAAGTATCTCCAATGCTTTTTTATCAGGTGAGGAACTAAAAAGCGGGCCGCGAGGACAATAAAAATAACTTTTTCCTAATGGTAATATATGTTTAACAAGTAATGCCTGTCCAATAACGCTGCCCCTATCTACAACTCCTAATCGCCAAATTCTTCTGCCTAACTTTTTTTGAAATTCCCCCCATACCCAGGATTGCAAAAATTGACTCCTATTAGAGATTATAAACTCATCCCACTCTTTTTGATTTTTAGCCTCAATAACCTGCATATCTCTATCTTAGCATAAAAACTCTATACTAAAAAGAGGTCAGTTTGGCTGACCCCCTTCTGTCAGAGATTATAGCAACGTATGCAAAAGTTGATCCGCTTTGTGCAATTGATCTTCTCTTACTAACGTTGTCACTGCCTGAACAATATCTTCTTCCTGTTTCAAACCGTCGATACAATTTATAATATGATGTCCTGGCCAGTCAAGCTCAACTCTCGTTGCATCAACACTTCGTGGTTGTCCCTCGTCACCGAGTGTCACGTATGAATACGATACTTTAAGCTCAATGGCCATGATAAATGATTTCTCGTTCTCCATAACTTCCTCCTTTCTTATGAACGTTTACTCTTCCATGATGACAGATTTTTGAAAAAAGTCAAGGGCATTTTATAAAAAGGGGATCAGTTTGGCTGACCCCCTTCCTTATTGTCTTCAAAAAAAGAAATTCCTCCTTCATCATCATCGCCCAACATATCTAAAAGCAATGTCCTTGCCTTACCGAGCAGATTTTTTCTGACCAAGGTCTTTATAACGCCATCAACCTCTTCTTTGCACTTAAGTCCATCAACACTTGTCACCAGCTTACAGGTAGGCCATTTAAGCTCGACTTCGGTATATTCTTGATGAGAGCCCTTTGTTATCCCTTTGTTGCAATGGCTCACCTGTGCCTGCATTTCAAGCGGTGACACTATCCATGACGATACTATATGTTTTGTTAGTTCCATGACTTTCCCCTTTCAAAAATAGTTATCTTACAGTGTTTCTAAAAGATGCTGTGTTAATGATCGAGCACAGTGCTTACCAAAGAACTGCTGTATAGTCTCCGTAATCTCCCTCACGGTTTTTGTATCAGAAAAACTTAGTCCTATCTTAGTTTCCAATCCTTTCACAACAATTCTACTACCTGAACGCTCTAATGTCACCTCTAAATTGAATCCTACTGGCACAGTAAAATTAATCTTCTCTCCCATGACTTCTCCTTTCATGATGAACATTTACATTCTTATAATAACAAATTCATCAAAAAAGTCAACCCTTAATCTTAAATCGATATGGTTTATATGCCCACATACCGGCATAATCAACGCCGATTCGCGGACGTGCTTGAATCTGTGTTCGCTTTATTTTAATTTCCCTATCTTCAATCCACAAACCACTGTCTTTATTCGCCGGCAATCCATTAAACCGTTTATCAATATGCAAATATTTGGTAATCCTGCCGGGCCCTTGTATCTCTTTTGTTCCTCGTATTAATACTGCTGCTGGATAATTCTTTTTTCCGGTCACAATGTTTAACATCCAATGAGTGCCATAAATAAAATACACATACCATATACCAGGACCTTCAAACATTATTTTATTTCGCTCAGTCCTGCCGTAACTGGCATGTGATGCTTTGTCCTGAAAGCCATCATATGCCTCAACTTCTGTAATCATCAAACTCAGTTCTTTACCATAATACTTTCTGACTAAAAACTTTTCTAACAGCGCTTTTGCTGCTTTTACTGCTGATTTATCAAAAAATGTTTGGGATAAAACGCTTCTGCTCTTTGAGGAAGGGATGACAAAAAAAGGGTATGCGCCCTCTTGTTGTAAAAGTTGTGATTTTCTTCTTTTCCCATGTCTATAGCCGCCAATTGTTCCATCAGAGCAAATCACGCGATGGCACGGAACTTGAGGATCAATATTTTCATGTAAAATATTACCCACGGCTCGATATGCTCGTGGGTTTCCTGCTTTCTTTGCTACCTGTTTATACGTTAAAACACTTCCTCGTGGTATTGTTTTAACCACCTTGTACACTTTTCCTTGGAATATTGTCATTTTATTGACGTTGATATAGGCCAATTAACTCTGCCTGCGCTATAATGTGATCCTTCATCGCGTTGACCAATTCAGCTTTGTCTGCTTCGGAAGATAAATCAAGCGTGGTATCCAGTGCATACAATTTAAAAAAGTATCGATGTGTGCCAGAAGGCGGACAAGGACCGCCATAACCAGACTTGCCCCAACTTTGTTTTCCCTCAACTACGTCATCAGGTATACTGTTTTGGGCAATCTCAGTTGTTTGCGCAGATATATTCCATACTGTCCAATGAACCCAGGTGCCCATAGGTGCATCAGGATCATCCATAATAAGAGCTAAGCTTTTGGCCTCTTCTGGTATATCTGAAAATATCAAATCAGGATTAATATCATCGCCATCACATGTATATTTTGTAGGCATAGAACTATTATGTTCAAATGCCGAAGATGAAATATTCATACTTGTTTGCGTTAATGCTGACTGGGGCTCTATTTCTTCTGATTTTATAAAGAAAAAATAAACTCCAGCTGCAATTATTATTACAATTAAAATTATTATCACTGTCTTCATACTATCATTAAAACAAAATCTTTTATTTTCAGCAACTATGTAATTAGACCTCATAGTTTTCTTTTTTTGCGACTAAAGGTTATGGCAAAGCGATGAGCTTCATTTCGTACTTGGAGAAGTGTGGGCTTCATAGATCGAATAAGCTCTTTTAATGACTTTTTTATATTGCTCGCAAACACTAATTTATCACCTCCATACTTTGAAATCCCAACTAAAGGAATATTTATACTTTTATCTTGTAAAATCTTATTTATGTGAGTTATCTGCGGACGGCCGCCATCAATAACTATTAAATCAGGAAAACGCCATTCAGTATGACGCAACCTCCTTATAATAACCTCCTCTAAGGCAGCAAGATCATTATGCGGCTGCGCATGTTTAATCGTAAAAAGACGGTACTGACTTTTATCTGGTTTATTGCCCATAAAAACTACCATAGATCCGCCTGTCTCTTTCCCTGTTAAATGAGATATGTCATATCCTTCTATTCTTCGGCAAAACTTTTTTCTGTTATCCCGCACTTCCCTTTCTGTCTTTCCGCGCGAAGTGCGGGATGACAAGGAGGGGGTGCGCGGGATGACAAGGGGGAAGGAACTGCTGCTCAAGCTTGATCGAGTAAGAAGTGACGCGTCAAAAATATGTTGCAATGCGCGTGCCTGCAAAGGATTTTCTTTAGCTAGTTCTTTAACAAGTTGTTTCTTTTGCCCGCGGAGCATTGAGATAATATGAGTAATATTTTTCCTGTATTCTTCTGGTGAGATCTTGCCAATACAAACACCTGGACACATGCCAACAGCGTAATAAAAACACGGCCTATCACTAGCTGGCTTACATGTACTATAGGGGAAAATACGTCGGATAATACGAAGTGCACTCTGTACCGTTGATAAACTCTTATATGGGCCGAAAATCTGGACACGAGATGGAAATTTCTTAAACTCCCGCCCTCTTACAATTACTGGCTGAGGATATTCATCTTTGGTATCAATCACAATGTAAATAAAAGAACGATTGTCTCGTTCTCGTATATTATACTTAGGCCAGTGTTTCTTAATTAAATTTGCCTCCAAAATAATTGCCTCTAAAACACTATCGGCTCTTTTATATCGAATTTTATATGCCTTATCAACCATCTCTTGGAGGCGCGGATCTAAATTTTTTTGAAAATAAGACAATACTCGTTTTTTAAGCACTGCAGCTCTGCCAATATATAAAATATTCCCCTTTTTGTTTTCAAATATATAAACGCCAGGAGATGATGGAAAACGTTTAATTTTTAATTTAAGTTCTGCTCTCATAAGACCTTTTGCATAATAATTTTTCGTTACGAAACTTGAAGATTTTGAGCGAAAATCGTGAAGAGCGAGGAAGCATATATAGAATATACGTTGACGAGATCTGAACGATTTGCAGCCAAAAGATTCAAGTTGCAGTAGAAAGGATTATTGTTCAAGAGGTCTTTAGATATTTTTCTAAATGCTGCCCTGTATATGATTTTTTATATTGTACTATCTCCTCTGGTGTCCCCGTAGCTACTACGTCTCCTCCTTTTTCTCCACCTTCCGGACCTAAATCAATAATGTAATCAGCACACTTAATTACATGCATATTATGTTCAATTATCATGACCGTATTTCCGCGCTCTACTAACCTATTTAAAACCTTTAATAACATTTCAATATCATGATAATGAAGACCCACGGTTGGCTCATCTAATAAATATAAGGATCGCCTGCCCAAACGATGGGTTAATTCTCGCGCCAGTTTAATGCGCTGGGCCTCGCCTCCTGATAACGTTGTTGCAGACTGACCTAATTCTACATATCCAAGCCCCACTTCTTTTAAGACTTTTAACTTATCAGTAATTACATAATGATCTTTAAAAAAATCATATGCCTCATCAACATTCATTGTTAATACCTCAGCAATATTTTTCTCTTTATAGGACACCTGGAGTGTTTCTCGATTAAATCGCTTTCCATGACAAATATCACATTTTACCAATACGGGCGGGAGAAAATGCATTTCAACTAAATTATACCCTGCACCTTTACATGCCTCACACCGCCCGCCACTCACATTAAATGAAAAACGACTCAACGTATATCCACGTGCCTGCGCCTCCTCAAGCGAGGCATAAAATTCTCTGACTGGTGTAAAAATGCCGGTGTAGGTAGCAGGATTAGATCGGGGAGTCCTGCCAATGGGTGATTGATTTATCATTATCACTTTATCAATATATTCAGTGCCTAAAATTTTATTTACCTTATCCAAATCTTCACCAAGCCATGCCTTAATTTTATTCACATTCTTGTACAACACATCGTAGAGCAGCGTTGATTTCCCGCTCCCGGAAACACCCGTTATAACAATCAATTTTCGCAAAGGAATGTCCACATTTATACTTTTTAAATTATGTGCTTTTGCTCCATATATTTTTAATGTTTCTCTGATTTTTTTTCTCCGTGTTTGAGGCAATGAAATTTTTTTGTCTCCTTTCAAATATTTTAATGTTAAAGAATTTTTATCTGCGCTGCCATTTAAAAGTTCATCTATTTTCCCACTTACCACTACCTTGCCCCCCCTTTTCCCAGCTAATGGCCCTAAGTCAACTAAATAATCAGATTGACGAACCGTTCGCTCATCATGCTCAACAACAATGACCGTATTATTTTGATCACGTAATGATTTAATCGTGGATAATAATCGATCAATATCTCTTTCGTGAAGACCAATAGTTGGCTCATCTAATACATATAGCGTGTCAGAAAGCTGTGAGCCGATCTGCGAAGCCAAGCGTATTCGTTGTGCCTCGCCCCCTGATAATGTTTCTGCTTCTCTATTAAGGCTTAAATAATCAAGTCCTACTAAAAGTAAAAACTCTAATCTATCAATAATTTCATTAAGTACTTTTCGCGCAATTTTAAAATCTCGAGAAGTTATCTTTTTCTTATACTTGGTAAAAAATGTATAAGTCTCATCAATGGTAAGTGTGGTTATTCCATAAATATTTTTATCATTGATCTTAATTGATAATGATTCTGGTTTTAATCTCTTGCCCTTACACATCGGGCATTGTGTTCTTAAAAATAAATCAGTTTTACCCAACCCATGACATGAGTCACACGCACCATACGGACTATTAAAAGAAAACAAGCGCGGCTCAATTTCACCAAATGAAAAACCATCTTTGGGACAGCTCCACTGAGATGAAAGCAAAAGTTCGTCTGAATTTTTAGATTTTTGATTAAACACAGCAGTTATCAATCCCTTGCTATGATGAAGCGCGCCCTCTACTGCCTCAAACATACGACTTTCATCAGAAGGCATTACCTTATCTATCACTATTTCAATGCTATGGACTTTATATCGTGACAAAACTAATCTATCATGAAGTGAGCGAAACTTTCCATCAACTCTTGCTTGGCTAAAACCAAGATTTAAAAAATCATATAACAATTGATGATATTCTCCTTTTCTCCCACGCACCACTGGCGAAAGAATCGTAACTGTTTCTTGCTTTAATTCTTTTGCGCGTGAGACTATAATATCAACCATTTCTTCAAGTGTTAATTTTTCAATTCTACTCTTACATTGTGGACAATACACTTCGCCTAAACGAGCAAATAACACACGTAAGTAGTCATAAATTTCTGTAAGTGTCCCTACAATAGAACGTGGATTATGTGATAATGCCTTTTGATCAATCGCAATTGCAGGAGAAAGTCCAATAATTTCATCAACGTCTGGTCGATCCATCTTGCCTAAAAACTGACGTGCATACGGAGATAGTGATTCTATGTATCTCCGCTGTCCTTCTGCAAAAATTGTATCAAACGCTAAAGATGATTTTCCGCTTCCTGAAACTCCGGTAAACACAACCAATTTATTTTTAGGCAACTCAAGATTAATGTTCTTAAGATTGTGAATTTTTGCACCTTTGATAATTATTTTATTCTTCATTTTCAATATCTATTAATGTTTCTACTTTTTTAGTAATTGATTTTGGTATAATATTATGTTTTTTGTTATATGCTAATTGTTTTTTTCTTCTTCGCTCCACTTCATCAATCGCTCGTTTCATAGAACCCGTAACCTCACTGCCATATAAAATTACTTTGCCCTTAACATTTCGCGCACATCGCCCCATAGTTTGAATTAGTGATGACTCACTTCGTAAAAATCCTTCTCTGTCCGCATCTAAAATTGCAACCAGCGTTACCTCGGGTAAATCCAAACCTTCGCGAAGCAAATTAACCCCAACTAAAACATCAAATATGCCACGCCTAAAATCAGTTAAAATCTTTGCACGCTCTAACGTTTTCGTGTCTGAATGCATATAATTTACTTTAAACCCTTGCTTATTGAGATAATCAGAAAAATCTTCTGCCATTTTTTTGGTAAGTGTATTCACAATTGCACGTTGGTTATGAGAAACTACGCCTTGCAACTCTTTAACAATGTCATCAGCCTGCGTTGTGTTTGTTGTTTTATCCCATACAGGCCTGATTTCAACAGGTGGATCAACAAGCCCTGTTGGTCGAATAATTTGTTCAACAACAGCAGATGAATGTTTAAATTCAAATGGTCCAGGTGTGGCTGAGGTAAAAATAACAGAATTAATACGATCTAAAAATTCATTAAATTTTAATGGCCGATTGTCTAAAGCAGACGGCAAGCGCCACCCATATCGTATTAATACTTGTTTGCGTGCTCGATCTCCCTCATACATACCTCTAATTTGTGGAACCGCGATGTGCGACTCGTCAATGATTGTTAGAAAATCAGCTCTCTTATTTTTTCCTAAAAAATAAGAGAGTAGGGCGTCTGGCGGCTCCCCTGCTAATTTTCCTGATAAATGTCGAGAATAATTTTCTATACCATGACAATACCCAATAGTTTTCATCATTTCTAAGTCATACCGCGTCCTTCGCTCTAATCTTTCGGCTTCTAATAATAATCCTTTTTTTTCAAAATAGTTTAATCGTTCTTTAAGCTCAGCTTTGATACTTTTAATTGCTTCATCTCGTTGCGGCTGTGTAGAGACAAAATGCTGGGGCGGAAAAATAACCAGCTCATCAAGCGTTTGTTTTCTTTTTCTGGTCACCCTATCAAGTACGGCGATGGCTGTTATATTTTGATCTTTAATTTCAATATAATTAATAATTTCTCCAGATGCTGGCATAAGTTCAAATCGATCGCCGCGTACGCGAAAATATCCTCGTTTGAGATCGCTGTTGGTTCGTTTAAAATGTATTTTTACCAGCTGTCGTATAAGATCGCCCCTTGTCATTGGTTTATTTTTTTCTATATGCAGTGCTGCTTGTAAATAATTTAAGGGCACCCCAAGATTATAAATACAGGAAACTGAAGCAACAACGATAACATCACGCCGGGAAAGTAATGCACTTGTAGCTTGGTGACGCAGGCGATCTATTTCTTCATTAATCATTGCTTCTTTTGAAATATATGTGTCAGTAATGGGCAGGTATGCCTCGGGCTGGTAGTAATCATAATATGAAACAAAATAATTTACTGAATTGTTCGGGAAAAAATTTGTATACTCGCGAAACAATTGCGCTGCCAAAATTTTATTAGGAGCAATTACCAACACTGGCATGTTAAACTGACTAATAATCTTTGATACACAAAAAGTTTTTCCTGACCCAGTCACTCCTAAAAGTGTTTGGTATTGATCTCCTTTTTTAATACCCGCAACCAGTTTTTTAATTGCCTGCGGCTGATCACCTGAGGGCTTAAATGGTGACTTTAATTCATACATAAATAATAAGTAAAATCTCCCCTAACTTGATCTCTATAGGGGTAGATAAGTAAATTATTAATAGTAGTATAACAAAGATAAAATAAAAGAAAAGAGCCTTCAACGAAAAATCTTGCTGAAGACTCAAACTCTCAAGAGAGACAGGTCTCTTAAGATTTCAACTATCGGACTCTCTCGGAAGCCAACCCAATACGGTTGCTGCATCAAAAATAAAAGTCATCTCATCAATAATGAAATGACTTTTCTGAATCAAAATTTATTTCTTAACCTTGGGAATAATTTCATTCACTTCTTTGCCATCTACGGTTTCTTCTTTCAAAAGCTTCTGCGCAAGAGCTTCGAGCTGATCTATATGTTCCTTTAATAGTTTTTTGGTTTCATCTTCTGCGCCCTGTGTAATTCGTTGTATTTCTTCATCGATTTTTCGAGCTGTTTCCTCTGAATAATCTTTTTCTCTTTGCTCATGAATATCTCTTGGTAAAAATATATTTTCATATCTTTTCCCAAGGGTCCGTGGACCTAATTTTTCACTCCATCCCCACTCACATACCTCACTCCTTGCAAGCTCAGTAGCGACTTCAAGGTCATTAGCAGCACCCGTGGTAAGCTCTTTAAATATTAATTGTTCAGCAGCACGACCACCCATAAGAACCATGAGCCGTGCCGCAATATATGACTGAGAATGGGTGTGTTTCTCTTCTTCAGGTAATTGACTGGTTATTCCCAGTGCGCGACCACGCGGAATAATCGTTACCTTATGCACCGGATCAGCCTCGGGCAATAACTGTGCAATAACCGCATGACCTGCCTCATGATAAGCCGTCAGCTTTTTTTCGTTCTCACTTATAACCGCGCTCTTTCTTTCAATACCCATCATCACCTTGTCTTTTGCTTCTTCAAAATCATCCATACCAACCTTTTTTTTATTCTTCCGTGACGCTAACAACGAAGCTTCATTTACCATGTTTGCTAAATCTGCGCCAACCATACCTGGCGTACCTTTTGCAATAACCTCTAAATCAACACCTTTGTCTAATGGGGTCTTTCTCGTATGAATCTTTAAAATTCCTTCACGACCACGAACATCAGGAGCATCGACCACAATCTGACGATCAAATCTACCAGGCCGTAACAGCGCCGTATCTAACACATCAGGCCGGTTTGTTGCCGCCATAAGAATTACATTTTCATGCGGCTCAAAGCCATCCATTTCTACCAATAGTGCATTCAAGGTCTGCTCTCGTTCATCATGACCACCGCCTAGTCCTGCGCCGCGGTGTCTGCCCACTGCGTCAATCTCGTCAATAAAAATAATACTGGGCGCGTTCTTTTTCCCTTGCTCAAACAAATCTCGTACTCGTGAGGCGCCCACACCAACAAACATTTCAACAAAATCAGCACCACTTAAACTAAAAAACGGAACGCCAGCTTCTCCTGATACTGCACGAGCTAATAACGTCTTTCCAGTTCCAGGCTTGCCCAAAAGCAATACACCCTTAGGAACTTTCCCTCCGAGCTTTTGATAACGCCCGGGGTTCTTAAGAAAATCAATTACTTCCATAAGTTCTGTTTTTGCTTCTTCACATCCTGCTACATCATTAAATGTCGTATCATGGTCCTCGGCTGTCCACAGTCGGGCACGACTCTTGCCAAAACTGAATAGACCACCAAATCCGCCTTTTCCTCCGCCTTGCATCCGGCGCATCAAAAACAACCAAAAAACAATAATCAATAACCACGGAATCATATTCCAAAAATAAGCTCCAAAACCTGGTGTTCTTTTCCCAAAGGTAAATTTCACACCATGCTTTTTCCATTCTGCAAGCACTGACTCATCAACAAAGGGAAGAATAACTACAAAGTGCTCTACGTTTTCTACAATACGACCATCCTGTGCTTCTGCATCGCCTTTCTCTCGTAACGTGCCATGAAACTGTTTCTCAATAACAACTGCCTTATAAATCAATTCAGCCCTCAAAAATTCTTCATACTGACCATGAGAGATTAAAACTTCTTTTTTGCCCTTTCCGGTAAACAAACTGGAAAGAAATATAGCGCTGATAATAATAACGAGCCAAACAAGAATGGTCTTTTTGTCTAACCGCATCGGGGGACGCTTATCTTGATCATCCTTCTGGTCCATCGGTTTTTTCTGCCCGTTCATGCCTTTTTTCTCCTTTTTGAAGATTGTAATGAACAACAGTATAATAATCTCACATTTTTAAAAAAATGTCAACCCCTCTCGTCATCCCGTGCCTTTTTTATTGTCATTCCGCGCTTCGCGTGGAATGACAAAGAGGGTTTGCAAATGACAAAGAGGGGAATATCATACCAAGGTCTCAACCCGAGGGATCAAACTTGTTTTAACATGTCCTCAACTTGAGATGCCTCCTCTTCAGTTGTGTCAAGTAAAAATATTATCTTGGGCACACGTCTCATAACAAGACGTCGATTTAACAACTTTTGTAAATACCCAATCCTTTTTTTTATCTGAGCCAACACTTTTGGAGCATATTCTATGGGGAAAATACTCATAAACACTTTCGTCTCCATCAAATCTTTTGATGTTTTAACATAAGCTATCGTAATTAAAGAATTTTCAGGCACCTCAATTTCATGCATTAAAATTGCGCCAAGTTCCCGTTTAATTAATTCATTTACCTTTTGTATTCTTTGACTCATATTTACCTTTTTAGTGCCTCTTCAATATGCTCATATCTATTTCTGGCATTCCATAAAAGCCATCCATAGCCGCCTCCTTCAAGCACTGCCTGTTTTTGTAAAGTAATCATCTCTGGCGTATAGACAGCACCTAAATCAAATGCCTGAATCCACGGACGAATTTTTGGAAGAGGCTTATTTGCCTCAATTAAGGGCACAACTATATGTTCTTGTGTTTTTTCAAAACTGCGCAATATTACCTCATACGGATGCTCGGCCGGATTATCTAAGTCACTAAATGTGTCACCAAAATGGGAAGGATACAGCATAGGAGAGATATAATTAAAATAAGGAACAGCGTCAATAAAACGCTGCCCTATATTCATGTCATAATTCGTGTCAGAATGCAGCATAGTCATGCCAAAAATATCAACAGAACGACGCCCCACATACTTCAGCTCTTGTGCCTGGTACTCGAAAAACTGACGGATCACTTCATAGCGTGGCGTTTCCCTATCCCATACAGGAAAGATAATATCTAAAATATTACCATCTGAAGGAAAACGGACATAATCAAAATTCACTTCTTCAAACCCCAACTCTAATGCTTCTTGAGCAAGCGCCACATTATATGCCCATACTTCATAAGATGCAGGATCCATCCATTGCGTTCCTCCGCTATCTTCCCATAATTTCCCTGTACGCTTACTTTTTAGTGCTAAATCCGGCCGGATTTGTGCTAAAACTGGATCACGAAATATTACAATCCGTGCAATAGTATAAATACCACGGGATTGGAATTTCTCTAATAAAGCGTTGATGTTTTTAATCCGTATTTCCCGCGTTCCCCACTCCTTAGCTTGATCAATATCACTGTTATAGGCAATCCTTCCGGTTGAATCTTTTATGTCAATTACCACTGCATTGAGCTCGGTTCGCAATATAAAATCAATAAGCTCGTCAACTCTTTTCTGCTCACTTGCAGTCCATGAAGACATATAAATTCCACGTGCATATACGGGCCCAATACGCAGTGGTCGTGCTAAAGCGCTTCCTAACATTTTAACTTCTTCTATGGTAGCCCTATATACTATAACAAGGGTAATGGATATGCTGATAAAAAAAACAAAAAAAAACAGTGTCCATATCCAGTGCTTTTCACGTAGAAAACCAAATGTCATCCTGAAGGAGCGAAGCGACTGAAGGATCTCAAGTACCCGGGTTTTAGACGTCTGTGAGATCCCTCGCTTGCTTTGCGCGCTCGGGATGACACTTCGTGTCATTTTTCTTCTGGTGGTTGCCATATTTCTTCGCCAATGATTGAATAAATAATTCGCCCATCCTCATAAGCCCGTATGGTTTTTGTTTCTTCTGAAACCGTATAAACAGTTGTTTGTTTTAACTGCCAGCTTGCGGTGATAGCAACCAAATGCCGGGAGTGAACTTTTTCCCTAAATCCAAGCGTTTTACTCAAATCGTGAACCATTTTATGCTCCAAATGTTCAACTAAAAGTGAGGGGCGCAAGTTAGTTAAAAACACACCGCTGGCTGAAGCATATCCCTTTCGACGAATTAAAATAGCGCCATCAAAATACTTTGTTTTTGAGATGGTCTTCATCATCCAATTCATTGTCCTGCCAAAAAATGGCCGTGGCTTATAGCGAAAAATATCTTGCTGCAAATCGGTCACCAATGCATACTCTTTTGACCATTTTTCCCGCCATCCTAATACAATTAATAAACCAAAGGGTTTGCGACTTCGATTTACAATCCGATGAATTGCTTCCAAAACTAAAATCTTATGTTTTTTTGCAATACCTGTTTTCGAAAAATGAATATCATGAAACTCCTTTTTATATCCGAGCATCCGCATTCCCTTGCCAATGCCCGACCTTATATAAGCGCCAGATTTCATTAAAGCAATTTAAAACTATTAATTACAATACTAAATTTATATCCTAAATAATCTGCTGCCGCACGGCAATACGACATGCGTTCAGTAAATATTTCAAAATATTCCATAATGGGCACGAAGTTGGTATCAATCTTGAGCTTCAAAACAATGCGCTTTTTTTTTGTATCAACTGCTAAGCTTGATTTGGTAACGGCATAATTTACCCGGTCATGAATATCAGCTTTAATCTTTTTAATAGATCTGGTAATCACGCGTGACCGATGAACATCTGACTTATCAGCAATCACCACAATCGCAGATACTGCATTCGTCAACTTCATATCTTCCTTATCATGGTTTGCGAGCGCTTGAACAACCATGACAAGATCTTTCGCATCCATTTTATCTTGAAATACCTGATGAAATAAAAGTGCTCCCCAGTAATGATGTCGAGTTCTTCCTAAAAAATTTCCCATATCTTGACAAAACCCACCAATGGCAGCAAGCTCTTGCATCCGCTTACTCAATCCTACGTCCTGCGCTAACCTCCGCGCTCGTCTCGCAACTAAATTTGCGTGACGCGGGCCATGTTCAGTATAATCAAGTGCTCTCATAGAAGCTTGAGTTTGACGAATAAACTCTAAAATCTGCGGATGATTTTTAACATCGTTTAGTGTAATCATAATTTACTCAAAATTAGTTACCCGCCGTCCCCTTGTCATTCCGCTTCGTTTGTCATTCCGCACAAAGTGCGGAATGACAAAGAGGAGACGTGGAATGACAAGGGAAGAATATCATTCCGAGGACGCCCGCTTCAACTCGCGAAACGAGGCGAGAAACCCGATGAATCCAATAATACATAGCGGTCTTTGATTCTTATTGTATATTTAATTTCTCCCGTAGGCGTGGTTCATCAAAACCAACAATAAACTCACCATCAATCTCAGTGACAGGTACGCCCATTTGTCCGGTTTTTTCAATCATTGTTCGTGCCGCCTCTTGATCTTTACTTACATCAATATCGTTAAATTCAATATTGTTTGCCTTGAAAAATTCTTTTTCCTGATGGCAATACGGACACATTGGCGTGGTATAGATTGTTACATTCATAGTCTTTGTATTAGGACATGTGCCTCGCCCTTTCGGGCTCTGCACATAACTAATTTTGGAATCTTGGGAAAATCATTGAAATTGCTTATTTCAGGATTTTTCAGATTCCTCAATTATAACATAATTATCATTATTATGATACCATATTATTATAATAAACAAAACCCCAGATGAAATTGTTCCATCTGGGATTGATTTAAACCACTCCTTTTTTAATCAGCGTGCGGGATTAATTTTGAAAACATTCTCAAGCTTAGTTATATCTAATATCAAAGCGACGAGAAGCAGAAAGACTATGATCGAACCAATAGTAACTAAGGGCTGGAAGTTCGTATTATCTACCCCAAGCCAATCTGGCATGAAAACGGAGACTCCAACAATACCTATTATAGTAACGACGCCTATTATCCATCTAGCCACCTCTTTCCGCCGATCACTCACCGGCATATTAGAAGTATGGTGATAGCCGCAACAAGGACAATACGCCACATTGCCTACCACGTGCTCCTCTTCTCTGCCGCATATTCTGCAACGACTGAGTTTTGTGTAAATACGGTGCTCCATAATCTTGTAACCACACTCCTTGTGTCTGTTGACATTCTGATACTTGGGCCCAAAAGGTATTGAATGTGAATCAAACCTTTTGCCAACCCTTCCCTTTACCTTTTTCATTTCAGGATCGTGATCTTTGCACCTTCCGTGTTCACACTGATCGTGTTGATTTCCCATGGGGGTACCTCCTTTTTGTTGTCTTGTGTCAAGGTCTACGGCCACCTGCTACCTCACAGGTGCCGCTATTAATTATGGCAGATTTCAAAAAAATGTCAACCCCCTTTGTCATTCCTACCCTCTTTTTCGCTCACTCCACTCACGAGAAATGACAAAGAGAAAAGTGTCATTCTGCGCAAGACGCGGAATGACAAAAAAAGAACGACAAAAAGGGAGTAACATCTTGACTCGTCCCTAACAAAAAAACTTGACAAAACTTCCATTATTTTCTAGAATATATTCAGGAGGAATAAAGTGCTCTTTTAACAAATCAAATCAAGGAGGATAACGGTGAGAAAAATCATTCTCGTTGTTGTCGCTGTGACGGTTATTATTACGGCTTTCTATGCGTATAAGAAACTTGCTTTTGCAGCATATGATATCGTAGATGTTCTAAATATTGTAGACCAATCTGTTACACAAGAGGAACTGCTTGAACAATTAGAGTTTCTGGCATCCGAAGACATGGGAGGCCGGCCAACTGGTACCATAGAAACAGGGCCTTCTGAAGAATCTATTGTTGTAACGACATACTTGGTAGATAAATTAAAAAGCCTACCGGGCTTAAAGCCAGCAGGAACGGATAACTCACCATTACAGAATTTTCAGATCAAGGCAATGGTAGGGGAAAATTACAAATTTACACCAACCACTAAAGAAGGGGAGATACTTTCTGAGCTAGATTGTCCTTGGTGCAACCGATACGAGACAGGGGCTATTTTATCTACCGCTGACAGTAGAAATGTTGCATTTTATATAGAGGGATCTGAGCTTCCAAATGAATATGTAATCCTGATGGCACATTATGACCATATTGGCCTGGGTAAGACAGGTAGATCGCCGCAACATGCAGGTACGGTGCATCCAGGCGCTGAAGATAATGCTTCAGGGACATCTGCATTACTTGAAGTAGCAGAAACGTTTTCTGATCTATACCAATCCAATATTAGACCGAAAAGATCTATTGTTTTCCTTTTTGCAGGCGCAGAAGAAAAAGGGTTACTTGGAGCGGTATATTACGCTCATAAGTTTCCTCTTTCTGGAAAAGTGGTGGCAGTAATAAGCAATGACATGGTTGGAAGAGGGCTCGACAACACATCACTTTGGCTTACCGCAACGCCCAAAGGCGAAGAAACGCCGGAACGTATCCCAGAGATTTGGAACTATATTCAAAAATGGAGTGTTTTTTTCAACTTCACCATAGAGTCCCCGCCTGACGAAATGAATGTTTTTTATAGATCAGATCATTATGCATTCTTTAGTGCAAGCCCTGAAAATGACAGAATTCCGGCAATGCTATTTTCCGCAAAATGGGATATGGATAAATTCAATGCCTACAAAGAAGAATCAAGAAAAATAAGGAGTAAGGAGAAAGCAAGCGTAGACCCTGATAAGCGCTTCTATTACCACACTATTTGGGACACGATCTATGATGAACATGGAAATTTAAATATTAAGCTTGATAGATTAGAAAGACATGCTGAATTTATTACGCTTATTGCATTCGAGACTGCAAGTGGACCTCGGCCCGATTATGTAGAACAACTCAAAGACTTACAAAAGACAAAGCGCCTACCTTGAAGTAGGTGCTTTTTGTTCTCCTAATATAAAAAGACCTTGGTAGGTATACCAAGAATCTTTTAGTCTTGCATCTCATTCTTATCACCAATCCACTCAAGCACCGCAAATACAGGCAAATGATCCGACATGAACACTCCGCGAATAACTTTGATCTCTACCACTCTCCACCGATCTTGAGGATGAAACAGGATGTAATCGATCTGACGTCTTGGGAGAAAAGAACGAAAGGCATTCAACCTCTTTCCATCTCCAGCAATCTCCCATGTACGCCTGAAAATTGAGAGCGTAGAGCTTTCTGGCGCATCATTTAAGTCTCCTGCTAAAATCATCGGCGTCCCTAAGTTTGGCTGGACAATTGCTTCAATGGTGTCTACTGAAACAATTCTCTCAGCGTCATTTTTTCGATTATCAAGATGGGTAACGAAAAAGCGTACATGAAAATTATCCTTATAACCATGTTCTTTCCCAATACCTAATTCGACCTCAAGAATACCCCGTTGTCTAAAATATTTAATATAAGGAAGTAGATGATTCTCCTGTCGTATAACAGGAAAACGAGTGAGCACTGCGTTACCGTACTCGCCGCCAGCCTTGTAATACACATTAGGCCCGTAAACTACGGTAAGGTTCGTAAGGCGTGCAAGCTCTGCTGGCTGATCAATACGCCCGCTAAACAAACTCCCCCGGTCTACTTCTTGAAGTGCAACAACATCAGGATCAACTGCATTAATCACTTTTGCAACTCTTCTGATATTCATAGAACCCAAACCGCCATGAAATATATTGTAGGTTAAAATCCGTATACGAATCGCGCTCGTATCAGCAATTTGTTCTGGTACTTCGCCTGTATCAAACGACGTGGATACAAATGCCTGCGGCCCTGCGCAATGAGTCGTAAATAATAATATAAACGTAGTAAAAACAACAATACCAATCTTTCGCCACCTTATATTCATTGCTCCTCCTTTATCAAGAACTAATTGCAATTACTTACATCCTGCCATATTTACTCCCTTATGTCAAATAAAAAAATATAATAAAAAATGACCCCGAGGGGAATCGAACCCCTGTTTTCAGGATGAAAACCTGATATCCTAACCACTAGATGACAGGGCCATAAAAACTATGAACTATAAACGAACTTTTTTAAAAAATCCTCTACCGCTTTCTCCAAACTGCCTGACCTTTCTTCAAGCTCATATCGTGCCCGTATAATTGGCTTTTTCGTGGTAATAATTCTACTTAAATCAATGGGCGTACCAGTAATAACAATATCTGCTGGACACGCATTAATAGTTTCCTCCAATTCTTGAACCTGCTTTTCCCCATAGCCCATGGCTGGCAAAACTTTTCTCAAATGTGTATATTCTTGAAAAACCTTTTTTAAAGATCCTTTTGCGTATGCTCGGGGATCAACTATCCGAGCTCCATATTTGTGTGCGGCTAAAAATCCCGCTCCAAATGATGCTCCTCCATGGGTCACGGTTGGTCCATCTTCAATCACCAAAACTCTTTTATTTTTAATACGTTGAGGTTCACTTACAAAAATTGGCGATGCCGCAAGGATAATTTTAGCTTTTGGCGCGACCGCTGTAATATTTTTCCGCACCTGCTCAATATCTTTTTTCTTGGCAGTATTAATCTTATTAATCACCACCACGTCAGCCATATGCGCACATATCTGAGATGGATAGTATAATAATTCATGACCTGGCCGATGCGGATCCGCAAGGACGACCATCAAGTCTGGCTTAATAAACGGATAATCATTATTTCCGCCATCCCATAAAATCACTTCGGCTTCTTGTTCTGCTTGTTTTAAAATTGCTTTATAATCCGCACCTGCAAACACGGTAAATCCTCGCTCTAAGTGTGGTTCATATTCTTCTCGCTCCTCAATTGTACATTTATGTTTATCAAGATCATCAAACGTAGAAAATTTTTGAACACCTTGCTTATTGAGATCACCATACGGCATGGGGTGACGAATTACCGCAAATTGTACTCCCTGATCCTTTAAAATAGTCCCCATATATCGCGTGGTCTGACTTTTGCCGCATCCTGTTCTAACTGCACAAACAGCAATCACCGGAATCTTTGACCTTAACATGGTATCTTCTGGATTGAGGAGTATAAAATCTGCCCCATGAGAGAGAACAAGATTTGCTCGTTGCATTACATAATCATATGATATATCACTATATGAAAAAATAACAGAATCAACATTATATTTTTTAATGATTGTTGATAATTCCTCTTCTTTGTATATAGGAATGCCGTGCGGATAAGGCTTGCCAGCTAACTGCGGTGGATAAACTCGATTAACAATATTAGGGATTTGAGCAGCGGTAAATGCAACAACATTATATTCATCCTTATCTTTAAAATACACATTAAAGTTATGAAAATCCCTGCCTGCCGCACCCATAATAACAACTCGCTTTTTCTTGCTCATAGGCTTATGATAGCAAAATATGCCAATTTGTCATCCCTTATCTTGTCATCCCGCATTCCTTCCAATCGCTCCCAATGACAAAAAAGTTATTCAAGCTGCCATTGATAAAATTGATTAATTATATCTACTGCTAATCGCAAATCTTTCTTACTAAATTTTTGCTGAACTAAAAAATCAAGCTTTTTATACAACAACTGCTGCAAAATGTATAAAACCGAACTACTTATCTCTTTTTTTTCTTCATTATCAGAGCCGTGTTTTTTGCATACAATCCCGCCTTTTTTAAAATCAAAAAAAAGATCTGTTTCAAGCTCTTTACTCCGACATACTACACACATTCGTATCTCAGGTCGATATCCTAAAAAAGCTAAAAACTTAATTAAAAATGCAGGGATGAGAATAGTAATTTTCTCCTGTGAGGGAGTATTGGCTTTTTGTAAAAATGTGATAAGCAAAGAAAAAATTTTAGCATCAGATTTATATTTTTTAACAATAGCATTAATTTTATTAAACAATTCAGCAATGCTTGTCATGGTACTATAGCGTTTTCCTATATTATAAAACCGCTCCTGTACTTCACCACCAATACAATGATAATACGCCTTTCCTTTAACAACTTTTAACCGTACTAATGCAAATGGCTCCGCAACCAATGGAGCCAATTTAGAAATAATTTTGCGTGCGCCGCGAACTAAAACCTCAACTTTGCCATACTCTTGAGAATAAACGTAAACAATTCTATCAGATTCCTTATAATCCCTTGTTTGTAACACAACACCAGTGATGTACTCATCTGAGCTCATTTGCCTAAACTTAAAACGAAGCTACTATCTTCTATGATTACTTCATCGTGCGCGAGAACAGAGGGGGGCGCAGATTTATTTACCACATCTTTGCTTACGGTTTTGTTAACAATCTCTTGTTTATATTCCCCTATAACAGATATCAACTCTTTATTCTTTGTTTGATAATAAATCGTGACTGTATCATTTTTAGTCAGTCCTGCTTTTTTGCGCAGTGCATTAATATGGCGAATCATTTCACGAACCAATCCTTGTTTTTTTAATTCCGCCGTTATAGAAGTATTAAGTCCTACCCTTACCTCTGTATCTTTACTTACTATCCAATCCTTGCCCTTGGGAAGTGCTTTAACAAATTCTACTGCTTTCACATTTAATTCATCCTTGACTAACGTTATTAAATCATCTGATAACTGATAACTGATAACTGATAACTGGCTCAGCGGCTGGCGAACTTTAATCTGCGCTTGGGCGCGTAAACTGTGGCCAATTTCACAAATATCACGCACGTGCTTCATTGTTTGTTCTAATTTTATCTGTTTTAGTGTATCATCTGATTTTGGCCAATCATTCAAATGCACTGACTCTTCCATGGTATCAATTTTAAGGAAAGAATATATTTCTTCAGTAAGAAAAGGAATAAATGGCGCAGCTAATTCTATCAAATGTAATAAAACATAGTAAAGCGTATTTATAGCCTCAACATGGGAAAAGCGATCTCTAGACCGACGAATATACCACCGAGACAAATCGGCTACAAAAAACTGTTCAATACTCAACGCCGCGGTCATGGAATCATAGACATCTAAGCTGTTGGTAACCTCATCAATGACATGGTGTAGGCGGGAAATAATCCATTGGTCTAAAATATGACTGACTTTCCCAGAAAACGTTTTATCAACCGCATGTTTATCCATATACATTTTAAAAAACAAAAAACTGTTCCATAAGGTCAAAAGTTTATTACGGCCTTGTTTTGCTGCATTCCAGCCAAAGCGCAGGTTATAGTATGGATTTTGTGTAGCATAGATCCAGCGAAGCACATCTGCGCCGCATATCTTCACTGCCTCATCAAACCATATAACATTCCCTTTTGACTTATGCATTTCCTCACCTTTTTCATCACGAACCAATGCATAGCCAAAAATAGTTTTCATGGGTTCCTTGTTTTCTAATACTGTACTCATTACAATTAATGAATAAAACCAATTTCTAAATTGTCCGGGAAAAGACTCGCACACAAAATCAGCAGGAAACCATTGCCGCCAATATTTTTTATCTTCAAAATATTTAATAGTAGAAAACGGCACAATTCCTGCGTCAAGCCATGGATTGCCTACATCCACGATACGTGAACGCACTTCACCACATTTAGAGCATTGTATTTTTACCGTATCAACCCAGGGCCGATGCGGTGAATGGCCTTCAAATTCTTTCCATCCGTCCACCGCACGCTCTTGTAACTCCTGTTTTGATCCAACTACCTCAAACGTATGGCATCGCTGGCATTCATAAATAGGCAGTGCCAAGCCCCAGTACCGCTTTTTAGAGATCAGCCAGTCACGCATATTTTTTAACCAGTCAAGCTCTCGATCCAAGCCATATCCAGGAAGCCATTGAATCTTTTTACAAACTTTCATCAATGGCGTTCGCAAATTATCCATTGAAATGTACCACTCATCAACGAGGCGGAAAATAAGTTCTGATTTGCACCGCCAGCATGTTGGATATCGATGTGTATAATCTTCAATCTTAAATACAACACCTTTTTTTTCTAAATTGTTAAAGATAAGATTATTTACCTCGGTCACTAATTTCCCCGTTAATATTCCAAATCCTGAAGGATATTTGCTTTCTTCATCCGTTGGATCAATCACGGGCAAATCTTCATCTCTGCTTAATTGAAAATCTTCTTGCCCACAGCCTGGCGCAATATGAACAATACCAGTTCCCTCCTCTTCAGTCACCTCATCCCATACAATTACCGTATGTTTTTCCTCTCCCATTGCATCTTTAACCACATCTAATTCGTCAAATATACCCTTATAATGTAGCCCCTCCAAGTCCTCACCTGGAAATGTTTTAATAATTTTCCCCTTATTAATTATATCTGCCTTGCTTTTAACCACTATATACATATCCCCTTTTGTATCTTGAACCTTTGCATACGTAAAATCAGGATGTACTGCTAAGGCAACATTTGCCGGCAAGGTCCATGGTGTGGTCGTCCATACTAAAAAATATGTATTTTTTTTGCCAACAACAGAAAATTTTAAAAAAATAGATTTGTGTGTCAGTTCTTGATACTCTTCAGTTAAAATTTCGTGCTGAGAAATAGCCGTACCGCAGCGCACACACCAGGGTACCACATCCTTCCCTTTATATAATAATTGTTTTTGATGACACTTTTTTAAAAAACTCCAAATCGCATAATTGTTTTCATCGCTCATGGTAAAGTATGAATTTTCCCAGTCCATCCATTGGCCAAGCCGTATTGACTGTTTGGTTTGAATTTCAGAATATTTTTTAACCCTGTCTTTACAGGCCGTAACAAATTTTTCAATACCAAACTTTTCAATATCTTTTTTTGTTTTAAACCCTTTTTCCTTTTCAACCTCAACTTCAACCCATAATCCTTGGCAGTCAAATCCATTTTGGAACCGCTGATCAAATCCTTTCATTGCCATATAGCGGCAAAACAAATCCTTATACGTTCTTCCCCATGCATGGTGAACCCCCATAGGATTATTTGCCGTAATCGGCCCATCTAAAAATGACCACCGCTTATTGCCCTGGTTTTTTGTTTGAAGCTTTTGAAAAATGTTATGCTTTTCCCAAAACTTCAATATGTTATGCTCAATTGTCGAAAAATCCATTTGCGGCATAAATATTACTCTTGTTCCTGTCTCGTACTATCCTTTTGTAGAACTTGATTCAAATCAGTGCTTACAAATTGATGAATTGAAGAAATGGTATCTTGGGTAAATCTATCGTTTGCGCGAAAGATAATTTCTTTGGTCAATGGCAAAAATAAACCAACAGAATCTGCGGTTGGAACCACGCCCACCTCAACGCGCGCCTCAACCAATGAATACGGTCCGCCCACATAAAGCGGTAATTCATCAATCTGCCAACTAATCTCGCGTGTGTCTTCATTATATAAAAGCAGACCATGGGTTGTATATGTCTGATTTTTCCATAGTACATCCTTAGGCTTACGTGTAACCACAGATACATTTTCAATACTGTTGGTTGTATTTTTGATATTTATAAAAATCCAGTACGTGGTCTCTTGGTGCGCTTCCGGCGGCAAGGGTCCTGTGCCAATTTTTACTCCCTCATCATCATAATAGCGCGTCCCAACTTCAAACGCTATATGGGTATTGATCTTTATAGTAATCTCATTGCTCCGCACCTTCCATTGCTTTAAACTTTGATTAAAGGTGCCGGTAGCAATAATGCGAATGCTTAATTCTGCTTGAGAGTATTTATTTTTTAATGCATCAAGAGATTGCTTTAGGGGCAGATCAAACATAATAACGCCCCTCCCCCCTATAGGGATTTGTGATAATGCAGGAATCAATGTCTTATCCCAGCCCGTACTCATAACAGAGCTGGACAAAGGGCCGGTAAGATAGGGGGAGTTTGATGGTTGAATAAACAGACCGCTATAATATGACCACGCCAAGGTATACAAACGATTTGTGTCAATATATTTATTTGCACTTATCTCGAGGAGAAGGGTCGCGTTTTTAATCTCTTCGTTCGTATTATTTACATAACCTATTTGAACCGGCAGTGTATCGCCCCATGAATATATTTGTAAAGACTTATCAACGTTATTAATTTTTAATTCTGGAACAAAATCAAACCGTTCAAGCTCAACCTTTTTTATTTTGTCAACTTGAATAAAAAAATCATCGCCTTTTATCATTCCAGCCTGGGCACTAAACTCAAGTGCCTCACTGCCAGCGCCAATAAACTCTCCTCGTATGATCAGCTCTTTTTTATCATAAAAATCTAAATCAGTAATGTCCCAGGCCAGAATGCGCGCATTTTTATCTATCTCAATATCTTTTTCAGTCTGAGAAGTTGCACTGCGTAGATCAAAATCATACGGCCATTGAAGTATCACGCGCGCCTTATCAACGTATTCTGAAGTAATATTCTCAAGCGTAAGCGTAGAAGTAAATGGATCAAATAACGATCCTTTGGTATCTATATCCCAGCTCAGATGAAGCGCAGGATTAATCATAACCGAAGAAGAAAAATTCTTTTCAAACTCAGACGTAAATCCTTGCAATTGAAAATGTAATGAGCCGGTAAAAAACTGCATTTGATCTGCCGTGCCATATAGCCGCCCAACAATCTCAATTTCTTGCAATGTCCCTTTTTTAATTTGTTCAAACTGCCATTGACAGCTGTTAGCTAATATTTTGTTGCATTGCGGTCTACTTTCGCTTAAAACAAATCCATCAGGAAAATTCACCACTATCTGTGCATTCATAATGTCACGCACCTCTTGATTTTTAATAAAAATAAAAAAAGTGTTTTCATCACCAGTGATCTGTGTGGGGTGACGGTACAACCAAAACGTTACGCCCTCTTTATTCTTTACTTCTTCAGGCGAAGATAAATAAAAAAACCCAACGATGCCAACAATAACAATTATAAATAATAAAACAAAAAGGACAACCAAAAAGCTTGCCGCTCTATTGTTCGGCCTGTCACCTCTCATATGATAATTGAACATAGTCGCTCGCTAACGCTCGCGAACGATATTCTCTATTGGGCTAACTGCTGCTCTAACGTAGCTACGACCTGAGAAGAACCCTGGAGTTTTTCAATAAACAGAACATGTTCTCGATTGATCCGCATCTCGCTCTCTGGTGCGTGCAGCTCATCAGTAATGCTTACTAATGAGAGTTGAGGCTGCGGCTGTTCTTCTTCCTCTGTTGGCTCTAATTGCTGAACCTGAATATAGTATACATCACGCAAGAGCACCTCTTCTGAATTCTGTTTTACAATATGACCAAAATACGTACGTCCATTGGTCAAAAATACTGCATACCACGCTCCTTTAGCTGAGGGAAGGAAGAAAACCGTAAATACAAGAACCACAACCACAATCAGTAATATAACAATACCAAGTACTAATAGAACACGTCCTTTTCTCCCTCCTGAAGCAGGGCTTTGTGATGTTCTTCCAGGCGTCTCATTTGTTTCCGACATAGGATACATTATATTAATTATTTAGTTAATTTTATTATATACTATATAATAATCTTTGCAAACACCAATAATCAAAATTATAAGAACCTGCTCATCTCTCACCCAGTTCGCTGGGTGAAGAGATTCGCAGAACCTTGAAATTTAAAAGGTTTAATATTCTTATTGCTAAATTTTAACAGATTTTAAAAATGGCATCAATATGCTATACTTATACTATGCCCACTATCACCACAAATAAACGCGCCTATCATGATTATGAAATCATACAAACCATAGAAACTGGTATTGTTTTATCTGGGCCTGAGGTAAAATCAGTAAAGTCAGGTAATATTAATCTTTCCGGAAGCTATGTAGCCATTGATAAAAGCGGCACTCCGTGGATACATAACACCACGATTGCGTCGTATCCGCCCGCTGCATCAGCACAACAAAATTATGATCCAATTCGCTCTCGAAAACTATTGCTGCATAAAAAAGAAATTAATTCTTTGATAGGTAAAATAAAAACAGAACGGACAACGCTTATTCCCTTAAAAGTATATACTAAAAAAGGGCTTATTAAAATAGAGATCGGCTTAGCACGTGGAAAGAAAAAATATGATAAGCGAGAAACAATTAAAAAGCGTGACGCGGATAGAAAAATCAAAAGAGCACTGAAACAGTATCGCCAATAGTAATATTATGTTTCTCGCAAAATCCAGCGTTAACTTCTAACACGTATTGCGCTGGATTTTTTGGCTGAAACGTTTGAGGAAATGAATCGGGCAAAACATTTGTGTGCAGGTCAATAATGGTATAACCCTTATCAATCCAGATAATATCCAAGGGGAATTTCATATCTTCCATCCAAAACGAATACAAATCCTGTACATCATAGACAAACAGCATCCCCTGATTTTCATCTAAAAGATCCCTTCCTGAAAGTCCCTGCGCTTTTTCTTTAAGTGTTTGAGCCAACTCAACATTAACCACTACATTGTTGATTTTTACCCTGTCAGAAAATTCATCTTTTGCAGGATCTGCTATATGATTTTTCAATAATAACCGGCCTCCCACAATAAGGAGTCCAATAACAATAATAAAAACAATTTTTTTTAAAGACAAAAATTTCATACCCTATCGGGCTGCCGAGAATCGAACTCGGGCTATATCCTCCCCGAGGACACGTACTACCATTATACTACAGCCCGAAATCCTAAATTTTAGAATTCTTCTTTAAGGTCTTTAAACACCGCGTGCACAATTTTACCCTTTTGCCAGATATTTTCTTTGTTTGTAAATTAATATATTGACGCCTTTTTGTCGCCACATTAGAATGAGATCGAGAAACAGCACTTGTTGGACCCCTTCCACAAATAGTACACTTTCGAGCCATAAAATTCTATTTAATATATTAACAGATAGCATTGTAACACGGAAAATTTGTTTTGACAAGCGTTTTATCTATGCTATTATATTACCCACTATGAGTTTACTATTTTTCTTTTTTATTATAATTCCCTCAGCTATTATTCATGAATATGCGCATGCTTGGGTTGCAGATCAATTAGGCGATCCTACTGCCCGTCATCAAGGGCGGCTTACCTTAAACCCGTTAGCACATATTGATATGTTTGGCACTATTTTAATGCCGTTATTTTTATTTGTGCTCTCAGGCGGTAGATTTTTGTTCGCCTATGCAAAACCAGTCCCGTTTAATCCGCATAATCTCAAAAATAAAAGATGGGGGCCTAGTCTTGTTGGCCTTGCCGGTCCCTTAGCCAACTTATCTGCTGCCCTTGTTTTTGGCTTAATGGTTCGATTTTTACCACCCAGTTCATTTACCTTTTTCTTAAGTATCATTGTCTATGCTAATGTATTGCTTGCGGTGTTTAATCTTATCCCAATCCCCCCTTTAGACGGCTCAAAAGTTTTGTTTGCGCTTTTACCCGGCAGATTCAAGCACTATCAACTACTGCTAGAACGGTATGGCTTTTTACTCTTATTATTCTTTATTTTCTTCGCGTTTCAAATCATCTTTCCTATTATTTTTGGTGTTTATTACCTTATTGTTGGCCGACCCTTTGCCTTTTAATCCCGCACTCAACAAAGTTTAGCGCGGGATGACAAGATAATGACAATGACAAGATAAGAGATTGACATCTTTTTTATTTACGTTAAAATACAACCTACGAAATCACTATTTTAAATCTAAAGCTAAAATATGCCTACGACAAACCAGCTTGTCCGAAAAGGGCGAAAAAAATCTAAGAAAAAATCAAAAGCACCTGCACTGCAGACTAATTTTAATATTTTAAAACGAAAACGGAAAAAAATTCCAAAAGGACGCCCCTATCTCCGAGGGGTGTGTTTAAAAGTAACCACACAAACACCTAAAAAGCCGAACTCGGCTCTGCGTAAAATCGCACGGGTACGACTCTCAAATGGCATGGAAGTAACCGCATATATTCCTGGTGTTGGCCATAACTTACAAGAGCACTCAGTCGTACTCTTGCGCGGCGGCAGAGTCAAAGATCTGCCTGGTGTTAAATACCATATAGTGCGCGGCGTATATGATACCTCTGGCGTTGAGGGCAGAAAACAAAGCCGATCATTATATGGCACTAAAAAACCAAAGGACTAAAGAACGGAAGAACTAAACAAATTGTTCATAAGTTCTTGCGTTCATAGGTTCATAAATTAAATCTATGCGAGGTAAACAAATACCAAAACGAAAAATTACCCCTGATCCTCAATATGGCTTAGTTGAGGTGGCTAAATTTATTAACTATATTATGCGAAAGGGTAAAAAAAGTCTTGCTGCAAATATCGTCTATACAAGTTTTGACCTTATACACAAAAAAACAAAAAAAGATCCCCTTACGGTATTTCGTAAAGCTATTGAAAATGTTTCGCCATCACTTGAAGTACGGTCTCGGCGTATTGGCGGCGCAAATTATCAAATTCCCATGCGAACAAATGAAAACCGTCGTTTTATTTTGGCCTCTCGCTGGATTATTAATGCAGCAAAATCTAAAAAGGGGAAAGCGATGTCGGAAAAACTTGCGCAAGAACTTATCAACGCCTCCCTTGGCGAAGGTGACGCTATTAAGAAAAAACAAGACGTTCACCGTATGGCAGAAGCAAATAAAGCATTTGCTCATTTTGCCAGATACTAGACATGTATGCCTGAAGAGTTCTCACTAAAGCAAACCAGAAATATCGGAATTATTGCCCATATTGACGCTGGTAAAACAACGGTTACCGAGCGTATTTTATATTACACAGGGAAAAAACATAAAGTGGGTGAAGTTCATGAGGGCCAGGCAGAAATGGACTGGATGGAACAAGAGCGCGAGCGTGGGGTTACTATTACCGCTGCCGCAACCACGGTCTTTTGGAAACCTCCTGAGACGGAAAAAATCAAAATAAATATTATTGATACCCCTGGGCATATTGACTTTACTGCTGAAGTACAGCGCTCCTTACGTGTTTTAGATGGTGGGGTGGTAGTATTTGACGGCGTGGCTGGGGTTGAACCGCAATCTGAAACCGTATGGCACCAAGCTGAAAAATTTAATGTACCATTACTTGCATTTGTTAACAAATTAGATCGCACTGGTGCTGACTTTTATGCTGACCTTGACTCTATTCATGAACGTCTTACCAAACATGCATATCCGATCCAGCTCCCCATTGGCGAAGAAGCAAATTTTAAAGGTATTATTGATTTATTACATCGCAAAGCTAACGTGTATTTGGATGATATGGGGGATGACATTGATGAACAAGATATTCCCCAAGAATTAGAACAAAAAGTTGAAGAATATCGAAGCAAATTAATTGAAGCAATTGTTTCTCATGACGACACGCTTATGACTCAATACCTTGAAGACAAAGAACTGGACGTTAATGAACTTAAGCGTGTTTTACGCAACGCAACCATTGAAGGGAAAATTATTCCTGTTTTATGTGGTTCTGCACTAAAAAATAAAGGGGTACAACTGCTCTTAGATGCGATTTGTGCCTATCTGCCCTCTCCTCTCGATGTCCCACCAGTTGAAGGATTTCTCCTTGGCGACGATAAAAAAGAGGTGCGCAAACCAGACCCTGATGAACCATTTGCCGCATTAGCCTTTAAGGTTGCTACTGATCCATATGTAGGCAGGCTTTGCTACTTTCGGGTTTATTCAGGAACCTTATCTGCTGGCTCATATATACTTAATGTCACTACCAATAATAAAGAACGCGTGGGACGAATTGTGAGAATGCATGCAAACAAGCGTGAAGAAGTCAAGAGTATTTCTGCTGGTGATATTGCTGCTATTGTGGGAATAAAAAATACTACGACAGGTGATACCTTATGCGACCCTCATCACCCCATTATATTGGAATCAATCACCTTTCCTGAACCCGTGATATCGGTGGCTATTGAACCAAAAACAAAAGCTGACCAGGAAAAAATGGGTCTTGCAATTTCTAAATTAACTGAGGAAGACCCGACCTTTAAGGTCAAAACAGACGAGGAAACAGGACAAACTATTATCTCTGGGATGGGCGAACTTCATTTAGAAATTATTGTTGATAGATTAAAGCGAGAATTTAAGGTTGAGGCAAGCGTAGGCAAACCACAGGTAGCATATAAAGAAACCATTACGAAGATTGCTGAAATTGAAGGAAAATATATTCACCAATCAGGCGGCCGCGGTCAATATGGACACTGCTGGCTACGTTTAGAACCACAAGAGCACGGGAAAGGATTTGAATTTGTTAATGAAATTAAAGGAGGAGTCATTCCAAGAGAATTTATCCCTGCAATTAAAAAAGGAGTGGTTGAAGCAATGAGTAACGGCGTTTTAGCTGGGTACCCGCTTATTGATATGTTGGTGGCTGTATATGATGGAACATTTCACGAAGTTGATTCATCAGAAGCTGCATTTAAAATTGCGGCTGCCCGCGCTATTCGTGAAGGCACAAAAAACGCCAATCCAGTTTTACTCGAACCTATAATGAAAATAGAGGTTGTCGCCCCAGAAAAATTCTTAGGCGACGTGGTTGGTGATTTAAATGCTCGAAGAGCACGGATCAAACAAACTAAAAGCAGAGGGCAAGTAAAACTTATTGACGCCACCGTGCCCTTAGCAGAAATGTTTGGTTATACTACCTCGCTCCGTTCCATGACTGAGGGACGAGGAAGCTCAACCATGGAATTTTCCCACTATGCTCAAGTTCCTAAAAATATTCAAGAACAAATTACTGAAGACGAAACAAAATAGCTTCCTTGACTTTTAGCCCAAAAATGATAAACTTAAAATAGGGGGTGACAGGTTTCGACAGAAACCTGAAATAAAAGTTGCTCTTTGTCGTGAGATCGACATAAAACAACTCAAACCTATAATTGCCAACAAAAATCTGGCATACGCTGTAGCATAAAGCAACAGCCATCAATATTTTTGACTCCTGCTAAGGAATATTGATGTTATTTTCGCAGGATAGATAATCTGGATTTCCTGGTCCAAATTATCAAAATCAAATTCAGGACATAGCTTTAGAAATTTTGTCTCATTTTAATTCTAAAGCCTAAAAAACTAATGAGACTACAAGGGTAGACGCTTTTATTTCTATTTTCTGGACAGGGCTTCGATGCCCTCACCTCCACCACATCCAAATCTTAAATCATAAATCATACATCACAAATTGAAATACTATCGCATCAACAATAAAATAAGAGCCGCAAAGGTACGCCTTATTGATGAAAAAAACAATCATATAGGCACTACTCAAACTGATAAGGCGTTAGAGATAGCTCGTGAAAAAGAGCTTGATCTTGTTGAAATTAGTCCGAAAGCTGACCCTCCAGTCGCAAAAATTTTAGATTTTGGCAAATTCAAATACGAACTACAAAAAAAAGGGAA
>JALLOO010000029.1 GCA_027717985.1 Patescibacteria group bacterium AH-259-L05 | reverse complement strand
CAGGAGGTAATGATGTTTCAAGAAGTAACCCTCATAAAGATTGTTGTCTTCTTAATAGTAGCCCTTTTCGCATTTGGAATCAGCAAGCGGCGTTTACCAGATAAGCGGAAGGCCAGTGACATCAGGGATGCAATAGGATTTTTCATATTTTGGTTTTCTTTAGGAATGTTAGAAGGTACTTATTTCTACTTCGGTCTTGCTCTCTCTATAATTCTTCTTCTTTGGACATTCCCAAAATGGTACTCAGGGCAACAACGAGCATGGAAAAAGGCGTCATAAATTCACGCCTTTTTTGTTTTACCACAAAATAGCAATTTCAAACACAAATCGATCATTTACCCCCATAAGAGCGGCGAACATCGTTCGGCCTAGGGAGTTTTGACTAAAAGAGCGAGGTAACTCCTCGCTTTTTGGGTTGGGGAAAAGTGGGGTAGACAAGAGCAGAAAAATGTGATAGAATATAAATAACAATTAGAAAAAGGAGGAGAAAGGATGATATTTACTGTAACCATAATATGCTTTGCTGTGCTTTACATTGCCTGGAAGATCGGTGAGGCAGTCGATGAATTGAAAAAAATTGCTAATGCTCTAAGCGAAACCGAAATCACGCGCGAAGACGGATAAATAAACATCGTTGTCAAAGAGGTCCTGGGCTTTTAGCCAGGACTTTTGCTTTGGACAAACTACCACAAAACAGCAATTTCAAACACAAATTGACTCTTTAACTCTATAAGAGCGGTTCGAACCCCAGTAGTAGAACAAGTTCCCTACGGGGCAGGCATCGTCCTTGTATCGGAATTTTAAATTCTGATACAAGAGGAAAGGGGTCGGGGAAACATCGTTTCCCCGTCGGGGTGATAGGAGCGAACGAAGTGAGCGACGCCAGAGGGCGGAAGCCCTATGGAGAACAGAGCTCGTGAGCGAAGTGAACGACTATGTTCGACTGGGGGAGTTTTTATTTTGAAGAAAGTGTTACCTATGTACTCATCTTGTACATGCTATTGACGAAGGTGAAGAAATTTGATATTATATAGATAACAATGAGCAAAGGAGGTGTATTAACAAATGGTACGTACTATTCTGGATTACTATTTCGCCCCAAAATTTTTCGAAAAGAACGGTACGCTTTACAAACTCCTGGGAGTTCGTATATTCAAAAAGTTTTTCCCGAGTGGTGATATACTATTACATTTAACAAAGTCAAGATGGATTCGCAACGGCTTAACAGAAGCATTACAGAAGTATGAATATAAGACAAGAGTACTAGAAACAATTCATCTTGTGCTATTCATCCCCGTGACGATTTTGTTGATGATAGACTTTACCGTATTTTTCTTAATTTTTAACTTACTGGTAAATGTATATCCAATCATGACTCAGAGATATAATAGGGCCAGAGTATACAGAATACTTCGAAAAAGAAGGAACTCGACTTTTAGTACAGGCGTTGTTCAAGTGAAACCCGCGAGTTAATAATCGCTATCTTGAGATGGCGGTTATTTATTTTTTTAGAAACAGTGTGCAGTAAGGTGGGGTAGATTACCACAAAGTAGCAATTTCAAACACAAATTGATTCTTTAGACTCATAAGAGCGATTCGAACATCGTTCCACTTGGGGAATTTTTTATTTTTTGGGGAAAATGATGTGGCGTGAGGTTGACAAGAGAATTAGATATGCTATACTCTTGTATAAAGCACAATACAAAGGAGGAACAATGCGAATCAAATCAGTTATAAGGAGAAGAATTCCGAGTAATACGATTAGCCACTCTCATTTTAATGGATTTACTGTAACAAAAGGGAAAAAGACCGTAAGTTCACAAGGGTATGATCCAAATATAAAAAGAGAGACTGAGCTTACAAAAAAACATTTACTTGTTTGGTGTGGTGTTTGGATTTTTTACAGTTCTTTTTTGATGTTTCTGTTTCTTTCTCAGAATCCGATTATGTGGCAAGGGATTGTAGTGGGTCTTATATTAATAATATTAGCGCTAGGCGCAGCAAAGTGTTTAACATTTCTCTTGTTTGTTTCTGATCTTACAGAGAAAGACACGCGAGAATATCATGCCTGTGAACACAAAGTGCTCCATTTACTACAAAAGAAGAGCCTTGAACCTACTCTTAAAAATCTAAAAAAGATGCCTCTGATTGATTCCAGTTGCGGAACCAATTTTATAGGAGTAATAGCAATTTCCCCATTTTTGATCGGATGCCTGATTTTTCTTGAGAATATTTTTTCTCAGACAACCATTGGAATTTTTCGCTATGTTGTTTATATAGTTGTTTATGGACTGGCGATTTTTGCAAGCAATTTTCTATTTCAACCTCACACTAGAGACATTCCTTCAGAAAAGAAGTTAAAAGAAGCCCTAGAAGTAGCTCAAGAGTTTTTTAAATAAGCCCTGAATGGGCTTATTTTTATTATAACCAGCAAAGCGAGGCTATAAGCCCTCTAAAGAGCCGAGCTCTCGAGCTAAAGGCGAGGGCTCGCCCTATTAGGGTAAGTCCTCGCTTTTTTGGTTGCTACAAAGTTCTAGGTATAGTAAAATAAAATTTATGTTTGTATTAGGAACAAAAATTATTTCAGCTATTACCCTTTTTATTGTTGTAGCTGTGGGGTCTGTGTTGATATTTAAATCTCTGAAGACACCGCTTGAGGTTTCTCAAAAAATTGAAACAAAAATTCAACCACAGCCCGTGGAAGATGTTCTACCACAAGAACCCATGGCTCTTAATGGAGTCATTATACCCGCGGAAGAATCAATCGAATCTCCCACAGAACCTGAAAGGGAAACACCACAAGAACCGATCGTGATCCCCTCTCCCGTAGGTATACCACAACCACGGCCAGAGGGCGCTCCGCTTCAGGCAGAAAAACCAATAGTAAAAGAAACTCTAAAAAAAGTAGCCACACCAGAAATTCCCGATCAAGTTAGCCCGAAAAAGACAGCAACGGTAATAGAAGAAAAGGCGCAAGAACAACTGGAACAACCGATGAAGAAAACCGACCTTACTCAACAATTTAACGCGCTTGAAAAAGAGCTTCTTGAGTCGAAAACACGTGGATCATATCTTGCGCCAGAACATACAACACGCATTCAAAATGACCTTTTGAAGCTGGAAAACGAAGGATATCAGGTGGACGAAATCGAGCGGCTTCGCCAGTTGGTATTAGAATTAAGCCCGCACTTACAAGATCAAGAAAAACAAGAAGCAACAGCTTTACCCGATCCTAAAACTTGTACAAACACCGATCCAGTATTAACTGCTGATATTACCGATTTTTCCAATATTCGGAGAATTACTGCTCCCGGATCACCATCTTTCGAAGGCCCCAAAGGTCATTCATTTATATGGACGGAGCATGAACGTATCCCTGTATATGCGCCTATTGATGCCATCTTAGAAAATGGCGCGTATTACACGGGCGGTGATGATGCTACTCAATACATTTTAACTTTCCGGATTAAAAACATATGTGATTTTGTCTTTAAGTTTGACCACATTGATGAGCCGGTGGATAGCATTAGAAATGTTTTCCCTCTAACACCAAGACCAACTGAAGATACTCGCGGCGAGGCGCCAGCTACAGAAATTCCTTTCAGCGCAGGCGACTTAATTGGTTATACCAGAGGGACGCGCCAAGCCGGCAACTGGGATTTTGGGTTATACAATATGGCCGAGAAAGGACCGTTGGCAGATTCATACGGCATGCACAGTAATGCCGTTTGTTGGGTTGATTTCTACTCACCTGAAAAACAAACTCAATACCGTAATTTATTAGAGGGACCAAAGCTCGCCTGCTCCTTTTGAGTAAAATTTTTCCAGGAAAAACCGCGAACGAAATTTCAGGCTTTACCACAAAACCACAATTTCAAACACAAATTGATTCTTTAACTCCCTAAGAGCGGTTCGAACATCGTTCCACTGGAAGAGTTTTGGCTAAAGAGCAAGGCAACCCCTCGCTTTTTAGGTTGGGGAAAATTGAAAAATCTGATATAATTAAAGTATAATTTATCCACAGGTTTACTATTGACATATATCATATATGATATATAATAACAATGAAAAATATAAAGTCTACTATTACCGAAATAGTCAAAATGGAAAAGTGCCGGTTTTTGAATATATTCAGAAATTATCAGTAAAAGAAAAAGCAAAAGTTGCAGTATATATAAAGCTCCTTCGTGACTACAAAGGATATCTTGATGAACCGTACAGTCGCTATATTCGCAAGGGGATAAGAGAATTACGGGCGGATTTTTCTCATAATAAACATCGTATTTTCTATGTATTAATAGAAGAGAAAAGAATTATTCTCCTGCATGCATTTCTTAAGAAAACAGCGAAAACGCCAAAGCAGGAGATTATAAGAACTTTGAATAATTTTGAGGATTATAAGAACCATTCCTCGCTCCGCTCGTCAGAACCTTGAAGCTTGTAAGGAATGATATTTGTATCCAAGCTTTAAACTAAATAAAGATTTCATTGCATATGAATAGACAAAGTAAAAATAAAAAAATTACGTACACCAATTTTGAGAAGCATTTAGCGCAAGAGTTAAAAGATCCAATATTTAGAAAATATTATGATGAATACGGTAAGCAGTTAGAAATTGCATACCAAATTTTACAATTACGCAAGCAAATGCGTATGTCGCAGGCAGAATTAGCAAAAAAGATAGGAACAAAACAAAGCAATATAGCTCGTATGGAATCTGGTCAACAAAATTTTACTACTGAGATGCTACAAAAAATTGCTATAGCCTTTAATCGTGACTTGAAAGTTGAATTTGTTAAATAAATTTAGAAATAATGTGCAGCAGGGCGGGGTAGAATCACCATAAGACAGCAATTTCAAACACAAATTGATCATTTAACCCCATAAGAGCGGTTCGAACATCGTTCCACTGGAAGAGTTTTGACTCAAGAGCGAGGTGGATCCTCGCTTTTTGGGTTGGGGAAAAGTGGTATTGACAGATTTTTAAAGATATTGTATAGTAGTGGTGTAGTAAACGTTCGTTCCAAAACAAGGAGGAAAATAATGTCTAATTTTTCAGATTTTCTTTCATCCTTTTTTAATCTTCCCGGCGGAGTCATTATAGGTCCTGTTGCATTTATAATATTCGTATGGTGGTTAAGACAAAAAGACAACCACGAATCCCAAAAACCCTGACAACTAAGCAGGGTTTTTGATTTTGTGGAAAAGTGGGGTTGACAGGATATTTTTGTGTGATAAAGTGTAAATGTTGGATAAAATTGTTCTCAAAAAAAACTAGGAGGGAAAAAGATGGCCACAGAGCTCAAAAAACCCGAAGAATGGCAAAAGGAATTTGATTTTACAGTGGTTGATCCGGATGGATGGATGAGTCAAAGAATTCCATGGGATGAACCCATTTCTCGAGAGAAGTTTGAAGAACTCGCCATGGCGTCAACCATAAAATTAAAGAAGAAAAACTAACAAGGCGATTTTATTTTAGAAATCAGAGTAATTTCCCCTTTAGGCCACCGTGTTGTCACGGTGGCATTTTGTTTGCATCAAGGATTACTATTTTCTTCCAATTTATTGTGTGAAGTTTATCTGCTTCAAAGCACTGAACATATTTTAAAAGGGTATAAACAGGTTCGAACATCGTTCGACTTGGGGAGTTTTTTATTTTGGGGAAAAGGGATAGTTTTAGATTTCCAAAAAAATAAAAAAGACAACTAAATACAATTGTTCTTTCTACAAGGCCTCCTTTTGTTAAATCAAATTTGTTTTAAAATTTTTAGATATTCTTCTACAGAAATTCCCAATAGTCTCAGATTGTTACGGATGATAAAAATGGGGAGCTCAGTATCACGGGGAATTACTATTGGCCTTTTTAAATCTTTTCTCCAGTAAATTCTATGATCGCCTTTTGCACGTTTAAAACGACAACCAACAAATAAAAGAAATTTATCAAATTTTCTCCAGTGAATAGGAGTGAGCCGTGGCATATTTACATTTTAACTGGCATAGGAACAGAAACTGTTTCAGATTGTTGAGAAACCACAACAGGAGCTTGCCATCTCTTTTTAATTTTTTGCCATCCCAGCTCATTTAAAACATCATCTATGGTTCCCTTATTTATTATTTCTTCAAAGAAAATAAGAGATGACTCTGTAAATCTGCTTTGAGCCTCATTATAGGTTTTTCCAGATGTAGATAAATCAATGGTTGGTGAATATGCCACAAATCGATTTTTTTCTTTTAGAATAGTCACGGGAAGACTAAACTGCAAATTTACTTTTCTCATGCTATATATTATATAACCCGTTTACATCTGTGTCAATAACCATTTATTTGTGGATAACTAAATCATGTAATGGCGATTTTAAATCTAAATTAACTCTATAAATCCCCCGAACAGGTCCGAACATCGTTCGACTGGGGGAGTTTTGACCAGGCGAGGCAAGTCCTCGCTTTTTGGGTTGGGGGAATTTTAAAAATCTGCTATAATTTAGCAGT
>JALLOO010000028.1 GCA_027717985.1 Patescibacteria group bacterium AH-259-L05 | reverse complement strand
GCGAGGCAATCCCTTGCTTTTTGGGTTAGTGTTACCTATGTACTCATCTTGTACATGCTATTGACAAGAGTGGTTTTATATGCTATATTAATAATATAATTGACCTTAATTATAAAAATATGAACCATGAAGATTTTCCATCACAAAAATCACCAAAGCAAGAAGCAGAAAGTGAGCAAGTTGAGCAATCAGAAAAGAGGTTTATAGCAGTTGGCGGAAAAGAAATAGAACTAAGTAGTGCTGAAAAAAGGTTTATAAAATTAGCAGAGATGGGAACAGCAGCAGTTGCAGGAGGGCTAACCATAGCAGCACTTGTTTCTTCATTTGTAGCTGCCGAAAGCGTGGGTATACAGCCTCTTAACGGTGGAGAGATAGCGAATATTGTAGTATTTAGCTTGCTAGGAACACTTATGGTAGGCAGCCTAGGATTTATGGCAGGCAAGAAAGGGGCAGAGGGAATACTCAAGCTGAAGCACCATCTAGATGAGAAATGGAAAAATTTTAAGGAAAATTCTAATATTCGCATAGAAAAAATAGAACAAAATTAAACAAAAGATAAATAAATATGAAAAAAGAATTAATTGAAGAAATTCAAAATGTTATTTATGCATCTGAAAGTCTTTCGGATAAGGAAAAAGAAAAATACTTTAAGTTTTTTGAGTTATTAAAGACTTATCCAGGCAATGGCATTGTGCTTCTTTTAGAAAAAACTAAAGAAGAATTGACTTCAGGAGACAGAAAAAGATTTGAGGCGATTTTAAAAGATATAGATAGGAATCTGTCCCTTGTGCAACAAGGAGATATAAATAAAATTTTAGAGAGCGCCGGCCTTTAGCTGATTTTTTTAAGATGGTTAAAATATCTACTGTTGATATTTTTTATTATTAACACTTAGCTGTAGTTTTTTAAAAATAGAACAATCTCTCATACTCTCCAAATAGGTTCTAATAACGTCCGACCTGGGGAGTTTTTGACTCAGGAGCGAGGCAGATCCTTACTTTTTGGGTTGGGGAAAAGTGGAGTTGACAGATATTTTAGACATTCTATAATATAAATGGTTCTTGAAGCAAAAAATCAAAAAGGAGGACCAGCAGTGAAAAAAATAGTAGACATACTATCGTGGACCTATCTTGTTTACAAGGAGAAAGTGAAGAAAATAGTATATAGACTATCGCGAGCTTATCAATTTTACAAGAAGAATCCGAGAAGTTTTAAGAAATGTTTGAGGTGTCTGAGGGGACTTCATAATCTGCCATCACATTGGGCATTTGAATTTTATGGAGCTGTTTTTGTGGGCGGAACATGTCCAGTTTGCGGCAGACTTAAACAAAAAAAATTTTTGGGCAATGTATGGACGGAGGAAGAAGAACGAGAGGGTATAGTAGTTTTGAAAGGATACGATATTTCATTTGCGCAGAGGCAGGGATACGAAGTTCGTCCATTATAAATTACATTAAAGTGATGGTGAAAAAAATCACCTCACTTTTTTGTTTTACCACAGAGCAGCAATCTTAAACACAAATTGATTCTCTACTACCATAAAATAGGTTCTAATAACGTCCGACCTGGGGAGTTTTTGACTCAGGAGCGAGGCAGATCCTTACTTTTTGGGTTGGGGAAAAGTGGAGTTGACAGAATATTTTTATATTATAAAATAAAAATGTTAAAGTAGTTCTTAACAAGAGGAGGAAAAAAGATGAAAAAATTCTTGAGAACGTTTATTTTGACGAGACGGTTGTTCCCCTATTCTTGCAATGAATGCGGAGAAGATCTTATCAGGCTTCGCTTAAAAGACTTGTCGCCAGAGATTCAAACGTTACATATCCAAGCTGGTACCGTCGATGATCTTGAAAATTTTTGCTATAAATGTCTTTATTGTTTTGATGGTTTAGAGGCAGTAATGATTATTTAAATAAAAAGATTTTTTAAACCTGATTGATACCTGTAAAAGGCGAGGCAAGTCCTCGCTTTTTTGGTTGGACGTTATCCACAATAACAGTATTGACAATGTATAATTTAGTATATACAATAGTACTGTATGAACATTCTAGAAAAACCGATCAAATTTGAATGGGACGAAGGTAATAGAAATAAAAATTTTATAAAACATAGTGTAACAGAGGGAGAATGTGAAGAAGTATTTTTTGACGCAGATAAAAAAATATTAAAAGATATTTATCATTCAAATAAAGAACCTCGATATATTCTTCTTGGGGAAACTAAACTACAACGACTTTTATTTGTCGTTTTCACACTAAGAAAAAATAAGAACCGTGCTCCGCAGAACCTTGTTACTCGCTCTGCTCGTAATAAGAACCGTGCTCCGCAGAACCTTGTTACTCGCTCTGCTCGTAATAAGAACCGTGCTCCGCAGAACCTTGTTACTCGCTCTGCTCGTAATAAGAACCGTGCTCCGCAGAACCTTGTTACTCGCTCTGCTCGTAATAAGAACCGTGCTCCGCAGAACCTTGTTACTCGCTCTGCTCGTAATAAGAACCGTGCTCCGCAGAACCTTGTTACTCGCTCTGCTCGTAATAAGAACCGTGCTCCGCAGAACCTTGTTACTCGCTCTGCTCGTAATAGCATTCGCATCATTCCAGCGCGTGATCTCAATAAAAAATCAAAACAATTGTATGAAAAAACAACTTAAGGTTCCAAAATTTAAAAATGAAGACGAGGAACGAGAGTTTTGGGCTAAGGCTGATTTATCTCAATATTTCGAACCAACTGATTTTTCTTCAGTTGCGTTTCCAAATCTTAAACCTTCGTCCCGGTCAGTAGCGGTGCGTATACCAGAATATATTTTAATTCGACTGAAAGAACAGGCGAATGAACTTAACATTCCTTATCAGTCGCTTATGAAGCAGTATATTGCAAAAGGACTGCTTCAAAAATCTTCAAAGTAAAATACTGCTTCAGTATAACCAAAAGGCGAGGCACGTCCTCGCTTTTTGGGTTGGAGAAAAGTAATGTTGACAAATTTTTTTCATGTTATATAATATATTAGGTTCTTCAAACAAAACGAGGAGGCAAAAATGATAACAGTCTGGAAGAGTATGTTAATAATTTGGAAAAATTTTATAAGCCGTGTCGACAATAATTCTCTCGCTGGTATTTGTATGTTGGCTTTAGCCTCTATTGCTGTTAGTCTTACCTATGATCCTTGGTGGTTCTATGGATCATTAGTTACTTTTTTATGGTTAGTTTTCTTTCCCGCTGCTATTTATCTCGTTACGTATCGCATTGACAGAGATGCTAAACAGAATCCGGGTAGACCAAAGACACTCAGAAGGCTTGGTCGTATTCTTATTGGTCGATAAAAAATCAAATAAAGCGGTTCTCACTTAGTGACTGCCGCTTTTTTGTTTTTAAAAAAAAATTGATATTGAAAAAATTGAACAAAGTTGTACAAAGTATTGACATTTTTGAAAATCTGCTTATGATATAAATAACAACTAACAAAGGAGGAAAAAATGAATATCCTATGGTCGCTTTTCTTGCCCATCTTGACTTATTTTATTCTCATCAACATTTCTCCCATAATGATTAGAAAATGGAGAAACATTATTTTATCAATCAGGACGAGAAAAAAGGCATGCATGCAGAAATTTACAAGGGAAGACGCGGTCATGATAGACGGCGAGCTTACCGAAGAAAACGACACAGATATACACGTTATCAGAGCATTGAAATTTTTTGAAAATGATTCTTCGTTGTCCACAATTATTATTCAGCTTAATTCAAAAGGAGGAGACCGCGATGTCGCTATGAATATCTGCCGGACAATGAAACGGTGTAAAAAGGTTATTGAAGTCAGAGCTCATAAAGCTCGCTCTGCGGCCGTATTAATTCTTGTAAACGGGACAAAGGGAAGACGATTTGTTTATCACAATGCAAAAGTTGCTATTCATGAACCTTGTGTAGAAGATGTATCACCGATAATTGGCAACCTTCTAACGGCAGGACAGCTTAAACTTATTGTTTGGCTCTATGGATGGTTTTTATCTAAGAAAACAGGCCAGTCTTTGAGAAAAATTCTCAAGGATATGAAAAACAAAAGAGAATTTTCTGCACAAGAAGCCGTGGCATATGGATTTGCAGATAGCGTTATTACTCGTGGAGACAATTGAGAAAATATCCTTGAAATAAAAGTGGTGCGATATAACTTCGCCCGCTTTTTGTTTTATCTAAAAGAATACCATTGGGTATAACTGATTTGTTATCCACAACAAAAACCTTTACGAGGTTTTTCCTAAAAATACGTTTTCTAAAATATTGCTTTTGATTAATTTTTCTGAATCACCTTCGGCCACAACTTTTCCTTTATCTAAAATATATGCGCGGTGTGCAATATTTAGTAACGAAGTAATATTGTGTTCAACAACTAAAATCGCGGTTTTATGCCGTTGGTTAATAGTAATAATTTTATCAAAAACCTGGGCAACAATCTTTGGTGCCAAGCCAAGCGATGGCTCATCAAGGAGCAAAACCTTTGGATTGATCATCAATCCTCGTGCTAACGCTACCATTTGCTGCTCGCCTCCTGAAAGTATTCCTGCCTTTGCCTTGCGTTTACGCCCCAATATCGGAAATATCTCCATCACCTCGTTAATCCGCCTTCTAAGCTCATTCTTTTCTTTAATAATAAAACCGCCAATTTCTAAATTTTCATACACGGTTAAATGGCTAAATACTCGCCTTCCCTGTGGCACAAATGCAATGCCGGTATGAACAACGTGATGCGGTACCGGCACAAACGGTTTTTCATGCCACAGGACCGTACCCGAATGAATTGGTGCAAGGCCAAAGACTGTTTTTAAAATGGTTGATTTGCCTGCGCCATTAGGCCCCATCAACGCAACAATTTCTCCCTCATCAATTGCAATATCAACGCCATCAAGCGCTTTGACTCCGCCATAATGAACTGATATATTTTTCAATTGCAGTAATAGTTCTTGTTCCATACTATGTGCCTAAATATGCCTCCCTCACCTCTTTATTGTTTAAAACGTCGCGCGGCGCACCAGCTGCCAACACCTTGCCGCTATCCATAACATATATATAATCAGATAACTCACGAACCACATCCATGTCATGCTCAATTAATATAACGGTTTTACCTTTTCGCTTTAAGCCGGCCACAATATGAGATACAATTTTTCTCATCTCAGGAAAAAGACCGGCAAACGGCTCATCAAACAAAAAAATCTCTGCTTGAGTCACCAATGCCCGCGCAATTTCCAGCAGCTTTCGCTGTCCATAGGAAAGATTAATTGCCAGTTCATTTCTTTTTCCCCAGATCCCTACCTTTTGTAATATCTTGTTTGCAGCCTTTGTATAATCACTTTTTTGCGTTTCAAAAAAGGATTTCATTACTTTCCGCTGGGTCAATACCACGAGTATATTGTCAAGCACACTCATCTGATCAAACAAACGAACTTCTTGAAACGTACGCGTCAGGCCGTAGGCATACATGGTATACGGCTTTATTTTTTTAAACCGATGTGTATCACTTATGATAACCGTACCACTATCATACGGCATCATCCCGGTTAACACATTAACCAACGTAGTTTTACCCGATCCATTCGGTCCCACAATAGCCACAATGGTTGCTTTTTCAATACTCAAAGATAATCTATCCACTGCATGGACTCCTTCAAAATGCTTGGTCACCTTGTTTGTTTTTAAAATAATCATAGTTTATACTCGCCTACTAATCCTTGCGGCCGATACAACATTAACACAATCAGGATAATGCCGTACAGTAATTGACGCATGTACCCCGCAATATCAGACGAGAGCCCGATAAAGCGTAGCAGTTCAGGGACCAGAATTAAAAACAGGGCGCCTACCATTGAGCCTTTTATATTCGCCAGGCCCCCTAAAATTATAATGGCGAGAATAAATATTGACTCCATGACCGTAAAGGTCGAGGGATCAATAAAACTAATATAGGCAGCAAATAATGATCCGGCGACGGCCGCCATAGAAGCACTGATGACAAAAATAACTAATTTATAGTCTAAGGTGCGATAGCCAAAAACAGTTATAACTTTTTCATCTTCGCGAATTGCCTTCAGTACTCTCCCAAATGAAGAAGACACGATAAAACGTGAAATCCCATATATGAGAACCAAACATATCGCGGCAAGAAGTAAAAAAGAAAGATTTGAAGAAAAAGAAACGTTAAAAATTTCTGGCTTTGTAATCCCCGCAATCCCTAAGGGGCCCCGGGTTACGCTCTGCCAATTGAGAAAAATACTGTACACAATAATATTAAATCCGAGTGAGGCAAGCGCATAATAATCACCGCGAAACCGGGATAATACCATACCCATTAAAAAACTAAAAACTCCTGCAACACCAATACCGATAAGTACAGATATCAAAAAAGGTGCCCCAAACAGGGTACTCAAAAGTGCAGTCGCATACGCCCCCATACCATAAAACGCTGCATGAGTCACTGACAAAAGTCCGGTATAACCAACTACCAAATTTAAGCTTACCCCCAAGATTGCATATATACTAAATAAAATTGCAAGGTGAATTATATACTCCATGTTCTATTTCCTAAAAATGCCGCCCCTTTTGTCATTCCATTCCTCGCTCACTTCGCTCGCGAG
>JALLOO010000026.1 GCA_027717985.1 Patescibacteria group bacterium AH-259-L05 | reverse complement strand
AGCGTAAATAGTATATAATCATACATATGGCAAAAAGAAGAAAATGGATAGGCAATAAAAAGAAGTCGCATTCAAAAAAAACAAAAAAACGACTTGCTATAAAGCGTGAAATGTTGGCAAAAAAAGCCAGCAAAAAACGCAAATAAGCTGTGTTGATTGGATTGTTCGAGATTTACGCAGAGGAGATTTTCATACGGCCAAAGTGAATTATGAAAATCAGAGTGATAAATATGATAGTTACGGTAGGCCAAAAATAAGAGAATTTCTTATCAAGATCGATATTGCTGAAGACCCTGAAAAGATTAGACAGAGACTTCTTAAACATAAATATGGAGCGTAGATTTTAAGGAGATTTTAGAATTTTTCTAAGCTTGAAAAAGTTAACCTATTTAAATTTTATGGGAACAAAATTAAAAGACAAGCGAAAGTCTGTTAAAAGACGGCGCAGAAAAAAGCTTCAGCGCCGAAGAAGACATAGAAAAAAGAAGTGATAAAAAAAGGGGGGCTGAAAACAGCCCCCACACCGGGTCGTGACGGATTATGGCATGAAGCCGCGGAAAACGTAAGGTCCTTTGTACATATGTCCTCCTTTTTTTTAGGGTTACTTGACCCTACGGAGACTGATCTACTACCGGGTTCTTTATTCAAGACCCCTCCTAAGCAGATCAACTTGCAAACCTCCTCAGGATCATTTTTATTATAGCAGATACGGGCATAACGTCAACTCTGTTTATTTGGGGATAACTTTGGTTGCCCTTTTTTGTAATACTATTTATAATAAAAGCAAGGTTCTTTTAACATTTATATGGAAGGAGGTTACTGATGAGAAAAATTAGTATTGTTGCGATTGCTATGCTAGTTTTCATTGGCATTGTTATTAGTTATGGACAAAATGAGAAGAGAACAATCCATCCGATTTATATAATTCCTGATTCTAGCATGGATATTTCCCAATATGAACAGAGGACAATCCATCCGATTTATATAACTTCTGAATCTGATTTTAATAGTGAAGTAAAGATGATTCAGCCAATCTATAGCGGTACGACTATAAAAGTTAGTATTGATGCGACAGAGCAAATTGCGTTCCCTTCATATGTTTCTCTTGTTCTTTCAGAATATAAAGTAGATAATGGAATTCATTATGGATATGGGAATGGTGTTCTTATTGATAAAGAAAATAAATTATTTATTGCCAATGCTCATGTTATACGTGAAGCAGATTCAATACGAGTAGGAGTTAATCGTCAATGGTATTTGGCCCAAACACGAGAGGAGTGGATTAACTGGGAAGCAGATTTAGCTATTATACAAGTAGATATTGATTCGAACTTTCTTCCTGAGCCAGTATGTTTAGAAGAAGATATTCCGGCACGAGGCACTCCTTTCACACTTGCCGGGCATATGATTGAAACAGATTTTTTTGGGCAAAGAAGAGTCGCACAATATGTCTTAAAAGGCGTGATAATTGATTCGCATGCTGAATGGGGGATTTTTTCTAAGGACAAGTTTGAAGTTGCATCATTATTGTACGTTCAAGAAAGGGGATATTTTATATTCAAAGAAGATCTAAATTATCTTTATGAATCTTATATTGGATTTTCACTTGATGAGAATCAGGATTTTCCCTCAGATCCGAGAGGATTAAGCGGCTCTCTTACAGACACGGGCTGCCTTTCTGGTATAGTTACTGGTCTTGCTAATAATATGGAGGGTGGACTAAGCTCTCCGGTAAATGAAATAAGATTACTTTGGGAAAAAGCAAAAAAGGATATTGAAGCTGAAAAAACAAACAACTAAAATTCCGTTGTTGTATCTACAACGCGGGATTTTTATTTTTATCTTGACTTTTTTTCTCAATTGAGGTATAATATAAGTATATGATCTTTAAAATTAGAAAGGAGATCAGATATGAAAAAATATACGGGAATCGGTGTAATAGTTTTTATTTCCAGCATTGGTATCGCACAAAGTATTGATGATACTGAATTTATTGTTCCGCCCTATGTTGTCCCCCTTATCACAATTGACACCGTAGAAACAAGCCACATTCATCAATATAACGCACTTTTAGTTGATTCTGAAAACGGATTATTTGTTGCTGATGTAAATGCTATTGAACATGGAGATGCCGCCGCTGTATATGTTGCGAATGATTTTTATCCTGTAGCAATACGGGAAGATGAATGGATTGATCGTGAAGCAAATATCGCGCTTGTCCAAATTATTTCAGATCCTATGCCTTCACTTCCACCAGCAGCGCCCTTGGCAGATGAAAGTCCGTATCCATCTGATTCAACAATTGTTGTGGTAATAGGATATGTTGGAGAGCCCAGGATTGAGCAGAACTCAACACTGGTGCTATCGGCCGAGGTTCTCCTAATACCGTGTCTGGTAAGAACGGTATATATGAATAGAAGTGGCCTGGCATACATGAAGCTTTCGTCTGATCATAGGCTACGGGATACGCGACTCAGTGGTGGGGCAGTGGTATTACCATCGGATGGCGATGTAGTAGGACTATATGATGTGAACTATGGAGTGCCTGAAAAGGCATTACCCATTTACAAAGTCAAGGATCTCTTAGAATACGTTCAGTCACTGCTTCCTATATATATACGTCTTGATCAATATGAGCACGAGGGGGAGAGGTAATCATGAAGAAAATGATTCTTATATTGATGTTTATCAATATTCCTTCTGTTTCATACAATCAAACAATTCCTGATTATGTAGCACCACTGCTTATTGTTCATACAACACATCATGGTCGCATCCAAATAAACGCGGCGTTGGTAGACAAAGAATATGGACTTTTTATTGCGAATGCATATTTTCTTACACATGGGAATGCAAAAGCCTTGTTTATTGCCAACCATCTTTACCCTATAGAGCAGCGGCCTGCGTGGACTGATTCATATACAAATCTTGCTATTGTTAAACTTGACACTGATGGCTTGCCAGATTTACCTGACCCCATGCCCTTAGGAAATATTGATGATGCGCTTACGTTAATAAACAGTGGCGTGCTGTTGGATGCCCCCGTAATAATAAGGGGCTATGTAATAGATGACATAGATGACAGTGATAATAATGAGATGACATTTAATGGTGTGGTAATAAAAACTACGGTGAAGGATACATTTACTAAATGGGGCCAGTGGTATATGAAATTAGAGCCTACCCCTTATCAAATAGTATGGAAAGAGCTTGACGGCGCAATTGTTACTACAGAGGATGGCAATGTTATTGGTATGCTTGATACTCATGGTGCTTATGTCCTGCATGCGCCCTATCGAGGAATACCGTTTGTTACCCATATCTCTATTATCAAAGAGTTTGTAGAAAACGTTCGTGCTGATATTAAAAAATCCCCCTCACCATAAATTGGTTAGAGGGGTTGATTTTTTTAAAAGATAAGGTAAAATATAAATAACGTTTACCGTTCTTTCACATAATTTTAAGGAGTATATCATGAATAAAATACTCAGCATACTTGCTGTGGTTTGTGTTGCTGTTCTTGGCCCCTCTATTGAGGGATCTGATAGCGCTAGAGTTGAAATACCGTCCTATGTTGTACCTGTAATTGTTAAAGAAACACAGACTAAGGCGTGGGATCAATCAAATGCGTTTTTTATTGATTTAGAACAGCGCATTTTCGTCTCAAGTGCTTCTCTTTTACGAGAGCCATACCTTTCCATTTGGTTGAAGCTTTCTGGCGGGTGGTATCGTACAGAAGTATGGGTTGATGGTAAAAGGGGATTAGCTGCCTTAAGACCTTATGATCAGGAACTGCCTCCACTTCCACCAGTAGCATCTTTGGCTGAAAAAGATCCAACAGTTTCTGATACCGTAACGGCTCTAGGATATAGAGTAAAGGATATTACCGAAGAAGACGTGATACCATTTGATACGCTTGCCGTAGAGATTATTGTTAAACAAGTGGTTGTAGGCGCATACCAAACCTATATGGTTTTAGAATCAATTGACGAAAAAAAGGTTCATCCTGAACTGAAAGGATCACCAATCATTGGAAAAAATGGCAAGGTAAAGGGCATGATTTTATCTTCTGCTGAGCAGGATACTATATATGCTGCACCCGCAGCCGGCATTAGAGATTTTTTAAAAAGGGTTCAGCCATATCTTGAATCAACTGAGAATGAAAGCCAGTAAAAAAGGAATCCATACGTGATTCCTTTTTTCATTTATGCTTTGTTACTCATCCTTTTTCAAGAAAAAAACAGGAGCAAAAAGGGATAAACGGATTCATGAGTTATCCCCAGCTAACTCATTGACCTTTTATATAAATCCCTTAGAATAAAAAAGGTGTTCTTTCCAATACTATATAAGGAGGTGTCTTATGAAGAACGTAATGAGCGTTGTTCTGGCGATTTTTATAGGCGCATTTAGCGTCTTGGCTCAAGAGGGCGAGAGTGCTTCTGTTGACGTTCCGTCATATGTTGTGCCCGTTGCTGCTCTTAATACCTCGAGGAGTTTTGAAGTTTACGCAAATGCAGTGCTTGTTGATTTAGAACAAGGCCTTTTTATGACCAGTGCTCATTTAATAGAATGGGGAGATTGGTCAGCGATATCGTTCTTTAGTAAATGGTATGAACAAGAACAAGGATCATGGTTAATCGATGGGAATACACATGTGGCGATAACAAAACTTATACCAACAGATCATGCCCTTCTTACGACAGCACCTTTAGCAGAAGAATCTCTCGCACCGTCTGATACGGTATTTGTACAAGGATATGCATTAGCAGGGTTTAAAGACGGGGAACTCGTTTTCGAGCCTTATTCTATACAAAGTTTTGTTAGTGATATTTCCGATGAATTTTATATGTTTTTAGAAGCAGAGCAGTTTTTTCCTATGGCAACTATTGGCTCGCCTGTTATAAAAGATGGGAGAGTGGTAGGATTTTTACACGACATTAATCCAAACAATGACACTCAGGCAAAAGCTATTCCTGTTTCTCGTGCTAAAGAATCAATAGAAGGAGCGCGACGTTATTTTGAAACGTTCGAAAGTCCAGATGAATAAAAGAAGGGGACTGAAAGTCCCCTTTTTGTGTCCTTTAGGAAAGAAAAGGAGGGTGGGGCAAGGACACGGCGAGCTTTGATTATCCCTCCCGGAAGGAGCATGGCGTTGGTAAACGCGCTCGACTTGGAACCTTTTATATAATAACATAAAGAATTAAAAAGTCAATTACTTACTAATTTTTGTGGATAGGTGTATTCGGGTGAAGCCCTGTATCGAGTTTGTTCTGGTATAGGGCTTGCCTAGGTTCAAAATATGTGATACAATTAGCTTATGAGAATTCTAAACTTAAAAAAGTTTCAATACACGAAAATTGCTTATTCTGAACATATTTTTCGTCATTCTTTGACTATTTTTACGATAGTTGCTATCATCGTTTTTATTCTCCTTATTATCAGCGGTAGTATTATTGGAAATAAAAGAGTTCACATGCAGATTGCACCTGTTGCAACCACCGTACAGAATAAAGAAAGCATATCGGCAAGAGCTATTATACATATAATAAAACCAGGAGAGGCATTTTCAAATATAGGGGCAAGCTTAGGATTTACCACTGAATTAACACAAGAAATTCTCGAAAGTTCAAAAGATACGTATGATTTAGCCAATATCAAGGCAGGAAATAGGATTCAAAGTTTTTTCAATTCTGAGACAGATGAATTTAAAAAAATGATATACCATATTGATGAAGACAGTTTTTTAGAAGTTGAAAAAATATCAGACGGGCTTGTAGCTTCTAAGAACAAAAATAAGTATGATATCGAAGTAATCCGCGTATCAGGCACGATTGAGGATTCATTATATATAGCAGGCAAAAGTCTAGGGTTAGAAGATAAAACCATTATGGAGATGGCTGATATATTCGCATGGGATATTGATTTTGGGCTTGAAGTCAGAGTAGGGGATACGTTTGATATTTTATATGAAAAACGATTTTTAGAAGACAAAGAAGTAAGTCCGGGCAAAGTTTTACTCGCTCGATATAAAAGCGAAAATAATGAATATTGGGCTGTTTATTTTAAAGATCCAGAAGGGAATGAAGACTATTATGATTTAAATGGAAAAAATTTACGGCGCCAATTTTTACGTTCACCAGTTCATTATAAATATATTTCTTCTGGTTTTAGTTATAAACGATTGCATCCTGTGTGGCGCATTTATACACCTCATTTAGCCATAGATTATGCTGCGTCAACTGGGACGCCCGTGCAAGCCTCTGGTGCCGGAACCGTTATTTTTACGGGATGGAAAAAGTGTATTGGACAAACAATAATTATTCGCCATAATGATGTGTATACTACACGCTATTCTCACTTATCTTCATATGCCAAGGGTATATACTACGGAGCAAAAGTTACTCAAGGACAAGTAATTGGCTTTGTTGGATCAACCGGAAGTTGCTCAACCGGCCCTCATTTAGAATATGGTATGAAAAAATATGGGCAGGCAGTTAATCCATTGTTGCAAAAATTTGATAAGGCTGAACCAATCCCTGATATATATCGTGATGACTTTGAATTTTATAAGAACCTTCTGCTCACTGCGTTCGCAGAGAACCTTGAAGTTTGAAAGGTATGATATCTGTATCCAAACTTTAAGGATATCCTTCTAAAGATAT
>JALLOO010000027.1 GCA_027717985.1 Patescibacteria group bacterium AH-259-L05 | reverse complement strand
TATTACGGATTATATACTTTTCTAAGAAATCCTTTAAACTTTTTCTTAAATTTTAACTGCCATCTAGCCGGAAAGGGAAGAAACTCGTCATGGACAACATTGTATCCTAAATTCATCAGCTTGGAATGAAAAATTTTAAAAATATTCTTTTTAATCAAAAAGATTGGCGTTTCTTTTGAAATTAGCCTCCTTATTTCTTTAATTTTATTTTCACTCTCTGATTCAATTCTGTCATTTCTCTCTCTTAAAGTAAGATTATTTATAGGGGTATCAGTTGCATCTATCATATAAAACCCGGCCTCTTTAAACTTTTGGAGATATCTGTGTTTATCTCCCTTTTTATAACCAGTTTTAAAATCAGGGAAAATAACTTCCATGATTGCCTTAAACATAAAATCCCATTTTTCCTGTTTAGGATTATAAAAAAATCTTACTTCATCATCTTCACAAACAGGAGGTGATTCGGCTATAAGTAAATATTTTATTTTTGTAGGCCGATATTTTCTTCTTAATTCTTGAATTGAACTCATAAAACACATTATTTTGTGAACCGCCCCCCTATTTTTTCAATCTAAAATGAAGAAACTTCACTATTTCATCAGCCTCAGGTTTTATAGAATTATCTAAAAAATACTTCAATTTATTGAAATGAATAAAATCAATACAAAAATATTGTGTATTCAGTTCATCGCTTACTACACTTTTATAAGAATAGTTAACCCCAAAAGTCAATATACTCTCCCTGCGCAAACTGTCTAAATCGTTTAGATCGGTAATACTCTCCATATAATAAACTCCGGGAATACCGTCATAAACAACAATAGGATAATAAAAAGCCTTCGTTGGTCTTCTCTCCTTAAAAAAAGATAAAGATTTGACAGGCTGAGTAAGTGCATTGAAAATTTTATTCTGATTTTTCGGGATGGTGTCATAGACTATTGCTAAATCGGATTCTAATAAATAATGATGTTTTTGTGCTAAACCACTTCTAAGTACCTCGTCCTTATTAAGGCCCCATAGAATTATAGCATCTATTTTTTTTCTATCTTCGACCTTGTGTAATCTAAAGCATATATCTTTACTAAAATATTTACACTCAATAAAGAAATAAATTTTGAAACTGTCTACAGGATTCTGAAAGCTGTCATTAATCAAATATAACCTGCTGGCAACAATATCTATCTCTCGAGGTTTTCCAGCAGTATCGTCATAATAGTAAGAATTTAAATCAACATCCCACCCCAGTGCCTCTAATTTATCAACTACACGCATATGTAAATTATTTCCACTATTTTGAATTATTTTTTTTAATTCTTCTTGCATAATTTCATAAATTATCTCTCAATTAAATTTTCAAGCTATTTTTCGTCAAATTAGCTTTATTTTGAGAACCGTCCCTTATTTTTTCTTATTTTTCCGTTACTTTTCCAATAAATGAATTAAAGAAACTGATTTTTCTATTTTTAATATTTTAGTTGTCATTATATTGTTTCATTAATATTAATTTAATATCCTTGTAGCTCAATAATGATGGCAAGTCAAGCGTTAAGCCAATATTAATAACATGAATGAAAGATTCTTTCCTGTAAATCATCTGTCCCGCTTTTATAGATTTTTTTACACTGTCTGATTTCGCTAGCAAGCATACTAGTTGATAATCCTTGTCTATCATATGCGTATCGTTACTAGGGTGTGCTTTAGTAAAATGTTGTGTTGCGGTTAACTTGATAAGATTTTCCACATAGTGAGCAATTTGAGGGAAATCATTTTGTGCAAAAATATGATGAACTTGTGTTGCTTCACCGCCTGCAAATCGATCTTTTACCTCGCTATATCTATGTAATTTTCTTATGATGTTTTTAGCTTTTACTACTAGATATTTGTTATAAGGCGTGTTTTTCTCGGATATAAGTTTATCGTATAAATTGTCCGCTTCTTGTCTTGTTAAAATTTTATCCTTATGAACATCTCTCCAATTTCTCCTGTTATACATTAAATCTGTATAATAAAAAGGGTATTTTGATATTCTGCCAGAAATTGTGCCAGGAATATTATTTTTACTTGCGTAAATATTTAGCACTTTTGGGAAAATTCTTCTTACTTCTGTTCTGCCAGTTATATTTGTGTTCCCAATAATAAATTTTTCAAACCTATCTTTTAAATCTTTAAAGTGATTATTATTTACTTCACCTGCTTCATATTTTTTTTTGAATTCTTTAAAAAACTTAATTAAGCCACTGTCGGTTAATACTTTCACAAGATATTGGTAGAGAAAATTATAAGCGTTTCTATCTTTTAATGATATAAATTCAAATAGTTCGTAATTTTTAACAGAAAAATAATTGGTGTTGCCTCTCTTTTCACAATTTAGGATATGGGCATAACTTAATGCCTTTAATGGTTGTTGAATAAGTTTATCATACTCATGTTTCGCAGTTTCTTCTGTAACGTCTGGCTTACTAAATATGTCTTTAACAATAGTGTTAAAATATTTAGAATTCCAAATATCTTTTACGGTAAATTCTCTACTCGTATCATTTTTCAAAAAATTGATAACACAATCAGCAATAATACATAAAACATCAGGTGTAACTTTTTGGTCCATAAAACGAGCATCGCCCGTGCGACGAATATCAAGATTAAATTGATTTAGATAATCTAAAATTTTCATAGTCATTTTTTTAATATTCCAAAGAAAAACACAGAATTATTATCTATATTAAGAGATCGGGTACCACGATTCCTTGCAACAGAATAAAACTGTGAGAATTCTTCTGTATTAAAATATTCCAAATTTTTTTTTGTTAAATTAATATATGGCACCTTAAGTAATAATAAAGCTACCGACCCATCAGTTATAGCATTCTTGGGGAGAAAGCAAGCTCTCGGGTTATATGTCAAATTTGGGACAAGCACCAAATTTTTTTTATTTAAAAATCTAGCAACAGATAAGTTTTCTACATTGTCAACATAACAGTCATAGCCTGAAATATCCTTGATTCCATTCGAAATGATATTTCTTGATTTCAAAACCCTTATTTTCCCTGACGACTTAGTATTTTTTTTAGTTATCTGCCTATCGCGAAACGCCGTAAAAATTTTAAACTCGAGCCTGTCCGCAACCACATCAAAATCTTTATCACGGTAGATAAGCCAATACGGAAACTTTTTATCAAAAATATATCCTTGCTTTTTAAATCGAATATCTTGAGTGATGTATGATTCTATCTTAACTAATTTCTCATTAGTATTTTTTTTACTATTCGTATTAACAATAAAAGAGATTGTTTCTATTTTAACTCCTTTAAACCCTTTCTCGCCATAGTCAATAATATTTTGAAAATGGTATTCAGACAAAATATCTCTAGTTTTGTTAAATTCGGGGGAATTTATAATAGACTTTGGAACAATTAAGGCAACTATTCTTCCGAGTTTTAGAGATTTTTCAATAAAAAATGAGTAAATATTATTTGTATCTTTATTTTGTACATCATCTAAATATCCATGAAGTAAATTTTTATTATTTATAATTTTTCCAAACGGTGGATTGCCGATTACGATATCGTATTTATAGCTAAAATCATGTTTAAGAAAATCGTCAACTATAAAATTAATTGTAAAATTGTCAGGAATCGATAATTTTCTTAATAATATTTTTAGTAAATCGATTGAATAATGATCAATATCAACGACATCTAAAATAACTTTCTCGACTTCCTGATATTTTTTAAACAATAAGGGCAAAAAATTACCAACACCAACAGATGGCTCTAAAATGCGGAGAGTTTTATATCGTTTTGGGTTTGGCAGATCCTTGACCATCGAATAACATATATCTTGTCTTGTATAATATGCCGAATTTTCTTTCTTTTTTATATTTGCAGCTTCAGAAATCTCCAATAAAGTAGTGTAATCAAAATTTAAAGAATTTTCTTTAATAAAAGTTTTTAATTTTTTAATGTCTGACAAATCATTGTCGGTAATAATTTTTAATATATCTTTATCAGTAAAATTTTTTCTGTTGACAATTTTTTTTATCTTTTCTGCAATTTGTTGAAATACTATCGTTGGCACAGCTTCGCCAATAGAATGACGAATATTCATCTCTTCTCTCTTTAAATATAACTTCTTCTCTAATAAAGAAAGTCGATTTAGTTCTTGATTCGAACGATGTCCCCAAAAAAATGTATCTGGTATAGTCATCATCCTCATTAGCTCTCTAATACTAAATACACGATCATCTCTTGGATGAACAGTATTTTGACTTGCCATTATGTCATTCCGGGTGTGTATACATGGAGCAACTTTGCCCCATATCTGTCTTTTATATTTATCTCCATTCTTGTTTACGTTGTGCACAATTTTCCCATTTACAATCCTATGAGGAATTTTATGTTTATCTATATTATCAAAAGCAGATTGTCCTTCCCCTATGTCTTGTATCCATTCTCTCATGTTTGGACTATATTTTTTAAACTGATGGTAAATATCTTCTGAGAAAATTTCGCCCATTATTTTTAAAGGTGGAAGACCTCCAATAATTTCATAAAGTGTTTTTTCTTTTTGTAAGTCAGGAAAAATATCTAAAGGTGTCACATTGGCCTGATTTTTTCGAACGCCAATAACCAATGTACGGGTTCTGCTTGAATTACTGCCGTAATTCTTAAAGTTAATAATTTTGTAAACAATGTTGTAATCACATGCAAGATTATTTTCAATAGCCTCTTTAACTTTTTTATCCTTTTTATCTATATCGGTGCAAATTGTATTTAAAAATGTATTTACATTTTCAAAAATAAAGAATTTTGGATTCAATTCTTTTGTAAGCTTGATCGATTCAACAATCAACGAATTTCTTCCTAATTCATTCTTCTTTTTATGATTAGCAACGGACATTCCCTGACAAGGAGGAGTTGCTATTAAGACATCTATCTCTCTTCTATCGAAATTTTTCGCAAAATATTTAATGTTTTTGAGAATTTTCTCTTTAACGCTTTCTTCTCGTATATCACCACAAATATAACCAGATTCAAATAGACACTTATTATTATATCTTTGGATATTTAACTTTCTTTCTAATATTTCAACTGTTGCAACACAAAGATAATCTTCTTCTTTAAAACCGTGACATCCGATTCCTGCTCCACTAAATAGACTTAAATAGGTTGGCTTATCATAAATTTTATCTGCCTGTTTATTTATAGTGGTTTCTATTTTCTGGATTGTATTTGTTGAATTTACGCTTATTTCATTTTTAGATACAGTTGTAGAAACAAGAATCCCTGTCTCTAAAAAATCAAATAGTGAATGCTGAATTCTGTCAACTCCTTTTTCCAAAAATCTCTTTTTTACTTCTCCACCCATTAATATATCTTTTGGTTTTGACATATTTCTTACTTTTTAATTAAATCGTCTACGCCAGCGCCTAAGGCGTCAGTGATTTTTTAATTTATTTTTGGTTTCTTAATTATTTGGACTACCCTGCCATTAATTATAAAATTATCGTCGGGATGAATATAGATAGGTGGATAATCTTCGGTCGATTCAGATAATAAAACTATCCGATCGTTTTCTTTATCTTTAACATACTTTTTAATGTTGGCCACTTCATCAATAACAGATAAAACATAATCTCCATTAACAGGTGACCTGTCTTCGCTATCAATGATTACATAATCACCTTCTTCTACAGAATTTCCCTTAATATTGGCCTTGTTTAAAGAAGGTCCAACCGCTTTAATAGCAAAAATTTTTTTTACTTTTTCAAGTATCTTTCTTGACACCCTTAAATAGCTTTCAATATTTTGATCAGCATATATAGTAGCAACACCGCAATTTGCGGCGCCGACTATTGGGACAGAAACTAAATTACTATTTTTGATCTTCCCTTTAGAAATCTTTCTGACTGGCTTGTTATATTGATCAACCTGAATCAATCCTTTCTCTCGAAGCCGCATAATATGATGCTTAATTTTCTGTGGTTTACCTTTTTCTCCTGCCAATTCGCCTATTTCACGCAATGACATATTACTTAAATTATGAACTTCCATTATTTCTAATATTTTTTCTTGGACTTTGTGCATAAATAATAATTAAATTGATTATTATCAATTATTATAACATAATTTATCAAAAAGTTATCCACATATGACACTCCTTAATACTTGACAGATAAACAGACTACTTTATAATTATTATCGCAGTCCTTTATAAACTCGCCCCTATTGAGATTATGGCATATATATAATTCCTGAAAAGGTCGTATATATGCAGTAATGGACCAAAATTAATCAATCACTAACAAAATTATATGGCAAAATCAAAAGAAGTTATAATCAAAGAGATCATGGCACATATAAAAAGTCGCGGTGGCAAATATTCTGACTGGTATGTTGGTATAGCGTCTGATGCGAGAGCACGTTTATTTAATGATCACAATGTCAACGAAGAGAGTGATGCGTGGATTTATCGAGAGGCTGGAGATTCTGAAGTCGCACGAGAAATAGAAGAGTACTTTGTTAATACACTGGGCACGGACGGTGGTAGTGGCGGCGGAGATCATACTACAAAATTTGTTTATGCTTATAAGAAAAAATCTCATACAACGGAATAATCTTAAGCAAAAAAATATACTACAGGT
>JALLOO010000025.1 GCA_027717985.1 Patescibacteria group bacterium AH-259-L05 | reverse complement strand
GAAAAAATAGTGTTGACAGAATTTTATAAACCTATACACTGTAAAGTGTAGAACTTTAAACAATCAGAGGAGGAAACAATAATGAGAAAGAGATGGTCACACGAGAGGATGATCATTGCTTTGAGAGATTCTTCTGGAAGTGGTTTGACGGGCGATGACAATAAGCTCTTTTCTTTCACCCGAAGAGTAAAGAATTTAGTAGTTGTAAGAGCTAACTTAAGCGAAGAGTCGCTAGACAGTGCTTTTGATCGTTTTGTTGAGAAGGTGACGGGCGTCATACGAGAAGGATCAATTAAGATGAAAAAAGAGCTAAATTTCTATATAGGTCTTTATGGAGGATCTGGGCTATATACCTTTCGCTATACACAGGGTTTTATTGACCTCACCCATGAACTCGGTCTTGAGGGAGAGATTTACAAGAATACTATAGATCTATAATAATAGATGCAAAGGGTCTTGACTGGGACCCTTTTCTTTTTGGGAAAGTGTTACCTATGTACTCATCTTGTACGGGGTGAAAATAAAAAAACCGAGCTTAAAAGCTCGGCTTTTATTTTCTTTATCCCCTTTATAAGAGACCTCTTAAAAGGAAACGATTTTCACTAACCCTTACCTCAAGAACTGGTTACCAGATTTTCACTCTTTTGTCGGGAGGACGCCACATAGCGTCGCCCTCCTCAACATCAAATGCTTTAAAAAATTCAGGCGTATTCATTAAGGATCCTTTAATACGGAACGCTGCTGGTGCATGTGGGTCTGTGGCAATCCCCTTTTTCAAATAATCATCACGCGCTTTTCCACGCCAAATCTGACCAAAGCCAAGGAAAAATCTTTGTTCAGGAGTAAAACCATCTAATTTCTCCGGAGCGTTCTTCCTCTCCTGTGATCTCTGATATGCCTCATACGCAATACTTAAGCCGCCCACGTCTGCAATATTTTCACCCTGGGTAAGCTCTCCATTAACAAATATATCAGGAAAAACTTCGAATTTGTTAAACTGCTCCACGATAGATCGGCAGCGCTTTGCAAACTCGTGCTTATCCTTCTTGCCCCACCAGTTTTTAAGATTGCCATATTTGTCAAACTGAGCACCAGTATCATCAAAAGCGTGTGTAATTTCATGGCCAATGACCGCACCGATTGCGCCATAATTTACTGCATCATCAGCATGTGGATCAAAGAACGGGGGTTGCAAAATAGCAGCCGGAAAAGTAACGTCATTGTTAAGCCAATTGATCCATGCATTTACGGTCTGGGGCGGCGCATGCCATTCCTCGCGATCAGTAGGTTTACCGACTTGTGCAATCTTCCTTCTTCTATGAAATTCTTTTGCGCGAAACCAGTTATCTAGCAATGAATCATTTTTTACTTCTAAGCCGCTGTAATCGCGCCATTTGTCCGGATAACCCAATTTCTTCCCAAGCGCACGCACCTTGCTCACTGCATAACGCTTGGTAGAAGCACTCATCCAATCCAATCCTTTAATTCTATCTTGCATAACTTCAATTAAATTATCAACCAGTCTGGTCACTTTTTCTTTGGCTTCAGGAGGGAAATAACGTTTTACATACTCTTGACCCAAAGCTTGTCCCATAGCGCTCCCTAAAAATTGAACACATCGTTCCCATCGGGGCCGTAGTGTTTCTTTCCCTTCCATAGTTCTTTGCCAAAAATCAAAGTCCTGCTTTACAAAATCATCACTCAAAAAATCAGCTGTTCTATTGATAAGCCACCACCGCATATATATTTTCAAATCATCTAAGCGGGTATGTTTAATTACTGCATTCACTCTTTGTATAAAGTCTATTTGGCCAAGCTCAAACTCTTCAAGATCTTCAACCCCTAGCGCGTCAAAATAAGCAGTCCAGTCGACAACAGGGGCGAGTTTTCCAATACTTGCAAGGCGAATATAGTTTGCCTGTGCAGAAACGTTGCGTAACTCAACCTCAGACCATGCTTTTTGAGCAAGCTTGGTCTCAATAGTCATTACAATTTTTGCCGCTTCTTGGGCTTCACGCTTGCGATGTCCTAAAAGTTCAAACATTTTCTGTACGTGCTCTCCGTACTTTTCTCTTTTATCTTTTTTGTCCTCATCAAAATAATAACCGCGCTCGGGCAAACTAAAACCGCCCTGATCAACTGCCAAAATCATTTTTCTGGTATCTCTTAAACTGGGACCCACGCTTGTTTGCCAAAAAACTGAAATGCCCCAAAGATGCAGGCGTGCAATACTCTTAACAAGATCTGTTCTGGTTTGTATAGAATCAATTACGTCAAAGTGCTCCTTAAGCGGATCAGCGCCTTCGCGATTACATTTTCTTGCATTCATACCCAATTTATAAAAAGTGTGCAATTTGTAGCGGTTCGTACCCTCACCTACATCGGGGTCCTGAGCAATATCTTCCAAAATTTCACGCACTGCCTGGCGTGATTTATCGCGCAAGATCAAAAAATTGCCCCAACGAGCTTCTTTCTTAGGAATCGGTGTTCTATCTTTCCAGCGGCCGTTAACAAATCTATCAAAATCGTCCTGTGCCCTGGTACGTCTATCAAAACCTGATAAATCTACTCCCCAATTGCCAAGTTGTGCTCTACCCTTTTGTGCCATGTGTCTCTCCTTTCTTCGTGAGTAGGTTGTAGAGAACTATACCTAATATTAACGCAAACTAAAAATTTTGCAAGTGGGTGCACTCATCTTGTACATTGGGCATATTAAATGTTGACAAAATACATTATTATGCTATCATATTATAGAGAATGTTCACTCCCTCCCATATGTAAGGAGACTTATAATGCCACATATCAAAGACAAGGATGAACTCTGGGCTCTGAGTTTGTTAAACCAAATTATACAACGATCAAAAGATGATCGTGATGCGCTTCCTGGGTCGGTAGTTAAAAAAGTAAAAGAAGCTGCAATCATTATTAAAAAGAGGCAGGAATATAAAAGAAATAAACGGAGGAGAAGATAGATGATAACCATAGAAGCGTTTGGCAAGCTGTTAAAAGGGTTCTATACGAAACGTGTCTCTCCTCGCTATCCTGACAAACCTCCTGGCATAGGGTTCAAACGCTGTGTTGATACTGCACTGGTGGTTCAAGATTACTTTGGTGGACAAATTGTTTCCGATCGACCACAGTTTCGATACCATGTGATAAGACATTGTTGGAATATCTTACCTAATGGGGAAGAAGTAGATTTTACCAGAAATCAATTTAGTGAAAAGCGGCAACGCATCATATCTAAAGGCAAATCATATCCAATAGAACGTGATTATCTTTTATCAGCAGACTGGAATGTTAAACGGTATCTTAGATTAAAGAAATTCATTGAAGCTGAGCTTTTTGGGTTGGAGAAAAGTGGGGTTGACAGGAACGAATATTTATGTTAGAATGTATAATGAAAGTGAAAGAGAAGTTCTTTCATACATATCACTCCAAACAAAAGGGAGGAAACAGAATGAAGAAAAGAATAAAAACATTTGCGAGAAGAGTAGACTTCCATTTTAATCAAGCGGGTGCCTCTCGAAAACTTCTCATAGCATGGTCAATTGCTTTCCTGGTAGGCTTGTTGGGCGCTTTTTCGCTGAAGAGTTATGGATTTCCTACTATCCTATGGATTCTTCCGCCGGCATTTTTTATTGTAGGAGGGGTAGTCTATATATGGGTATTTTACCATATAGTACCTACCTCTATTCCGGAAGAAAAAGCAGAAGAACTGATGAAAAAACCAAACAAATGGTCTAAATCGGCCAAGGTAGGGCTTTCAGCACTAATATTATTATATATTCTCATGAGCTCTGGAAATTTGGTCCCTCGCGATGGCAGCACACTTCATGGAATGTATGTTCTGGCCTTATTGATAAGTCTCACAGTTATGCTTACTGCCTTTTACCGGTTTCTTCGTGGATACAAAACGCGTTCTCCTGAAGTCAGAGAAGGATAGTAACTTATCAGAAGAGGGTTGTTGACAGAGCCCTCTTTTTATTTTAGAAGTAATGCGCAGGGCGGGGTAATATTACTAAGAAGCAGTAATCTCAACCACAAATTGAATCTGTAACCCCACAAGAGCGGTTCGAACCCCGGTAGGAGAACAAGTCCCCTACGGGGCAGGCATTGTTCGACTCGGGGAGTTTTTTGTTTGGGGGAAAAGTGAGGTGTTAGGTAAAAGTTAAAAGCGGACAATCGGTAATTCATCGATTTTTACCCGTTGCGACCCCACAAAGCGCCCTTTACACCACAAGTTCTCCTCTATAATGCCTCTCAATAGAGCTAAAATATATTTAAGTAAGACATCGCGCCTAAATCCCTTAAAATACATTTAATTATCATATTACAATTATTGGCTTAAGAACTATCCGCTTTTAACTTTTAAATTTGCTGATTTTTGTCCTCTTTTAACTTTTAAATAACAGGGGGAAAAGTGAGGTTGACAAAATACAAAAATCTGTCATACTTATACTGTAAGTCCTGGAATGGTTAGGACTTCTAATCCAAGCTTCTTAACTAAGAAGGAGGATACAAAATGAAGGGTTTACTTGTCGTTGTATTCGGGATTCTGTTTATGTTCATGACAGGATGCTCTGACAGTAACGCGACGCCACGAGAGGAATTTTCCTCTCGAACATCAGAGGGCGTGATATTGTATGGCTGTGACAGAACCAGTAGTGCGTGGTTTGAAAATACCAACGCCCACCTTGTTCGTATACGAAGAGTGATACAGAGCCATAACCCCGGGCAGGGCGAACACACAAAGGCAATTTATCGCCTTGAGCCTGGTGAGAAGTTTACGCTCGACTATATCAGCCATGATGATGGATTCTATATCTATAGGGAGGATGGTGTACTGGTTGGTTGGCTCGACGGTGATTGCCCCAAAAATTGATCATCCTGTGAGAAAAGTTAAGGTCATCGAGTGAAATCGATGACTTTCTCTTTTTTAAACATTAGCACTTTTACATATAAACTGACTCTGTGGTTCCACAAGATAGGTTCTAATAACGTCTGACTTGGGGAGTTTTTAACTAAAAATGGAGCTGATTAGCTCTATTTTTTAGTATTTATAAAAGCATACAATGTGTTACAATGTAATATAATATATTTAATTTTAATAATTTTAATATTTATGATTTTTTGGATAGGATTAGCCATAGTTGTAGTAATTCTATTTAACCTTTTGCACTGGTTGAGTTACCATTATCTTAAAAACAAGATACTTCAGAGCAGGAGGTGGGATTTAAATATTTGTTGCGGCAAAACAGATGGGGGTGGAGTCAATGCAGATATAGTAAAACATATAGATGTTCCTCATTTTGTATTAATAAAAGATATTTATCATTTGCCCTTTAAGGATAAACAATTTGATTCTGTTTTGTGCTCACATACTATGGAGCATGCTAATAATCCAAAAGCATTTTTTAAAGAGTTACAAAGAGTTGGCAAGGATATAACAATTGTCATCCCGCCGTTGTGGGATATTGGCGCAGCATTATATTTTTTTGAGCATAAATGGATTTATTTATCGTTTAGAAAAAAACACAAGAAGTTACCTCGTATGATTCCATATCCCTTAGGCATTCTTTACAACAAAATTTTTGGACAGGTAATTAAGGGGTAATCAGTTGATTCTCGAATCCTACCAAAGCGCTTCGAACATCGTTCGGCTGGGGGAGTCATGACTAAAAAGCGAGGTAATCCTCGCTTTTTGGATTTGGGGAAAATTGGGGTTGACAAGGATACTATTTTGTGTTATTGTATAATTAAATTTTAATTGACACGTAAATTTGTTTTAGTAAAATAAAATTGCATTATGAATAATCGTATTGAAGTAAATCCAAAAATTATGGTGGGAAAACCGGTTATCAAGGGCACCCGAATTCCGGTCTATTTGATATTAAATCTTTTAGCAGCTGGATACACGTTTGAAAGAATTATAAAAGCGTATCCAGAGCTTAAAAAAGGAGATATTAAAGCTGCCCTAGAATATGCTCAAGCTCTTACCCGATATGAAGAAGTGATCACTCCGCAAGTTGTTATGCAATAGTGTATGCTGAAATTTTTATTAAATGCAAATATTTCCCACGAGACTGCTGATTTTTTAAATTCTTTGGGCTGCGATGCGAAAACCGTAGCCCAATTTGATTTAAGAAGAGCAGACGATATTACAATTGTTACAAAAGCAATTAAAGAAAAAGGATTATTATAACGTTTGATTTAGATTTTGGAGAAATTTTTTAAAGCTTGGATACAAATATTATTCCTTTCAAGCTTCAAGGTTCTTCCGAGCGAAGCGAGGAGTGGTTCTTATCCTTCAACAAAGGAGAACCTCGGCGTTATTATTTTAAAATTGCGAGACCAAACCGTTGAATCAGTAAATAAAACGTTACACTGGCTTTTAAAAACCAAGATTTTAGAAAAAAAGAAATTTAAAAATACCTTACTAATAGTTGAAGAAAGAAGAATGAGAGTAAGAAAAAAATTCTAATTGATTCTAGTTATTTAAACAACACATATGTGTTGACATAATATTTCTTTGTTTAAGGAGTCGGGAGTTGAACCCCCGATTGTGAGTTAAAGAGCGAGGTACATCCTCGCTTTTTAGGTTGGGGAAAAGTATGGTTGACATTATTTTAACAATACGATAGCATAAGAAGGTAATGGTTCGTTCCACTAAATATCAGGGGGAGAAGATGTCTAATAATAGAAGTGTAAAAATAAAAAAAGAAATCAGGAGAGAGAAAGAATACATAAGGGAGTGTGATGATCTTTACGGAGAAACAAGAAGTTATAATGAAAGACTACGGCGAAGTCATCTTTGGTTTTATGTCGCTGCGTTCGTTGGATTTGTCCTATTTCTCATGATCAGCTTTTAAACATTATAATCCTATATCAAGAGCCCCGTTTTAGGGGCTTTTAATA
>JALLOO010000024.1 GCA_027717985.1 Patescibacteria group bacterium AH-259-L05 | reverse complement strand
CAGAGGGACTTACTATGAGGTAAAAATCTGTCTAATTTTAATCTATGATCGTCGCTTGATAAACCTCTCTTGACCAAAACCATTCGCTATCAGAACTCTTTTGACGCCCAACTACTGTATCATCTGAATCTACATCATCAATTCTAAGGCGAACTACTCCTTCTATATAATATTCAGGCCACCACAGAGTTATATCAAAGGCATACGAAGCGCTTACATTCTTATTTTTTGTATCCGTAGGATAATCAATAACCCGAATATAGGTATTATCTATGTCTTCCTTTTTAAGCGAATTTATATCTACCTCAATCACATCCCCTGCATTAAACAGAGGCGTGGCCGAGAAAGTAGCATACCACTGACCAGGAAAGAAGTTCGGAAAGGTAATCTCGTGCTTCGTAATTTTTTTGCCCTCTATCCAAGTGATAGCTTCTGGCAATGCAAAAGTAAAACTCGGACCAGCATGTCGATAAACGGGCATGCCAACGGCAAGTCCTAAAATCAAAACGACCACAGCACCTATAATCAATTTCTTTGTAATGGTCTGCATTTTGTTTTCCTCCTTTTTTGGGAACAATATTTTTACGAAAGAGTTTTTTCCACTTCCATTATACAGTATACACATTTTCATCATTCTGTCAACCCCACTTTTCCCCAATATAAAAAACTCCGGGGGGCGGGATCGAATCGCCAACATGCTGATTAGTAATAAAAGATAAGCCCCCTGCTCCGAAGGATGGGATAACAAAAGAAGGGCTGTGAGGAATGACATCTTGACTGTTAAAGACATGTTTAAAAAGAAACGGCATAAAACCGTTTCTTTTATCTTTATAGATATTACATTTTATTACTTTTTCAAAAGCTCTTTAGGATTTTGTAAGGTTTGAATTAAAAGGTTTAAAAATCGGGTTGCATACGCGCCATCAACTACTCGATGATCAAACGATAATGACAGCGGGAGCAGAGGCGGATCGCCATACATTCTGCCAATGCCTAAAATGGCAGCTTCAGGATAATTAATAATAGGCGTTGAAAATTTAGAACCAACACTGCCAAAATTCGTAATCGTAAAGGTTCCGCCGCGCATATCTTGTAAATCAATTGTTCTGTTTCGTGCTTTGTCTGCAAGCTCATGTATCTCTTTTGCAATCGTATATATATCTTTCATGTCAATTCCTTTTACAACCGGGACCAGCAGGCCTTTGCCATTGATATCAACGGCAAACCCAAAGTTATAGTATTTTTTTACTATAATTTCCTCGTTTTTCTCATCTAGCGTGGCGTTAAGCAAAGGAAATTCTTTAAATCCAATCATGCATGCTTTTGTAATATAGGGCAAATACGTCAACTTAATTCCTTTCTTTTTTGCTTTTATTTTTTCTTTTTCTCGTAGGTTTACCAATGTTGTAATCTCAGCCTCATCCATCATAGTCACCTGTGGAATACGTTTATGCGCCTCACTCATATGCTGGGCAATTGACTTTCGTATGCCTTTGAGTGGCTCTCTATCAACATACCCCCACATATCATATTTCTTCTTAACCACCATCTTGGATTTTTGAGGCTGTGCAGGACCCCGCACATCTTGCTCTGTTATTCTTCCCCCCTCACCAGTCGGGCTTACCTTTGATAAATCTATACCAAGTTCTTGTGCAAGCTTTCGTACTTGTGGTGTTGCTAATACTGCTGGCTCTGCTGCTTTTGTTGGCTTTGAAACCTCTGTTGACGTCTCTTCTCCCTCAGGAGCTTCTTCTAAAAAGCCAACTGCACCTGCCGCACTATACTTAGGTTCTTTTTTACCAGCTCCAGCAGGTTCAACTTGCCTAGACCCTTCTTCTAAAACTTTTTCGCCTTTTTTGCCTACCACAAATAAAACCTCGCCGACTTTGACGGTTTCGCCTGGTTTAAAATTGATTTTTAAAACAATCCCGCTATAGGGAGAAGGAATTTCTGCAACTGCCTTTTCTGTTTCTATCTCACCCACTACCTGATGTTCTTTAATTTCATCACCACTTCTAATATGCCATTTCACAACTTCCCCCTCCTCTATTCCTTCTCCTATATCTGGAAATTTAAATTCTTGTGCCATACAAATATTTTTAAAAACTCATTACGCTTTCTATTGCGTTGATAATTTTTTCTTCATTAGGAATATAGTAATTTTCTAATTTCGGTAAGGGAACCGGTATATCATAGCCCGTTACCCGCGTAACTGGTGCTTTAAGACTTAATAATACATCCTCGCCAATGATAGCAGCAAGCTCTGCTCCATAACCGCAGGTCTTGGGCGCCTCTTGTACAACTACGCACCTGCCTGTTTTTTTTACGCTTTCAAATATAGGCTGCTTATCTAACGGCGACAAGGTTAAAATATCTAAAATATCAATAGAATATTTATTTTGCAATTGTTTTATGGCTGATCGAACCACTTTTTGCATTGCGCCCCAACTAATTACCGTCACATCATTTCCTGATTGAATAACTTCTGTTTTGCCCAATGGAATGGTATATTCTTTTTCAGGAACTTCTTGTTTGATTGCCCGATATACGCGTTTGGGCTCTAAAAATATTACTGGATCCGGATCATTAATTGCGGCTATTAACAATCCCTTGGCATTATATGGTGTTGAGGGGGTTACGACTTTTAATCCGGGGATATGAGCAAAAAAAGTTTCTAATGATTCTGAATGATGCTCTAACCCGCGAATACCGCCGCCATGAGGCACGCGCAACACCAGTGGCACATGATATTTTCCTTGCGATCGCTTTCGCATACGTGCCGCATGATGATATAATTGATCAAGCATGGGCATTGAAAATCCATCAAATTGCACTTCTGCAATTGGTTTCATGCCCGCAATAGCCAAGCCAACTGAGGTAGCAATAATACCAATCTCTGACAAGGGTGTGTCAATTACCCGATTATTACCAAATTCTTTCCATAACCCATCAGTTACGCGAAACACACCGCCATCTTTACCAACATCTTCGCCTAACAAAATAATATTCTTGTCTTTGGCAAGTTGTTGTTGTAATGTTTGATTTAATGTTTGAATTAAATTAAGTTTTGCCATACGTTTACTCAAAATCTTTTATAATTGAGGAATTTTGAAAATTCCTAAAGTTGCTTGCAAATTTAGAATTTTACAGAAATTCCGAGATTAGTTATCTGCCGAAGGCAGATGTCCATTGTTCTTCAAGCTCAGGCGGCCGCTTCTCATAAATATGTTCAAACATCTCGTGTGGTTGAGGCGGTGGATAACTTTCAAATTTTTTCACTGCTTCATTCACCTGTGTTTGTGCGCTCTCAATTACTTTTTCTGCATATGCATTATCCCATAAGTCAAGTGTCTCCATATATTTTTCTAATCGTTTAATTGGATCTTTAGCTTTCCATTCATCAACCTCTTTTCCACTTCTGTACCGTTTCCACTCATCAGCAGTGGTATGACTTTCCATGCGATAGGTATAGCATTCAATAAGGGTGGGGCCGCCGCCTTTTTTTGCTTTCTCAATTGCCTGCATAACTGTAGAATAGACCGCAATTACATCATTGCCGTCAACCAACACTCCTTCAATACCATACGCTTGTGCTTTTTGTGCAATGGTTTCACTTTTTGTTTGTCTACTTCGCGGGACTGAAATCGCCCACTGATTGTTTTCACATATAAAAATACAAGGAGTATTTAATACTCCTGCAAAATTTAATCCTACATGAAAATCTCCTTTAGAAGTTGCACCATCACCAAAATATACTCCGGTTGCTAATTTCTTGCCTTGTAGCGCATGCGCCCAGCTAATCCCTGTAGCATGAGGAATCTGACTCCCTACGGGAACAGAAATCGGTAATATATTTATATCATGAGGAATTTTCATGCCTCGAACATCCCCTGTCCAATATAGATACAATAAATCTAAAGGATAACCAGCGGTAATAAACACACCATTATCTCGATAGTATGGGACCAGCCAATCAGATTTAGAAAACGCTAAGGCAGAACCGATTTGTGCTGCTTCTTGTCCTAACAGCGATGCATAGGTTAAAATTCTTCCCTCTCGTTGCAGTTTTAAGGCAATATCATCAAACGTACGAGCCAAAACCATTAGCTCATACATGCGCTTGATAACATCACTTGATATTTTTGGTATATCCTTTGATGCCCTGCCCTCCTGATTTAAAAATTGAACCATTTCCATAGTTAAATTGGCTCACTCATTTTTTTAAATTTATTATCAGAAACTTGACAAAACAAACAATATCCAAGATTTTTCTTTAAATCCCCACTCAACTCTTCTCCAGGAATCTCCTCTGTTTCTTGTGAGGTAAACACTGGCTGATGTTTGTCTACCCACTGAGGCGCTCCATAACGCTGAGCCAAAAATCTATATGACTGCTGTATTATGCTATTATTTATCGTATAAGGCCTATATCCTTCTCCGCTTACCTCATCAAGTATTACCTTACTTATCATACCATACAACATACGATGACGTAAGGACGGCGCTGACCGTTTGTTTTGCAATTCGGTTACCACGGTGGGAAGATTTTTTAATGTCATATATTCTGAATATATCTTATTGCCTATCGTTCGCTGCGCTAAAAACATACGGGATGTAATTTTATCTACATCATACGGGCTAAGAATAATAAGGCCATGAAGCAATGCGCTCTTTACTCCCCACCATATGGCATGACTTGCAATCACCCGCTCGCCTACATTTATGGTAGAGGATGGATTATCAACCGTAATATCGCCTATTCCCAGTTTTTTTAATGCATTTGCCACGCACCCAGCATAATATGCGCGCATTTGCCCATAGGTTGCAAACGTATTATCACGCGGAATGACAAAGGTATAGGCAATGGTATTTGGTCCTGTTTGAATATGAGAGCCGCCGGTCATGCGTCTGGTCAGCCCAACACGTGGATCCAATTTACGAATCACATCTGTATCCTGGGCATATCCTAAAACAATAGAATCAGTATCAAAACTATAAAAACGGGTTGCGGCAATATGTTTTTGAGGATTATTTTGAGCAATTCTCTGAATTAAAAATTCCTCCAATGCCATATTTACCCCTCCCTCAAAAACACCAAACCCCCAATATTCGTAGTTGAATAATTTTTTCATGTTATCCACCTAGTGCCCATACTTTTAATTTTTCATAACTCGTAGATCCACAAATCCACTTCCCGGTTTTAGTATTGTAAAAAAATGGGACACCACCGCAATATCCTTTATCATACTGGTGCATCAACTCAGCATTTTTACTATTATGCCACACTTCTACTTTTTTTACCGTTACCCCTTCTTCTTTTTCTAACTGCTCAACTAATGGATCCATTTCTCTGCAATGCACACACTCGGTGCCATAAAAATCTAATAATTCATCAGACATAAATATAATTTAATAACTTAACAAATTATTTATAGTATAACTAATTTTTAAAATAAGTAAAAGACCTGTTCTTCTTTCTATTGAAGTCAGGTCTTTTTAATACTCTTTTGGTTTCCATCCAATTGCTTTTGCATAACGCGCGCGATTCCATGCATATGCCGGATTCTTGTTATATCTGCCCACTGCATGTCTATTTTCTCTATCCCAATACCCTTTTCTCCATCCAGATTGTTTTAAATAATTTGCCACACTATGGGCAGCATCAGCTATATTCCATAAATCAACAATGCCATCACTATTTCCATCAACTGCATACGCGACATAACTCGAGGGCAAAAATTGAGGCATACCCATTTCACCTGCTGCAGCACCCTTAATTGCTAATGGATCCCATTTATTTTGCTTGCAGATGGTTAAAAATGATATTAACTCCTTTCGTCCCCATGCTCGCTTAGATCTTTTTGGATGAAGCAGAAAGTACGTATTAAATACGCTCAATACACCCTTATCACCTGTATCAGCGCCAAAATTACTCTCTTGGTAAAGCACTGATACATTCATTTCCTTATCCAGGCCATGGATATCTTCAACGCTTTGCAGCAAACTATCATATTCTGCTAAAAAACGCCTGCCTCTTTGAATTGATGACTCACTAAAATCAAGCTTAAACGACTCTGATACAATTTCTCCTCCTGTTGCCTTCTCTACTTTTTTTCCATGTCCTTTTGCTAATTCATTTATTTTTTTCTTTTCTTCTTTTGAAAGCTCTTTATATACATATTCATAAAATGTAATGCGCGGATCTGAGAAAATAGATTCAAGCTCCTTTCGTGTATACCCCCTATCTTCTAAGTCATCGAACAGTTTTCCATACATTTTTTTATACTCATGCCGCTGCCAATAAACAAACATTAAATCATCACTAATAATTACGGGGCACCCAATTTTAACACGAGGATACAATTCAAGCATGTCATCAATTAACAAACCAACACTGCCGCCTGATGTTGTGAGTCCGATCGTTTCCTCACAGGTGACTGAATAAATACTATAGCGTTGGGGATGTTTGCCAAGATTGAGTTTTCGCGCAATTTGAGGATCAAGAATTGCAGTTTCATACCGCAGGCCAAGCGCTTTTATGTTTTTATAATCTATTCTTTTTGTACCATCACCACATTCTACCTCATACAGAATTGTTCGCTCTTTTGTTCCAGGATCAATCTCGTGAAATATTGGTGGATTTCGCTTAATATAGACGTATGCGGTTCCTAACGGCGTTGGGGTATCTTCCTTTCCGACACGAATGGGAAACGTAAATACCAAACTGTCATTTTCAAAAAACTCTAAGATTCGGGCCCTTGTATGAATTTTTATTAATTGATCAGACGCAGTGGTATCATCTTGTGCAAATATAGTGCCAAAGCATGCAATATAAATCACAACCGTGCTGAAAAATCTCATAGTTCTTCCTCCATTTATCCTGCTTAATTCTCAAAGAACATTACCTATTATAATACATATTTACACTGCTTTGTCAATACGTATTTTCCCTATTTTCCCTAAAGTAAAAGACCTGTTCTTCTATCGAAGTCAGGTCTTTTAAGGATTTGATTGCCTTTGCTTCCACGCCTTCCGTAAGGCTTGCGCATACTCCCACACTTCATCTCTATAATCCTCGCTTTTGTTATAGGTCATAAGAACCTCTTTATTTTCCTCATCCCACTTTCTTTTTCGCCAACCATGTTTTAACAAATAATTAGCAACGCTATGACCAACATCAGACCAATTCCCAAATAGATCAATAGCACCATCTAGATCTCCATCAACCGCAAATGCGAGATAGCTCGTTGATATAAATTGAGGTCTCCCAAACGCACCAGCATATGACCCATAAACTTCCAATGGCTCCCAATTGTTTTGTTTACAAATAGTTAAAAATGCAATGAGTTCAATATATCCCATCCATCGCTTCTCTCTCTGCTTCTTCAGTGTTGGATGCCCCTTATAAGATCGAAGAAGTGTATTATATGCATTAAATACACGATCAGTTCCTAAAATTCTTCCAAGATTAGTTTCTTTTTTTAAAACTGCCACAATAATTTCCCAATCAACATCATGCTTATATTTTATGTGCCTTAATAGTCTATTATGCGTAACTGAAAAATCTACCATATCTTCAACTAAAGACTTAGGTACTGATGGCGGCTCTTTTTCTTTTTTTGGCTCCTCAGGCTTTTCCGCCTCTTCAGCCTCCTTGACTTCCTCAAGCTCTTTATCTTTTTTGCTTCTTGCAGATTTTGGAAGCTGCAGTTTAATAATTTTAACCCGCGGGTCAGAAAAAATATGTTCTAATTCTTCGCGCGTATGCCCTTGCTCTTCTAATTCAGCAAATAATTCTTTATAATCCCTTTTATGCTCATCAGTTTGCCAATAATATACAGCTGCTGAATCAGCTAAACTACCAGTTTGAGATATCATCGATATAGACGCTTCAACTACCGCAGGCTCATCTCTAGGTGTAGCAAACCTTACTACAGCACCGATAATAAAAATCAGTGGGATAACAATCAGTAACACCTTTGTCTTTTTCATGTTCTCCTCCTTTGTCAGAAGAACGAAATATCTATTTATATAGTACAGTAATAAATTTTATCTGTCAAATGC
>JALLOO010000023.1 GCA_027717985.1 Patescibacteria group bacterium AH-259-L05 | reverse complement strand
ACACACATGTTGACATTTTTTAAATGTTTGATATAATAAAGGCGTTGGTAGGGCAAGATACGTCTTGCCCATTGGCAAAAAACCAAAAAGGAGGAACACGTTATGAAATCTGTAGGCGCAATGATTTTGGCTGTTGGAAGTGTAGTTGTTGCCTATATTGTTGGAGTGAATACAGGGGAAGCGCCCGGCGCGAGTTACGGTTATCATATAGTATTTACTATTGTTCTGGGTATGGCGCTCTGTGGTCTGTATCTGATGGGGTTACATGTTGAAGGAGATGTTTCTAGTACGCTTAAATATCAAGAGGTATATGAGGTGGTAGGCGAGCCAGCGCAGAACGAAGGAAAATATCTTGTTTTTTTGAAAGATCGGAAAGGCAACGTTAAGGCATATAAATTGACAGATGTGCCGCCTCAGTGTTTTCAAGTAGTGAAGGATGGAAATAAGAAAACGTATGAGTCATTTCCGGTACCGCAAGAAACACCCGCTTAATCCCCACAAGAGATCATAGAGAGAGGGCTCTGATTACAGCGTCCTCTTTTGTTATTCTTCCGCCCTTGCTTCACCCTTGACGGAATTTAAATAGGTATATAAAGTTAAGGTATAAGCAGAGCTTGAAATTCCGTCAGGGCTCACAAATGTAAAAGATTACTTTTCCATTTGATTCGCCCTTAGGAATTATATTAATTTGTTAATTATAATATATGGCGGAAGAAGAAAAACAAAAAAAGGAGGAGAAAAAAGAGCATAAGGGAAAGAAAAAAATGTCCCACACTCGTTTTTTGGGCATCTCTATTATTGTAGCAAGTGTAATTCTTGGCGGTGCTCTTATTTATGCAGCGCAAACATTTTCTGGTATTGTGGTAGAAGGATCAGACTCGGATGCCCAAACAGCGCAAGAAACAGAAAGGGAGACACAGCCGACAAAAGTCAGCCTTGAGGTTACCAAAGATGATCATGTGCGCGGGGAATCAAATGCAGCAGTAACGCTGGTTGAATTTTCTGATTTTCAGTGCCCATTTTGTAACCGTTTTCACCCGACGGTTGTCCAAATTTTAGATGAATACTCTGGTTCGGTGCGCTGGGTATATAAGCATTTTCCGTTAGATGCGATTCATCCGCAAGCGCGGCCTGCGGCCGAAGCTTCAGAATGTGCTGCTGAGCAAAATAAGTTTTGGGAATTTGCTGATGCCTTATTTGAGGATCAGTCTCAACTCAGTTCAGAGTATTATTCTGAACTGGCTGCCGATTTTGATTTGAATGTAGATACGTTTAATGAATGTGTGGATAGCAGAAAATATAAAGACAGGGTTGAGGCAGATTATCAGCTCGGTATTCGATTAGGCGTAAGAGGAACGCCCGCAAGCTTTATAAATGGCGAGTTGTTAGTAGGCGCGGTTCCCTATCCATCGTTACAGTCAGTAATAGAAAAAGCATTACAAGACCGATAATCCCCCCTTTGTCATCCCGTCCCTCACTCACTTCGTTCGCGAGGAATGACATGTGTGTGTTGTCATTCCACGCCCCCTTGTCATCCCATGTTTTGCGCGGAAAGACAGAGAGAGGGTGTCATCCCGCACTTCGTGCGGAATGACAAGAAGTGATGTAGTAAGCATAATGCAATGATGAGCTCTATGGACAAAAAGGCTTATTCATTCAAGCCATTTTTACCAGCAGTTATTTTTATAATAATTATTGTTGGTATTTATATTTTTGGCCAGAACGCTCTTTTCAAGGACAGCAAGGATCGAGATTCAGGACAAAGAGCAGACGTTGGTTTTATCGCACCAGATTTTGTAATTAAAGATGTACATGGACTGGAAGCGCCGCTCTCGCTTATCTATTCTAGCAGGCCGGTGCTTTTAATTTTTTGGTCAACATGGTGCCCCTTTTGTACACAAGAATTACCTGACCTTGTCCAATTTAATAATATATATAAAGATGATATACAAGTTATTTTAGTGATAAGCGGCGAATCAAAACAAGTGGTTGAAAAATATGTATCTGACAAAAATATTACCTTTTTAGCATCGCTTGACACGAGTAGAGCAATTTGGCAGCTGTATAATGTTGAAGGAACACCGCATCACTTTTTAATTAATAGGGCGGGGGAGATTATTAAAAATCGTCCCGGCCTGTTTTCATTACCAGGATTAGAACGTTTAATGGTAAACATTCGTTAAATTTTTTTCCCTTGTCATCCCGCACTTTCCCTTGTCATCCCGCACCCCGTGCGGAATGACGGGAGAAGAAAGTCACGGAATGACAAAAAAGGGACTTTAAGCATTAGCATAATGAGCATAAATATATGAAGATTTTTATTGGGTCTGATCATGCAGGCTTTACACTCAAACAAGAACTTAAAAAATATTTAGACACATTAGGAATAAAATGTGAAGATGCAGGTAATCTTGTATTTGATCCCACTGATGATTATCCTGATATGGCATATGCAGTCGCTCATAAAGTGCGTAAAACAAAAGGAGCGCGAGGTATTTTAATTTGCGATAGCGGCGTTGGTGTGTGTATGGCAGCGAATAAAATTTCTGGTATTCGTGCAGTCAATGCATATAATATAAAGATTGCGGAAAAATCACGCGAGCATAATAATAGTAATATTTTATGTTTAGGGCAGGATTATATGAGTTTACGGCAGGCAGAGAAAATAGTAAACGCATGGCTGGAAATTAAGTTTAGTACCGCAACGCGTCACCACCGAAGAATTGATAAAATTAAAAAAATTGAGAAATGAAAAAAATCATCCCTGCCATTTTAACTGACGATGTTACGGAACTAAAAGGTAAACTAGATAAACTAAAAGGGCTTGTTGTATCGGAATTTCAAAATTTCGATACAACAGGAAGGGGGTCGGGGAAACGTAGTTTCCCCGTAGGGGTGACAGGAGCGAACGAAGTGAGCGACGCCAGAGGGCGGAAGCCCTATGGAGAACATAGTTCGCGAGCGTCAGCGAGCAAATATGTTCTTGACTGGGTGCAAATTGATATTATGGACGGCAGATTTGTAAATAATACCTCTCTTGATCTCAAAGATTTGACAAAAATTTCAGCAGGTTTTAATCTTGAAGCGCATTTAATGGTGTTAGAGCCGGAGAAATATTTGCAAAGTGCACAAGATGCTCATATGAAACGAGTAATATTTCATGTAGAGGCAGTTGACGATGTGGATGGTATTATTGAGAAAATAAGGACATATGGTTTTGAGATAGGAATTGCCCTCAACCCAGAAACAGATCTTGAGAAGGTTTTACCGTACAAAGACATGGCGGATGTGATTTTGTTTTTGGGGGTAAAGCCAGGATTTGGCGGGCAGGTTTTTAAGCCATCAGTTATAGATAAAATAAAACGTTTACGAGAGATTGATAGCAATATTCTTATTGAAGTTGATGGTGGTGTAAAGCTTGACAACATATCTGTTTTGAATTCTGTTGGCGCTGATTACTTTGTCATCGGCACGGGGCTATTTAGTGCCCCTGATATCAAAGAACGCTTTAAACAATTACAACAAAAATTAACTTAAAAATTAACATCGGATGTTAATTTTATTGTTTGACGCCGGGCTTTAAACAGTAGATTTATCCACAGGCGGCCTCTTGACCTGACTTTTCAGTCAGGTATTATTAATATATATGAAAAATAATAAAAACAACAAGACAACGCCGCGCCAAAAATTGGTATTACAAATAATTTATAATGCGATCAAGTCTTCTGGTTTTCCTCCTACGTTAGCTGATTTGCGTGAAGCGCTCAATGTAGTGTCTAATCAAGGCGTGTTAGAACACCTGGCAGCATTAGAAAAAAAAGGGTTTATCAAGCGAGAACATGGATCAGCGCGTGGCATCAGAATTCTGCCCAAAACATTTAAGCTATTAAATCTAAAACCATTGGTTCCGTTTATGGGCGAGAGTTCAGCCGGTCCGTTTGTTGAAGCGATTGAACAAACCGGTGAGTGGAAAACTATTTCTGATGAAGTGGCTCAATTTCAGGATCGGGTTTTTTTAATTAAAGTACATGGTGACTCAATGATTGGTGCAGGCATTAATAATGGCGATATTGTGTTAGTAAAAGAAGCAAAAGAATTTAGCAATAATGATATTGTATTGGTGCGCATGGATGGTGAAACTACAGTCAAGCGTTTTGTCAAACATGGTAAAACCATGTATTTAAAGCCTGAAAATCCCAAATACGAAAATATTTACTTTGACCAAGACACGGATATCCAGCCCATTGGCATTGTCATCACCAACCTTGGCAAAAAATAAATATGCTAAAACGAACCTATAAATACAGACTTTATCCAACCAAAACGCAACAGGCGCTCCTTGAAAGCCAGCTTTCCTCATGCCGCTATTTGTACAATCATTTTTTAGAACAGCGAAAAAATGCGTATGAAAAGGATAAAACAACAATAACGTGCTTTGACCAAATCAAACAAATACCAGAGCTTAAAAAGGAGAAACCAGAATTACATGAAATCCATTCTCAAGTATTACAAGATGTACCCAGAAGATTAGATAAATCGTTTCAAAATTTTTTCAGACGCGTTCAAGAAAACAAGAAGGGAAAGAGTCAAAAACCAGGATACCCTCGATTTAAAGGAAAAAACAGATATGACAGTTTGGTGTATCCTCAATCTGGATTTGAATTAAAAAACAATAAGTTTTGCCCTGTTAAATCCGACAAAGTCGGCGTGAAGCAATTTAACAGGGTGAATATTTCCAAAATCGGCTCTGTTAAAATTATACTTCATCGACCAATTAAAGGGACTATTAAAACCCTAACTATTCAAAGAACATCAACTCATAAATGGTATGCGTGTTTTTCAGTTGAGATTAATCAAGAGCTGCCAGAAAAGACAAAAATTGAAAGCATCAAACAAGAACATATGATCGGCATTGATGTTGGTTTAAACAGTTTTGTAACCACTTCACAACAAGAAAAAATACATAATCCTAGATATCTTAGAGAATCAGAAGAACAACTGGCCAAAATTCAAAGAAAACATTCCAAAAAGAAACTCAAAAGCAAAAACAGACAAAAATCAAGATTAAAAATAGCTGCATTACATGAAACGATCAATAATCAAAGACATGATTTTCTTCACAAATTAAGCACATCTCTAGTCAATAATTTTCAATTCATTGCCTTTGAAAAATTAAACATCAAAGGTTTAGTTAGAAATAAATATTTAGCCAAATCAATTACTGATGCTGCCTGGGGTAAATTCCTTCAAATGCTTACCTACAAAGCGGAAGAAGCTGGTTTGTATGCCATTGGAGTTAATCCCCAGAATACATCTCAAATGTGCAGTGGTTGCAGAGAGCGTGTTCCAAAAACTCTAGCTGTTAGAGTTCATACATGCCCTGAATGTGGCTTAACAGTAGACAGAGATATTAATGCGGCTAAAAACATTCTTACATTAGGTTTAACTACCGTGGGGACCACGGAAAGTAACACCTGTGGAGTTGAGGGGTTACTCTCGACTGTGAAGCAGGAAGCTCACAGCCTTCAAGGCGTAGAGTAGTTCACATACTATAAATAGTTTTAATCACTAAAAGGATTAATATGACAAACTTAAGAAAAAATGAGACAAAAAATAGATATTAATGATGAATATAATCACAGACTAGATACTTATATTATTGAAGAAGACGTAATTCAAAATATTAATAAAAGTGAAGTATTAGACGAAGAAGATTATCTTGCATTCTTCGAAAATATTGATTTGGAAAAAATATCTAATGATATTTCAAAATCATCAAGCGAAATCAATAGATTGTTAAGAAACTTAGACTCTCAAAAAAGACCTATACTTTTAAGCGCTTTAATGATTTGTTTATATCCAAAAGATAGCGGAGCAGATTTTAAAAATAGCTATAGCTCATGGAATACACAAACGATTATTAGAAATATACCGTCCACAATAGGAGATGTTTTAGAGAGCGAAGGTCTTGATAAAAATAAAATAGAAGTTTTAACAAATGAATTAACTTTTATAAAAACTGATAATGATTTAAAATCTACAGATATTTTAAAAGACATCTTAAAAGAACTTGAGGAAAAAGTAATCCCATTGTTTAAGGAAAAAACTTCATACGATATAATTGGAAAATTCTATGAAGAATTTTTGAGATACGCGGGAATAACGAATGTAAAAAAAGGAATTATATTAACTCCAAATCATATTACTACCCTGTTTACAGACTTGATTGACATTAAAACCAACGATGTGATTTTTGATCCAGCATGTGGAACAGGAGCATTTTTAATTGCGGGAATGAATAAACTTGTTGATGAAATTGAAAAATCTCATTTACCTGATAAAAAGAAAAGAATTAAAAATATAAAAGCCAAACAACTTATTGGATTTGAAAAAAGCAGCACGATGTATTCTTTAGCAATTTCCAATATGTTATTTAGAGGAGATGGTAAATCACAAATTTTTAATGAGGACTTCTTTTTAGAAGGAGCAGATAATATTCTAAAAAACTTAAAAGAAAAACCAACTATAGGTTTTGTAAATCCGCCCTACGGAGGTAAAGATAATAAAACTAATCCAACAAAAAAAGAGATTCAATTTTTAGAAAAAATGCTAGATAATTCTAGCAGGTACGGGATCATTATTGCTCCGCTTTCTACATATTTTAAAGATGAAGTAGATAGAGATAGAATTTTGGCAAAACATACTTTGAAATATGTAATAAATATGCCTAGCGAATTGTTCCGACCAAATGCTTCAATTCATACAGCAATTGCTGTTTTTGAAACGAATAAACCGCACAATAATAGTAAAGTTGTTTTTTATGATTTGAAAGATGATGGACTTGTTTTATCTAAAAATAAAGGGAGAACAGATGTTTTAAATAAATGGAATGGGATAAAAAAAGAAACATTAAATAAAATAAATAATCCTAAACAAAATGAAGATTTTATAAATTTAGTATACAAAAAAATCAAAGAAAAAGATGAATGGATAATTCAAGCTCATTCAAAAACGAATTATGATAATTTATCAGAAAAAACTTTTGAAAAAAGTATTAAAGAGTACGTGGTTTTTTCTACAAAATTAAAATTAGATTTAATAGATAAAGAGATTGACGAAATCACATTGTTGGAAATTCTTAATGAAAACAATGTAAGCGCAGCTGAAATTTTAAATAATAACAGTGAGGATTATGAAGATAAATAAAAATAACTGGCAAGAATTTAAATTTGATGATGTTTTTGCCATATCAAGGGGGAAAAGATTGGTAAAACTAGATCAAGTTACAGGCAGTATTGCTTACATTTCTTCAAGTAAAAAAAATAATGGGGTTGATAATTATATACTTCCACCAAACTACATGAAAATATATAAAAATGCCTTAACGCTTAATAACAGTGGGAGTGTGGGCTATTGTTTCTATCATCCTTATAAATTTGTCGTTTCTGATCATTGTACTGTAATTAATATTAAAGACGAAAAAGTTAAATTGAATAATTATATTGCATTGTTTCTTAAACCAATTATTGAATCAATGAAAAGTAAGTATAGCTTTGCTAGAGAAATAAATAATGACAGGCTAAAAAAGGAAAAAATATTATTGCCAACCACCAAAGACAATAATCCTGATTGGGTTTTCATGGAAAGTTATATTAAAACCTTATCCAAAAAAATAAAGTATGATAAACAAGTAATTAATAAAAGTATTATTAAGCATAAATTAGAATTATTATCTAAAAATTGGCAGGAATTTAAGATTAAAAAAATTTTTAATATACAAAAAGGAGAGAGGTTAGTTGTTACAGATAGAAGCTTGGGAAATATACCGCTTTTAACAGCGTCTTCAGTTAATAATGGGATATCCAGTTTTATTGATTATGAAATTTTTAAAAATAAAAAAAGCTTTTTGAAAATAAAATAACAGTTGACATGTTTTGTAATGTTTTCTATCAAGAATTTAAATATTTTAGCGATGATAATATTCATACATTATTGTTTAGAAACAAAGATCATGAAAAATATTATAAAAATAAATATGTTAATTTGTTTTTAGTTACTATTCTCAAACAATTATCAAAAAAATATGGTTATGGTAGACAGGTTAGATTTAAGAGGTTTGAAGAAGAAGTCATTAAATTGCCCGTGAAAGGAAAAAATAAAATAGATTTTGAATTTATGGAAAACTACATTAAATCATTGCCATATTCATCAAGTTTATAAAAATAAACAAAAATGGGATTATTACAAATATTCAATTTTCTTTTTAATAAGAGCTTAATTTATCAAGATAAGACAGAACGAACAATACATGGT
>JALLOO010000022.1 GCA_027717985.1 Patescibacteria group bacterium AH-259-L05 | reverse complement strand
AAACAATCACATGAGCACGCCCTACTGCCTCTGGTGGCACCACAATACTCGCTACTGAGTCGCCAGTGCGAATATTAATTACCCCCGCTGCTTGAAATGTCTTTCCCGCTAAGACCGGCTGAAAAACCAATACAGTCAATGCAAAAACTGATATAATAACTAATCCTAATTTGGCCTTTTTCATAGTATTAACATTTAAGTTTATTATTAAACTTTTTATCACAACCTTATAACTATATTACCATACTTTTTAATTTTTAACACTGGAAAACTTATCTAAGGCTTGTGCCTGGGAGATATTAAAGTCACCTATTTTTGTTCTTCTAAGATTTTCCACCGTTGCGGGCAGGTTCAACCTGCTGCCAATTTCTTCGGCAACAGAGCGAGCATAGGTTCCTTTTTGACATTTCATCTCTACTTTGAGAATACAGCGCTTTCCTTGCTTTTTTAGATCTAAAAACTTTAAGTAATGTATGTTTGTTTTTCTTCGTGGAGGTTCAACCTCTATACCCTTTCGTGCATATTTATATAAGGGCTTGCCCTTTATCTTCACTGCTGAATACAGGGGCACGGGAAGTTCAAGCTCGCCCTCCATTGACTTTAAAACGTTTTTAATTTTCTCTTTGGAAACTTTATCTACCTGCTTTTCTTCAATAACCTTACCTTCTAAGTCCCCGGTGTCTGTTTTTTTGCCCAACAATACTTCCATGACATAGGTTTTATCGAGGCCAACATATTGTTTAAGCTTTTTTGTACCCTTGTCTATCCCAATAATTAAAAGTCCGGTTGCCAACGGGTCTAGTGTACCAGCGTGACCCATTTTTTTAACTCCTAGCTTTTTTCGCAAAACTCGTATCACGTCAAACGAGCTCATGTCCTTTGACTTGTCAATAAAGATTATTTCATTGTCTTTCATTTTTTAATGAATTTTATAACTTCATTCAGATATTGTGTAACCATATCTGGCCGTTGCAGGTCATGATCGCCTTTTTTAACTGTTATCACTCTCACATCTCTTGGCAATTGGTCATTACTTTCAATAGGTATGGTCGTATCACTATCGCCATGGACTATGAGAATGCTTTTTAAATCTATAGCAAGATCTTTAAAATAATCCTGATAATCTTTGTCTCTATTTTCTAAATAATATGTATTGAATACATAATGCGCTTTCATCATTCGTTTTGGTTTTATAAATTCTCTCTCATATGCCTGTTGATTAAAGTATTTTTTAAAATTCCTCCATGTTATCTCTGTTCCTGCGTCTTTTTTATATTGTGAAAACGTAAATAAATATTTTAGCACCTCTTTATGGTTTAATGGCGGCGCTAAAAAAATCGTCCTATGTATTGTACCATATCCCCTCATAATAAACTCTAAAATAATGCACGCAGCAAAACTATGGCCAATCACCATAATATTTTTCAATCCTTTACAATTTCTTTTAAAAACGAAAATGGCTTTTTTTAGCTCTTGAGCTAGCTTCTGAGCAGAAATATCTTCAAACCTCCCATCTGACAACCCAGTTCCAGAAAAATCAAACCGAAACAAATTAACTTCCCCTTTTAATGTATCAGCAATATTTTTAAATTTAGGCTCAATCGTAGTTCTTTCAAAACCGTGCAAAAAAATCACCCCTTTTCGACTTTGGGTCGTATCGAGCAACCCTCTTAATACCTCCCCTTTATGATTTTTAAATTCAACAAGCTTTGTCATATTACATCTATTAACTATTAATATATTGTAAGATTCCTTTGAGATCTTTCTTTTGTATTATAACATCACCACACTCTTTTACTATCCTCTCCTTGGGGTTAAACGCGATAAAAAGCCCGGCAAGTTCTGCCATAGGCAAGTCAGTAACCGAATCCCCTACTACTATTATATCTGTTTTATGCAAACTAAACTGCTTTATTTTCTCTTTTAAAATCTCAGCTTTTGTATAGCGATCTACTTTTTTATAAATCTTGCCCGTGGCTTTATTATGTTTATATTCAAGTTCGGTGCCGTATGAAAAATCCAAGCCTAACAAATCAGTCAACGTCTGCATAATAAATTGAGAATTGGTGCTTAAAGCTCCTATCATATAATTCTTGTTTTTAAGCTCGTCAATAACTTCTTTTGCTCCCTTCATTAGATTTTTACTACAATATTCAAGGGCTAATTTGTTTAACTTATCTTTGGAAAAATCTTTATACAACTTAGCCAATTCTTCCAAACCCCACGGCCCCTGATATTTTCTTTTTTGATACTCCCTATCAAGAATCTGGACTTGTTTACGCTTACCCAAAATAACTAAAATTTCTTTAAATCCACCCATGGTGTTATCTAACAACACCCCATCAACGTCAAAGATAACAAGTTTTTTATTCTTCTTGACCATGATACTCTACCTTATAAATCACGCCGGCTTTATCATCTGAGATGTATATTGCTCCTTCATGAATTACAATATCAACGGGACGGCCCAGGGCTTTACCCTCCTCAGTTAACCAGCCCGTTATAAAATCCTCTACACCTTCATAATTACCATTTTTATCAAATTTATGACGCACAATTTTATACCCCGTTGGCACCGTTCGATTCCATGAACCATGGTATGCCACTAACAAATCATACCAATAATCCTCTGGCCAGCTGGCGCTCTCGGGAATAAAAACAAGTCCTAAAGGAGATGAATGTGCGGGAACATCAATGGAGGAAGGCTCTGATCTTTCACAACGCTCCTTTGCTTCAATAGATGGATCAAAATCAGTATCATGGATCTTTTCTCCATAACAATACGGCCAGCCATAATCCTTGTCCTCTTCTACAATATCAATCTCATCAGGCGGCAAATCATCACCTAACCAATCCCTGCCCATCTCAGTTGCCCATACGTCTCCTGTTATTGGATGAGTGACCATAAATACAGCATTGCGAAGCCCTGAGGCAAAAACTTTAAAATCGCTTCCATCTGCATACGCAGCTAAAATTGCTGCCCGCCGCCAATCTTTTTCATGACATACATTACAACTGGAGCCAACTGAGACTAAAAATCTGCCGTCAGAAGGCGGAGGAAGAAACAAAATAGTTCTGGTAAAATGATTGCCTCCGTCAGGGAGATTAACAATTGTTCTCTTATGTAATGCTTTTAAACTTTCTTGATCATACGCATATACGGCGACCTGATCTGATTCAGCAATATAAAACTCACAGCTTTCTTTTCCACATCGCGTCGCTAAGCCATGGGGGCGATTTAAACCATCAATAACTGTTACTATCTCATCAGCAACTCCATTATTATCTTTATCGGGCAAGGCAACTACTCGACCTTGTTTTGGAATACTTACCACCATATTTCCAAGCGGATCATACGTCACTACTCGAGGTTTTCCTAATTCTTTGGCAAAAATAGAGATAGAAAACCCATCCATTAGATTCAACGGCATCCCCGTCGTATTTGTTAGTAAATCGACGGCACGACCTCCGACTTCTTCATCTGGTTTTTGCTCTTGGAATACAGGAATGAGTTCAACAATATCTTCAGGCGGAGCGCTAACAACTGGCTTTATACCTGCCCAATTTTTCCGCACAAACAAACCAAGCCAGATTGCACCTGCTACAACAACAATTACAATAATTGTTAATAAGAACCTTCCTCGCTTCGCTTGGAAGAACCTTGAAGTTTGTAAGGAATGATATCTGTATCCAAACTTTAAAATCTTCTTCATAATTTTTTAACTAATTTCATAAACTGATTACCTCGATCAAATTCATTTTTAAACAATCCATAACTTGCCGCTCCGGGCGAAAGAAGTACGATATCACCTTTTTGAGCAACTTTTTGCGCCTGTTCTATCACCTCTCTCATAGATGACACAACTATGGATACCGGGGACCCGTAGTTGAGGATTTTGTCTGTAGCTGTGCCGGGGAAAAGAATAAGGGCTTTAACATATTTGTTCACTTCTTTGACATAATCTTTATAATCCAAATTTTTATCATGCCCCCCGCCAATCAAAACTATTTTCCCTTTTTTGTCTTGAAACGTTTGAAGTGCAGCAATGGTTGCGTCAGGACTGGTCGCCGCAGTGTCATTATAATATTGTACTCCCTGTATTGTCCTTACATACTCGAGACGGTATGGAATGCCCTTAAACGCTCTTAGAACACGGATAATATTTTTTTGATCCACGCCATACAGCAACGCAGCTAAAATGGCAGCTAACACATTTTCTTTATTGTGTTCCCCTTTTATTTTAATGTCACTGACCAAACAAATCTTTTTTCTCTTCTGGTTATTCTGAAAATAAGAAAAACCTTGTTTCCTGCGCTCGCTCGGAAAAGTAAAATTACCATTTACTTTTCGCTCACTCGCTTGAAAATAAATACTACTTCCTTGTATATACACGCCGTTGCCATCAAACGTATTTTTTGAAAACCAATATATATTTGATTGTGCCTTATTGGCTAATTTTCTTGATTCAGCATTGTCTTTATTTAAAATCAAATAATCATTTGAGTTTTGATATTTAAAAATATTTTCTTTGTCGCGATAATACACTTTTAAACCCTTATACTTATCCTGATGATCAACTAATAAATTGGTTATCACGGCAATATGCGGGCTTGTTTTTATCTCCTTAAATCCACGCAACAGCCACGAGGAAAGTTCAGCAACCATAACCGTATTCCTCCCTAAGGAGGAATGACGCCCCTTTCCCTGTCTTTCCGCGCGAAGCGCGGAATGACAAGAGGATTGCGCGGAATGACGGGGTGACAAAGAGGAATGACGGGGTGACAGAAAATATTGTAAAGGCGAATCGCCAATATTACCACATAAAACAGCAGGAACGTTTCCTGCTTTTAAAAACTCGTATATTAATGACGTCGTGGTACTTTTTCCTTTGGTGCCGGTGATACCAACCACCACATTATCACAGAGTGATAAAAAAATAGTCCAATCATTAATTACCGGAATGTTATTTTTGCGTGCCAATTGTATATACGGGGAATAATCAGGCACCAAGGGGTTTTGAAATACCAGATCAATATTTTTAAAATCCTGTTTTCTGTGCCTTCCTAACACAAAACTCACATTTTTATATATTTTGAGCTTTTCAACCTGTGATTGCAATTCTTTTCCCGTTTTCAGGTCAGTAACGAGAACCTTTGCTCCGAGTTTCGCAAAAAATAAAGCAGTTGAGATCCCGCTCCCCTGCTTATAGCTTCCAAGCCCCATAACCGTAATGCGGCGCGCATTTGTAATCTTTTCATCAAGCATATCTTCACCTGGACACGCGGTGTCCAAAACTTATTCTTTATCTTCTTCCTCTGTTTCAAGCGTGCTTTTCAGTTTTTTAAACTCGTTTTCTGCTTGTCTCAATTGCGATCGGCAAAAGGTAATTAATTCTGCTCCTTGTTTAAATTTTTTCAGCCCTTGCTCAACATCAACATCGTCAGAAGACAGCTCATTAACAAGTCTTTCTAATTGCTCTAATGCACTTTTTAAATCTTGTTTTTTGTCTGCCATAATTATAATTGAAGTGAGGGTCAAAAGAAAAAATTTATTTTTTCTTTTGCGCCCGAACGAAAATTTCAAGGTTTCCTTATTTTGTTTTTTCAACGCGGGATATAATTTCCCCGCGATATAATTTAGTTAATAATTTTTGATAGTGCTTCACCTGTTTGACATCTTTGATTGTATTTTTATCACTATCATAGGTGATACTATATCCCCGCTTTAAAATTGCTTCTGGATTAAGTGTGGTAAGCACACTGTGTAATGCATTTATTTTTTCCTGACCTAATCGTAATTGACGTTCAAATCCATTTAATCCATATTGCTCTGCCATATGTAAGCGATGCGTCCATGTATCAATAGTGGTGCTGTATTGATATAAACTCCGTAGGAAAGCTTGTTCTAACAACCTATATGCATTAAAAACATGTTGAACCCCACCTGATAAGCGTTCATACATATATTTTAAATGCTCTTTTTTATACCTGAACTTCTCATTCATTATATCAATCAGTTCATTATAGTATGATTCAATACTTGCAATAAGTTCTTCCCGTTGGGTGCGAATAAATACTGAGACTGCCGTGGGCGTTGAAAAACTCTTATCAGCAATAAAATCAGCAATGGTTATATCTTTTTCATGGCCAATGCCGGTTATGATGGGCAAACGTGACGTTATCATTGCATCAGCAACACCTTCTGAATTAAATGCTTTTAAGCTCTCTAAACTGCCTCCCCCACGCATCAAAACTAATACATCTAAATCGGGGCGATGTTTATTAATCCATTCAATAGCAGAGATAATTGATTCCTCGGCCCGGTCGCCCTCAACTAACACATCACGCAAATAAAGGTGAAAGCCATAGTTTCCTAAATTCTTCCGAAAGTCATTAATAGCCGCGCTCGCTTCAGACGTAATTAATCCTATGCTCTGAACTATTTCTGGCACGGGCCGCTTTCGTTTCAAATCAAAATAGCCTTTTGCTGCTAATTTTTTCTTTAACAACTCAAATGCTTTTTTCAACGCCCCCTCGCCGACCGGATCTATTTTCTCTACCTCAAGACGAAACCGGCCTGTTTTATATACCTTAGAAAAACCAAGCACCACCACTTCAAATCCATCCTCTAACAGATGATTCAGTTCGTCATAATTGCGCCAGCTTACAAAGCATTCTACTAAATAATCATTATCATTGCTTGAATCCTTAAGCTGAAAAAATGCATAGCGCTCCCGCTTGCTTACCTCGGTAATTTCTCCACGCACTTTTACCGCGCTCACGTGTTGAAATAATGTTTTATTAACAAGTTCTAAAAACTGTTGTACGGAAAGTGTTTGATCTGATGATTGTGTTGGCATTGCATCAGGATTATTGACAAGGACAAGAATTTCATCGCCATATCGTTTAATCTTTTTTTCTCCCCAACCTTTAATACTTTGAAGATCGTCTTTTGTCTGTGGCAGCGCGAGAGCCGTAAGTTTAAGCGTTTCATTATTAAACACCATATATGGCTTTTTGCCTTCCTTGATTGCCATATCATTGCGCCATTGGCGTAATGTTTCAAACAGCTTTGTTGTTTTAATCTCAGACATGGATATCAGTATAGCAGATAAAAAGATTAAAAAAAGAGGCAGACAAATGTCTGCCGACTTTTCCATGGCTAAGAACTTATGACTGGCATCCTTTAAGCTGGTGTTCGGGACCAAGAGCAGGTGTGACAACCTCATAGTCCTTATCTGTCGCAACTATCTCATTGGGGTCAAGGCCTTCAATATGATCGCCAGAAAACAGATGAAAGTTTACTACGTATAGTATTTTATCCTTCGCAGGGTTATGTAGTGCAGGGATGACGAATCCTATCTCGTCGGCTTCCAATGGCTCTAGCCCCTCTGCTTGTTCACTCATCTCTTCTCCCTCCTTTTTGATTATCTTTATTCTTAATAGGTCCCCATGGATCGCCGCCAGGATATAGAAAAAAATCTTTTCGGGTTAGCCTGCGACACGCAAAATCATCCTTACTTTTCAAGGCGCCTGCATTAATTAAAGCGCCCATATGAACGCACCCGATAACTATCCCATGATTATGGCGACCGGTTCTGATCTCTTCGGTACTCATGTTTCCTCCTCTCAATTTTGATTATCTTTATTGTAACATAAAACTTCTTTTTTGTCAAGACCACGGTGTGTTGTGGTTACGATCCCAGGCTCTTGCCAAGAGTACAAAATCTGCTACCGTATTACTAGATCTTTACCTATATACAAAGTACAGGGAGGAATTATGGCAAAAACGTTTTTGAAAGATATACAAGAAATTGAAGCAGCGCGGGAAACAATGACACAGCCGAGTTTTACGACTGGTCTTTTTGCAGGCCGACCCCAGTTTGACCTTATCATGCCGTTTCCTGAACAATCTTCTCAAGATAAGCAAATCGGTGATGAATATTGTAAAAAAGTTGAAGCATTTTTGCGTGCGTACGTAGACCCTGATGAGATTGAACGTAGTGCAAAAATTCCTGAGCGTGTATTCAAATATGCCTTTGAACTTGGTCTCTTTGGTATGAAAATTCCAAAACGATATGGAGGACTGGGATTTTCTCAAACAAACTACAACCGCGTCCTTGCTTTGGTTTCAAGCTGGTGCAATATATTTGGACTCACCCTTTCTGCACACCAATCAATTGGCGTTTCAATGCCGATTCTCCTTTTCGGAAATGAAAAACAAAAACAAACCTACTTACCGCGCGTTGCACAAAAAGACATTTCTGCATTTGCGCTGACCGAACCCTCGGTCGGATCTGATCCTGCAAGTATGGTGGCTCAAGCAGTACTGAACAAGGAAAAGACCCATTATATCGTCGACGGGCAAAAACTCTGGTGTACCAATGCTCCTATTGCGGGTGTTATTCTTCTTATGGCACGCGTACCGGCAAAAAAAGAAAAAGATGAAAACGGAAAAACTATCTGGACGCCAGTGTCAGAAGGAAACAATGCAGATGACAACGTCATCACGTCCTTTATTGTTGAAATGGGCACGCCAGGGATTAAAATCTTGCAGCGCTGTCAGTTTGAGGGAGGAAGAGGAATTGAAAACGCATGGATTGGATTTACCAATGTACGTATACCAGTAGAAAATGTTATTGGACGCATTGGTAAGGGACTCAAATATGCACTCACCATTCTCAATACTGGTCGGGTAAGTATTAATCCAATAGTCTTGGGAATGACAAAACAAGCATGGCAACCAACACTCGACTGGCTCAATTTCCGTATTACCTTTAACAAACCGCTTGGCAAACACGAAACACAAACCATACGCATTGCACACATGGCATCAAACCTTTTTGCCATGGACGCGGCAACATGGCTCGCTTCCCAGATGGCTGACAACAAAACAACTGATATCCGGGTAGAAGCGGCACTTACCAAAGTATTCTGTTCTGAAGCAGCGATTCAGTTTCTCGAAGATTCTCAGATCCTCTTTGGGGGCAGAGGGTATGAAACCGCAGATTCAAAACGCGTCAGAGGAGAAATGGCATTTCCCTCAGAGCAGCTCGTTCGCGATGCAAAACTGTATCGCATTGGCGAAGGCGCAACTGATGTCCTGACTCCCTTTTTTAGTCGCGAAGCATGGGATCCGCATCTTCGAGAAGGAAAAGATTTTATTGCAGGAAAATTTAAAGGGATTGCAAAGGTACATGAAGCACTCCGTCTTGGCAATTTCTATATACCGTGGTACCTCAACCAATGGATTATAAAAAATGTCGAAGGCGACCATCCTCGTGTTAGAAAACATCTCCGCTATGTTGAACGCAAGAGCCGCCATCTTGCACGAAAGGTCTTTTATGCAATGCTTTGGTACGGTAAAAAACTGTATGATCGGCAAGCTGTCGTTGACAGACTTGCAAAAACTGGCATTGATCTTGTCATGATTACCGCAACAACACTCTATGCTCAACATTGCGAACAAAAACATAACAGGATCGAAGCATGGGATCTTGCAGATCAATTTTTACGCGATGCAAAAAAACGAATCAAGGGAAGAGGGAGTATGGATGGTACCATAATCAACGATGACCGAAAAACATGTACGGTCGGCAGAAAAGCACTCAAAGGTTATTACCATTGGCTTAGAGAAGGATCACTTCCACGAGACTATGGTCCATTGCGCTATCCTGAATATCCTTAACAAGAAAAAGTCCCTTTAGGGGGACTTTTTATGTTTGCCCTGTAGAAGAATTTAATCAAAACTTCTCGGCCTCTTGTATGCCTTATGCCTCTCCCTTTTCCCCGCCTGGAAAAAGTGAAGCTTCTGACAATTCTTGACTCTCTTGCACCCTTAATATTTCTGCCTTTGGTGCTGTTATTTCATCCATCTTTTTTTGTGCCTTCACAAACCGTTTATAAAGTTCGCTGCCATGTATTGCAATAAATTCCTCAACCTCTGTTTTATTAAATTCTTCATTGATCACATTTTCAAACGTAGCCCTCATGGTCTCTACCATTGTATCAGTAAATCCATTAAAAATATTTTTCTGTTCTTCAGTTAAATTTGACATTCTTTTCCATTCTTCTCTCACTTCTCTTATCGCCTCCTCAAATCCTGCTAACTCAAAGAATGTGCGTATTTTTTCTTTCTTAGTTTGTGCAGCCATCACGCCTCCTCTCATTAATTGTTGAATGAACTCCATTTAAAATATACATGGTATATTT